>MVRS01000153.1 GCA_002067975.1 Syntrophorhabdus sp. PtaU1.Bin058
CTCCTTAAGGCTGCCGTCTTCCCACTCTTTCTGTCTTGCTGTTATCTCAGATACTTTATCGTTCGGCATCATCTGTCTCCCTTACCTGCCATTCTTTTCGTTGTGATGATGTTTGCCTCGCTGGTTTTCCAGTTCATGATAGAGATCTTCTATTCCGATATTGTTCAACGCCTGTGTCTGTATGACCGGCGGTACTGATTTTCTTGAGCTCAGGGTCAGGATATCCCTGATGCTGTCAGCTAATTCGTCGGCGCCGAGGTCTGCCTTGTTGATGGCAATGATATCGGCAACCTCCAATATCCCTGCCTTCATTAACTGCATACTGTCTCCCCAGCCGGGGGCGAGGACCAATAGGGTGGTGTCGACTATCCTGGTGATATCGATTCCTTCCTGCCCTATACCTACGGTCTCAACTATAATAACATCCTTGCCGAAGGCATCGAACAGGGCTACCGAAACACCGACAGCCTTGGATATCCCACCATAACTGCCACGGCTTGCCATGCTTCGTATAAATACCCCGTCATCCGAATAGTGTTGCTCCATCCTTATTCTGTCCCCTAATACCGCACCACCGGTAACGGGACTGCTTGGATCAACACAGATTACCCCGACTGTCAGGCCCTTGCCTCTCATGATGCCTACGAGCTTATCTATCAAGGTACTTTTTCCGCTGCCGGGAGACCCTGTTATGCCTATGCGATACGCCTTGCCCAGGCTCGGGGAGATGGCATTGAGTATCCTGGAGGCGCTTGTATCATCGTTTTCCACCATAGCCAGAAGACAACTGAGTGAATTCTCTTCACCGGAAAGTGCGCCGGCTATAAGTTTATCGATATCCTGTTTCACGAATCTTCACCCCTTACGTTTTCCCTGATGTAATTTGCAATATCGGATATTGTGCTTCCGGGTCCAAAGATCTCCTTTACTCCCTTTGCCTTTAAGCTCTCCCTGTCCTCATTGGGGATTATGCCGCCGGCCAGGACCAATATATGACCCAGCCCCTTCTCTTTCAGCAGGTCTATTATCTTCGGGAAGTAGTAATTATGTCCCCCGGAGAGCAGACTCAAACCAAGTACGTCTACATATTCCTGGCTGCACGTCCTCACTATGTTTTCCACGGTCTGCCTCACCCCGGTATAAATGACCTCCATACCTTCGTCCCGCAGGCCCATGGCGAGGGTGAGCGCTCCCCTGTCGTGGCCGTCCAATCCAGGTTTTGCTATCAAAACTCTTATCGGTCTATTCATATCAATATGCCTCCTTTCCTCTTCTGCTTATTTCAATTCAATATGATTAAACGACAACTCCGGTCCTTCCCACCTCCTTCTTCACCCTTGCTTATTCCCGTATTCTTAATTGTGTTGCCCGTTTCAAATCAGGCATAATTTTCCTTGGTCGCTTAATAGGACATATATTTGGGCAAAAAGGTCACTATTTGCGGGAAGAACATAATGATTAAAGCGCAAATCCACATCCCTATAAGGAAAGGCCATATCCCCTTAAAGATCTTTTCCAGGGGGATCTCGGGGAAAACCCCTTTTATAACATATACGTTCACTCCCACAGGGGGGGTGATCACGCCCATCTCGGCAACGAGCACAATCATTACGCCAAACCATATGGGGTCGAAACCCAGCTTCTGTATTACCGGATACAGGACGGGGACCGTAAGGACAACGAGGGCAAAGGAGTCCATAAAGCAGCCGCCGACTAAGTAACCAAAGACTATTAAGATCATAATGATGATAGGATTCATATCCAGTGTGCCCAGCCATTCCGACAATGTAAAGGGGACGCGTGTGACCGCCATAAAATGGCCGAATAAGGTGGCGCAGGTAAGGATGAGAAAGATCATGGCGGTAATCTTCGTCGTTTCTGCAAAACCGTTCAATAAGTCCTTCCATTTCAGTTGACGCCTGGCCAAACCGATAATCAATGCCCCTGCTGCTCCGGCTGCGCCTGCTTCCGTTGGGGTAAAGAAGCCGATTAAAATACCGCCCATAACGAATACAAAAAGGATCAATACCTCGGTTATACCGAGAAGAGAGGCCAGCTTCTCTTTGAGAGTGGTTTTTTGCCCTGCGGGACCAAGTCGGGGATTTCTACGGCACAGGACATATACCGTAGCGGCAAAGATGGTAGCGAGCAGGATACCCGGAATGATCCCTGCGATGAACAATTTCCCTATGGACTCCTCGGTCAGCACGCCGTAGATAATGAGAACGGTACTGGGCGGGATCATGATGGCCAATGATCCCGCGCTGGCAACACTGGCGGTTGCCAGAGACACGTCATAATCATGTTTTATCATCTCGGGCACCGTTACTTTCCCCATGGTTGCCGCTCCGGCATTCGTCGAGCCGCAGCATGCGCCAAAGGCGGCGCAGGCGTAGCAGGTTGCGATGGCCAGACCGCCGGCCAACTGCCCCAACCATTTATATGCACAATTGAAAAGACGGTTGCTGATCCCCGTGTAGGACATGATTACGCCCATGAAAACGAACATAGGAAGCACGGTCAATGCACCGGAAGAGAAGGTCGCAAAAAAATCCTTGCTCAGTATGGCAAATGCAGCCTCAGGCGAAGTGGCAAAGGCAAAGCCGATAAACCCGACGATACCCATTGCATAGGCGACTGGCATCCTTAACATAAACAGCACGACGAGAACAACGATACCGACAATTGCCAAGAGATTTGGGTTCATCGCTTCACCTCGCTGAATATTGATTCTATAGTGTCAGAAAAGATCAACAGGGCCATAAAGACGCAACTGAGGGCAATTATATATACAAACGGATAGAAAGGGATAAACACGGTCATGCTTACATCGCCGGTCCTCCGAAAACTGTTTCCCATCATGACGGATTGCCATGCAACAAAGAGAAAGAAACTCAGGCTCAAAAGGCCGATGATGCTGTCGATGACCACCTGAACCCGTTTCGGCAGAAGCGCCATAAACATATCTACCCGGATATGACCTTTTTGAAGGGTGCAGTAAGGAAGCGCCGCGCAAACCAATACCACCTGGATCAACCCGATGATGTCATAGGTTCCCTCCAGAGGTCTCCCGAAACTGCGACATATGAATTCCGTTACGGTAATGACTATTGTTACGGCTATACCTATATATGCTATATAGTCACAAACCCTACAAATCTTTTCGATTTTGGTTTTGATCTGCATGCTATATCTCCAAATGTGTATTCGTTATAAGGGATGCCCTTGAAGAAGGCATCCCTTATAAAATCATCTTACGGCTTCCAGGGTTTAACTGGTTGCTTATTATATTTTTCCGCTATCCTTCCCGCGTCTTCAACGATTTGTTTTCCAGGCAGACCCTTGGCATTGAGGACGGCGATATACTCTTCCTTTACCGGTTCTATAAGTTTCTTTAACTTTGCCATTTCTGCATCAGGCAGATACAGGAACTCATGTCCTCCGGGCTGTTTTTTTGCATATTCCATTGCCAGTTTCTGTTCACGATCCCAAAAATGGCCGGCCTCTTCTACGGCGGCTGCCGAAACGGAATCAAAGGCCTCCTGAAGGTCCTTGGGCAATGAGTTCCATACGGATTTATTCATGATATATATCATGAACTCTGAGTAAAAGATGGGGAAGAATGTAGAGTACTTGAAGACTTCTGCGTGTTTATGGTTTTTAAGCGTTTCAGCAGGAGAGACAAGCCCGTCGATCGTTCCCTTTTTTGCAGCAAGATAAACGTCCGGCATCCCCATGGCTACCGGTTGGGCCCCCACTGCCTTTGCACCCAGGGCGCCCGCTCCTGTAACCCGGAGCCTCATACCCTTCAGGTCATCCGCCTTTAAAATGGGTTTGTTGGAGTGAACCCATCCCGGTCCTGTGCCGTACGTGATAAGCAATTTTACATCGTCAAATTCTTTCGGTTTATACTTATTGACGAATTCCCACGCAGTAAGGCTTGCGGCAAGACAGCTATTTATCGGAGCTATTCCGGACTGGCTCAATGTTAAAAAGACCGGAAGACGACCGGGGATATACCCTGTGGACTGTATAGCGGAATCGGCAATTTTCTTGACTACCCCGTCATAGTTGTCGGCCCCTTTGAGCAGGCTCTCACCGGGATAGAGTTTTATGTCCAATACATATTTACCCTTCGCGGCCTTCTCTACCATTTTGAAGTACCGGGGATATTGTTCCGTATGGATAAACGCGGTAGCGCCGAAATGACTGGCCATACTCAGGGTTATCTTTTGCTGGGCCTGTACACCCGATACAACAGATAAACAAAACAACAGTGTTATAGAAGCAATGATGAATAAATGAATCAAAGAAAACTTTTTCATTGTGCCCCTCCTCTTTATAATAATAATGTCCTTACCTCTTCTTTTGTTACATGCTTTGTTAATCCAATCGTTGCCATAAATGAATCTCGTCGCACCTCCTTTTCTACTCATTATTTGTTGCCTTTTCCTTTCCTGAGCAGCAACCCTCACTCAATTTCTATAAAACCCTCATCTCCATTTATCGTAACCATATCCCCATCCTTTATATAGTCAAAGGGGTCCTTTTCAGGTTGGTGGACCATGGGCGTGCCCGTGATAACCGCGCTCACCGCCACTACCCCTTCGGCCCGGAGATTGATGATGCCCTTGGGGGCATTGCCCCGTTTGTATGTTGCATAAAACTGCCATGAACCGGTTGTCGAACCTTTACCGATGGGGAAGATAAGGATCTTGCCGGCGATACTTTTGCCCTCAAGATCATGACCCGGCTCTCTGACAATACCTGTATTGGGATCCACTCCTCCCGTAAAAGAGATGGCCATACGGGAGATAATTGCCTCACCTCTGACAACGCCCTTAACAATACTCTTCGCTCTGATTTTCATTATTTGCGTCCCCTCCACGTACCCGCGATAGCCGTTTCGATGCATTCTTTTGTAGAACCGAACCATGTCTCCATTCCCGTGACATTATGCGAATAATAGCTGGCCCTTGCCGAGTTAACCGCTATAACCCTTACGCCTTGTTTCGGAAGATACAGGTAGGGGCCGCATGCCGCACCGATGTCAGCCACAATCCGCCCCCCGGCTGCCCTGATCTTTTCCCAGTAGCCCATCCTCTTGCAGAGGGTCTTCACCCAACCGGAGGTACAGATCCATAATTGTGTTTCCGGATGGACCTTTTTGCCTTCCAGAAGATCGACCACTTCTCCTATTTCCTGTATGGTGCACTGGGGACAGCCGAAGATCACCAGATCCACCTTTTGATCGGTGGCGGTTGAGATCTCCCTGTATGCCTGATCAACATCTTCCTGTGTGAGCGATATTCGCTCCAGAGAGGCAATATCATTAGTTCCGCAGGCCGCTTCCACCGTTTGGGCTTCGGGGGTCATCCCGACAAAATGTACAAGACCCACTGCCCCCGTCACGGTAAGGCTGTAAAGAATGGCTTTGATATTCTGGATGACAGTGTCCGGCGATAAATCGACAAACACAGGTATTCTGTCACGAACCTTCTTGCCGATATGCCACGCCATCGCCTGAAAGTCTGCATGGTTGAAGCCTGACAGGTTCAGATTGTCGGTCGTGACAATGATCTGCCCCTTTCTGTTGCTGCTCAGATGAAGGCCGTATTCCGGAATGACCCCTGTAATGGCGGCAGATATGACCGTATGGTCTCCATCCCGGTTCGATCGCGCTCCGATCACAGAGTTGGCAAATGCCCCGCTCCCGGACGAAGCCCAGGCAATGTGATCGCCGAACCGGGGCAAATTGCCTGCCAGATAATGATGGCATGAATAGAGCAGGGTAATCCCGAGGGCCTTCAAAACGTTGTTGATCCTATTTTGTTTGTCCCGTAAGTCTTCGGGAACATTGAATTCCATCCAATCTTCGAAGTCATACATCTCCGGGTTTTTGGTGGTGAAGACCGTTACCTTCGATCCGCCTTGGACAAGTTCTTCCAGCCACTCAATGCCTTCGGTCTCCATAACCGAATAATTGCCGGCCATGTGGACGCTATTGATAGGGATCATTCTTGCTGCACCGTACGATTCTCCGACTGCCACAAGAATTTCCATGCATTTCTTTAATCCGGAGCCGTGTTTCCCTGACAACATTTCCTCTTCGCGTTTTTGCAACTCCATTATTTCTCCTTCTGCTGGTTTGGTTTATATGGTTGACCCTTCCATAATACGTTTAAAAGAGAATGTTCTGCAATCCGACTACTGCCTTTTGCGCCCTTTTAAGATGCATTTTCATTAGTTTTTTCGCTTTTTTTGCATCCCGTTGTTTTATAACATCGAGTATTGCTTTGTGTTCGGCAGCGGAAGTGGCTACACAGCCGGGTATGCTTGCGATAAGGGATCTGAGCAACTGGAACTTATCTACAAGACCGTAAACAGTTTCAAGGAGCACTTCCGATTTGGCGGCTCTGTATAAAATGTCATGAAATTCTGTCTCGCACCGAATAATTTCATTTATATTTCCTTCTTTGATGATCTTTTTCGCCTTATTTACATTGTCCGCCAAATCCGATATTTCAGCGTCGGTTATTCTCTCGACAACGAGAGACATGACGTACTCTTCGATGATATGCCGGATGGCAAAATATTCTTCCACGTCTTTGGCGGCAAGGTGCCTCACCATAAATCCTATGCCGTTGGAACAGGCCACGAGCTTTTCATGTTCGAGCATCAACAGCGCTTCTCTCACAGGTGTCCTGCTGACGTTGAGAGAGCTCGCAAGTTCATTTTCAAAAATTTTCTCCCCGGGTCTGATCTCCAGGTTGATAAGTTTATCTTTAAGGGTCTTATATACTTTAAAACGGAGGGCGCTTGATTTGAGCCTCAGCATAATATTACCTTGTATATTAACAAGTATACATAGTATTATATATATAAATATTTCTGTCAAGCTTTTTTAACAATACCCGGGGTTGACCTGTTCCCGGGAAATTGTGTTCCGCAATACCTGCTTTTTACGCAAATAAGGCTGTATCCATCTCCGGCGTGTTTAGGACAAACCACGCTTGGTTTCAGGACAATCTGTTAAGAGGAAGTGTGCGGTTGTTAAAGACGACCGGATACGCCGGCATGAGATAATACCGGATCAACGAACGGCAGGCAAGAAGGGGTCCGGGAGGGACCGCTGGAGGAACGGTTCAGGAGACATTGCACACGTTATGCTCGCGCACTATTCCAGGCGGAGTTTGTAGCGGATAAGCTTTCCGGTCGTGGTCCTCGGAAGTTCTTTTACAAAAGAGATCCATCTCGGCACTTTGAAACGGGCAAGCTTGTCCCCGACAAATTTAATAAGCTCATCTTCCAACGCAGGGCTTGCTTCGTAGTTTTCGTTCAATACGATAAAGGCCTTTACCCTCAAAAGCCCTTCATCGGTAGGAGACCCGATCACCCCGCATTCATTCACGGCAGGATGATGCGTCAAGACATTTTCTATTTCAATAGGCGACGTCCACTGACCGCTTATCTTCAGCATGTCGTCCGCCCTTCCCTGGTAGTAATAGAATCCATCGTTATCCTCGATGAACTGGTCGCCTGTATTAAACCATGGACCCAAAAAGACCTCTTTATTCTTTTCGTGTCTTTTCCAATAGCAATTCGCTATGCCCTCATTTTTAAGCCAGAGGGTCCCTACCTCTCCGACGGATACCTTTGTCCCCTCTTCATTCCTGAGCTCTGCCTCAAAGCCCGGAAGGAGTTTACCGCTGCTTCCCGGCCTTATGTCCCCTTTCTTGTTTGAAAAGTATAGTCCGCCTACGTCCGTACTTCCGATGGCATCAAGGATCTCAATACCGAATCTCTTTGACCATCTTTCGAAGATGTCCTTCGGCAAGGCCTCTCCAGCAGAGATGCAGAGGCGAAGGGATGAAAGATCAACGGGTCTTTTCTCGCATTCACTTAAGAGGGCGTTATAAAGAGTCGGGACACTGAAAAAGATCGTCGGTCTGTACTTTTTTATCACATAGAAAACGTCCTCCGGCTTAGGCCATTCAGGCCAGAGGACCACGGAGGCGCCGTACAGGAACGGCGCCTCGAGAGAATGATTGCGGCCGTATGAAAAGAACATCTTTGATGAACAATAGATTATATCTTCTTCTTGCAGTTCAAGCACCCCTTCACAGGAAGGGACCATGTAGTAAAGGAGATCATGGTGGAGATGAACCACGCCCTTGGGCAGTCCTGTAGTTCCGGAGGTATACATCCAGAACGCCATATCGTCTTTTGTTGTCTCCTCTGCTTCAAGTTCAGCGGAAGAAGATGCGACAATATCATTAAAGCTCATTGTGTTTGGTATCTTTTCTCCAACGACTATTATATGTTTGAGATGTTTTCTACCACCCAGAATATCGCCGATCTTTCCGAAGAGGGCGTCACTTGTAATCAATGTATTTGCCCTTGAATCATCAAGAAAGTAGGCATAATCCTTTGGTGATGCCAGTGTGTTGACGGGAATAGGTATGGCCCCGATCTTCATGGCCCCGAGATATGCGTAAACAAACTCCGGGCAATCCGGAAGAACGATAAGCACCCTGTTCTCTATCTCTACGCCTATCCCCTTTAAGGCGTTTCCGAACCTGTTGGCCATGGACACCATCTCTTCATAGGTGATCTTTTTATCCTTATAGTAGATGGCTACGTTTTTCCCCCTTCCTTCTTTTACATGCCTGTCCGCTAAAAATTCTGCCTGGTTAAAGACCTCAGGGATAGAGATGTTTGTAAGTCGAACCATAGTTTTCTTCCCCTATTTTACAACGAGATCCGGTAAAATGGTTGCCAGCGAAGGGAAGCAGATAAGGACAAGAGTTGTGAAAATCATGGCAAGAAGGAATGGAAATATACCTTTAAATATGGTCTCAAGAGGCACGTCCTTTGCTATGCCTTTTATTACATAGACATTTACCCCCACAGGCGGCGTTATAACGCCCATACACGTTACGAGCACAATGATGACGCCGAACCATATCGGGTCATATCCGAAAGAGATCACAATGGGATAGAGGATGGGGATGGTGAGGATAATAAGGGGTATGGCATCGATAAAGCACCCGCCTATGAGGTATATGCATATGATAATGAACATTACGAGGAAGGGCGGTATCTTTAAAGAGGCCACCCAATCGGAGAGGGCAAAGGGGATTTTTGATATGGTCATGAAATGCCCAAGGACCGTGGCGCAGGCAATGATCGTGAGGATCATGCAGGCTGTCCTCAGGGCGTCCCTCGTATTCTGAATGAACGATTGCCACGTAAGCTCCCTTCGTGCGAGACCGATAAGAAGGGCCCCTGCCGCACCGATCCCACCTGCCTGGGTCGGCGTGAAAAAGCCGAAAAGGAGTCCGCCGATGACGACAAGGAAGAGGATGACCACGTCGCATGTTTTGACAATGGTTATCATCTTTTCCCTGAAGGATATCTTCGGCCCCCTCGGCCCGTATGATGGATTTTTAAGGCACATGATATACACGGCAATGCTCATGAAGATGGCAAGGATGGTGCCGGGGATGATGCCCGATATAAAGAGCTTTCCTATGGACTGTTCCGTCATGAAGCCATAGATAAGAAAGATCACGCTCGGCGGTATCAGGATGCCGAGCGTCCCCCCGGAGGCAATACAGCCCGTTGCCAGCGTATCGCTATACCCATATTTTTTCATCGCCGGAATGGCAAGCTTCCCCATTGTTGCCGCCGTTGCCGTTGAAGAACCGCAGATCGCACCGAAGGCTGCACAGGCGAAGATCGACGATATGGCAAGCCCGCCCCGTATATGGCCGAAGACCTTGTATGCCGCATCATACAGCCTCGTGCCGAGTCCTGCAGAGAATGCGTAGTATCCCATAAGGATGAACATGGTGATGGCGCTTATGGAATAGGAGCTTAGCTGCTCGAAAAGGTCGCGGGGCAGAAGGGAAAGCCCTGTCTTCAAGGATACAACATAGGAAAACCCCAGAAAACCGGTAAAGGCCATGGCAAATGCGATGGGCATCCTGACGACAAATAAGGCTATAAGCAAAACGAGACCTATTATTCCTGCCAACGTTGGACTCATCGTTTCACCTTCAATGTCTTCATTAGTTTAATGACGTAGAAGAATATGACAGGGAGACAGCTGACGGAAAAGAGATAGGCGAAAGGGAAAAGGGGGAGCTTGGATACGGAACCGATCTCCCCCGATTTTTGCAGTGAATATCCATATTCCAGACCCTGCCAGAAAACGAAAACAAAGAGGATGAAACAAAGGGCGGAGACCAAAAGGCTTAGTATCGTTTTCAGAGTTTTTGGAAATTTCTCGACAATGAAGTCTATCTCCAGGTGGCTCCCCAGAAAAAGACCGAAGGCTATGGCAGGGGTTATGGCAACAACCTGCATAAAGCTGATCACTTCAAGGGCGCCGGGCAGGGGGCTTCTGAAGAATTTTGCACCGATGACATCTGCAAGGTTTGCGAAAAACATCATAAGGATACCGGCGACCCCTACCCACTCGAAGTACCCGCTTACATCCTTTATGAGTTTCTCAAACCTCTCTAATCTACTTGATCCGGACATCTTCAGGGCCCGTCGATGATTTGATCTTAAGTTCCCTTTGTTTTTTTGTCCAGTACTCTATCCTTTCCTTTGCAAATTTTATCCAGCTTCTCACTTCCTTTTCGTTATATCCGGCAGAGACCATAGATTTTACGTATTTTTCAATAACCGTCTCAGAGGCCTTTATCCATTTTTTTGCTTCATCAGGAGAGAGCTCTATATAGGTGAGGCCTTTTTCCTTGCCGTAGTCCTTCCCTTCGATATCGATCTTATTCCACATGTCTGCCAGTTTATCCTCGAAGGGATACTCGTTGAGGACCTTTTGTACATCCGGCGGGAGCTTGTTCCATACCTCTTTATTCATAATGAGATAGAAGGTATAGACCTGACCGATAGGCCAGCACTCCGTGATGTACTTTACCGCCTCTCCCAGCCTGAAGGCCCTCATAGTCTCCATGGGCAGGTACACGCCGTCTATTACCTTCTTGAGGACTGCGTCATACGTCTCGGGTGTCGCGATCGCCCGTGGTGTTCCGCCAAGCGCCGATACAACCTCTGCGATGTACCCGAGGCCCCGTATGTTCAATCCCTTCAGGTCCTCCATCTTATACACGGGTTTTGTCGCTATCATCATTACGTTGACGGGGGAGGTATGCATGGAGATCATGTGGATCTTGTCCCATTCCTTTGGTTTGAACTTTCTGAAAAAGTCGTTTGCCACATGGTTTGCCACCCATGCGTTCGGGAAGCCGAGGGGAAGGTCGAGCATCTCCGTCATTCTGAAACGTCCGTACGTGTACCCTATGTTCGAGAAACCGATATCCGAGATTCCCTGTACAACACCATCGTACATCTTGGGTGCGGAAAGGAGTGTCCCGGCTGCAAAAAAGCTGAACTTCACCTTGCCCTGTGTCTTTGCCTCAATGTCCTTTATGAATTCTTCGCAGATCTTGGATTGTGCTGAAGGAACGGGGAAATAATTACTCCACTTGATCTCAAGTGCCGCAGAGAGAGCGTGTGAGGAGAACAGGAAAAACATGATAACGCCGAAAAACACTGTAACATGTCGTTTCATTTGAACCCCCCTTAGTTGAATTTTTGATATACCATTCTTTATCATTCTCCTGAAAAGATAGTCAAGCTTTTTGTCTAAAATTATTTATACATGTATATTAATAATGGGTTATACACCGGCAAGAACAAATGAATACCCTGATCCAGGTCTTTAATCCTTGTTTCCGGGAATTGCGAAGTCTGGGCACTTGCCGGTGAGCCGGGTATTATTGGTAAAATATCGGGAGTTTTGACTTGAAATCGGAAGGGAATTGGAACACAATTGGTTTGATCATATACGGGAGGGAGACAAATAATTAAATTGCCGATCGCTGACAAAAAAACGAAGGGGATATCGAAATATTAAAGGAGTCCCCTATTTAAAGGAGGCTGACATGAAGAACCATATGCTCATTACTGCAATTTTGATCCTCGGACTTGTTCTGGCCGGCTGCGCAACTTCAAGGGTAGTGCCTGAGCCGCAGAAAATCACATTTGAGGCTGCGATGGAACAGATCGCAAACGGTCTTAATAAAATGTATGATATAGGCAAGGATCATCCGAAATCCGGTCTTACTCCATCGGAGGTGACCGTTGAGTTTAACATTTCAGCCGATGCTACAGACAACGGCAAACTCTCCATAGAGGCAGGGGCCAACGTTTTGGATGCCTTGCAGGTCACCAAGGCAGGTGCAGAGGCCGGTTCGGAGATGAAGGCCTCCCGCGGGAACAAGATCACGATCAAATTCACCAATCTGTTCTTGTCGGCTAACAAGGACTCGCTTATTATGGTGAAGACACCGCAGGAGATAGCGGAGCTGTTGAAGGTCCTGAAAGATATCGGGTATCAGCCGGTATACAAGTTAAGGTGATACGGGGTAAGCCTGAAAGACGCGACATCAGCCCGGCGGCATACTGTTGACGGGGCAGGATACCGCCCGCTGTGCGTGAGACAGCAGGATATTGAACGATGAAAGACAGCATAAAAGTCCGTAGAATAAAATATGACGACATACCCGGTGTGGGTTTGCTGATCCGGAATACTATCCGCGCGTCCTATACGGTTGCCTATCCTCCGCGTGCGATAGATTTTTTTCTCAGCTACCACACCGATAGCGCGATCGAACAGCGGGCCGTGAACGGACTCGTGATGGTGGCTGAACGCGACGGCGAGATCGTTGCGACCGGATCGATCGTCGGGAACGAGATTACGGGCGTGTTCGTGAGACATGACCTCCAGGGAAAAGGGATCGGGAGCATTATGATGGATGAACTGGAGGCATGGGCCACACGGGGAAGATATGGACGCGTGACATTAAGCATCTCCCTGCCGTCAAGAAGCTTTTATGAAAAAAGGGGTTATGGGATTACAGGGGCAGCCAGGATAGACGTGGGTATGGGACAGGTGCTCGATTATTGGGAGGGCAAGAAGATGTTCGGGGAAGGGCAAAGCGCCAGGGGCAATACCTGTTCGTCGGCGGAGATGTTCATCGAACCGGAGATGGGCGACAGGACAGGATCTCCAGGCATGACCAGCAGCCGCCCCGTGACGACAATGGAACCCATTGGCGTTATCCGTTCGCCTTTTCACACGAAAGACGATTGTCCCATCCAGCCGCTCTATGCCTTCGAGGCCCCGGGCCGCGTCGAGGTATTTCACAGGTACGAGGCAGGTCTCAAAGACATCGAGACGTTTTCCCACATCTATTTGTTTTACCTGTTTGACAGGTCCGGCGATGTAGAGATGGTACGGTCAACCTTCCTCGACGATGCGTTACATGGAATATTCGCCACAAGGCATCCATGCAGGCCCAACGGCATAGGCGCATCGGTTGTGAAGCTTATCGGAAGAGACGGGAACATGCTGGAGGTAGAGGGTATCGACGTTCTCGACAACACGCCCCTGCTCGACATCAAACCGTATATACCGAGGTTCGACCGGATCGAGACTGCGAATGAAGGATGGGTCACCGATAAGAAATGGCGGCCAAAACCGCCTGAAAGGGAATGAATACTCTACGGACATAGCCGGTCCGGATCGTTGCAAATGATCCCCGATGACGCTCAATTTCCGACTGGAGAATAAGCCTTCCCGTTAATGGCAAGGCAGCCGGCAGGGGTTTCCGGCTGCCTTGCCATGCTGCTTTTTATTTTACCACCAGCAACCCTGGGGATTTTTTGCGTATATCTTTTCCTGAAGATCGCGTACCGCCTTTTCCTCTTTTGCAATTGACTCGGCGGTTGCCTTGGGGTTTCTCTGGGCCTCGAAGTATTCGAATCTCTTATTGTGCAGTTCCTTTCTCAGTCCGGCAGTCTCATCGAGAAACTTCCGGCAGGCTTCGTTCTGGCCCGTTTCATATCCTCGCGGGCCATAACCGTAGCCTCCCATCATGCCGGGACCCATACCGTAACCCGGGCCATAACCATAGCCGGGGCCATAACCATAGCCTCCCATCATGCCGGGACCCATACCATAACCGGGGCCATAACCGTAGCCAGGGCCATGGCCGTAGCCCCCCATCATACCCGGGCCATAACCGTAACCGGGGCCATAACCATAACCCTGGCTATACGAGATACCCGCTGTGATGGCAACGAGTACCAAAAGCATTGATCCAATGGCTAATAGTTTCATAAATACCTCCTTTTAAGACTCAAGATACCCCTTTCTTTTAAGATAAGCATGAATGATGCAGGACTCAAGACAAATTAACGGCCGACCAAAATTTTGCTTGAAATTGGAAGGGAATTGGAACACAATCGATTATATACGGAGGTGCCAGGATAGTGAAAAGGTCTCTTCCCCTGTCAAAGGTCTATCGTCTGCTCGAACCCGGGCCGGTGGTAATGGTGACGACCGCAGAAAAAGGGCAGGCGAACATCATGACCATGTCGTGGCATACCATGATGGATTTCGAGCCGCCGATCGTGGGTTGCGTGATCAGCAACCGGAACTATACATTCGATATCCTGAAGGCTACCAAGGAATGCGTGATCAACATCCCTACCGTGGAGCTCGCAAAAAAGGTGGTGAGCTGCGGAAACACCTCCGGACGAAAAATCGACAAGTTCAAGACCTTTCGTCTCACGCCGGCAGCAGCCTCATACGTCAAGGCGCCGCTCATTGACGAGTGTTTTGCCAATCTTGAATGCAAGGTCGTGGATCCGAGAATGTCTGCCCAATACAACTTCTTTGTCCTTGAGGTGCTCAAGGCGTGGATCGATCCCTCAATGAAGGACCCCCGGACGATCCATCATCTCGGGAGAGGCACTTTCATGGTTGCCGGCGAGAAGATCAAATTGCCCTCAAAGATGAAGTAACCTCCCTTAAAAGTTCTGATCGCCTGATCCGCTCAAATGCTGAATATGCGATCAGAACAGCCCGAACTTCAGATGTTTTGCCCCTGTTCGCTCGCGGTACTCAATCATCTCCAACGAATTTAATCTTTCCGAAAGGTCCTGGATGGCGCTGACGAACCCATCGAAGATCTCCTTGGGTGTCCTCTTGCTTCTCGCCGACCGGATTATGTCGTCAGGATTGAGTTTCCCGGACTTCAATTTCTCCGCTTCAAAGGTCCAGGGAAAGACTGCGCTTTGCCTTTTCCGTAACTGGTAATCGGCCGGCTGTGCCTCTAATTCCGCCATGGCTTCCAGAAATTCCTGTTTTTCTTTTGCCTGACTCTCCGGCAGAAACGACAGTATCTTTTTCACCTTCTGAAAGTCCCATTCATGAAGGAAATAGTGGCGGGCAAGCTTAAGGTAATATCGATCCGCCTTTCCTCCCGCCTGTTTATAGATCTCCTCCTTGAGCTTCCTTCCCGATGTAGCCCGGTCGCCATCCATGAGGTTGGTGTAGGTTTCATCCGATATGAGCGCACTCGTCGTCATGGCACCGCTGTAATCCCCCGCCTGTATCTGCATAGTGGCCATTTTATAGTATGCGGAATCCTTGTCGCGGGCACTGCCCGTCCCCCTCCTCACAATATCCTTAGCCCGTTCCAGCGTTCTGTAGGCCTCGTCCCGTTTCCCCTCTTTCAACTGGGCTTCCGCGATATACGTAAGGAGGTCGATCCGGCCGAAATGACCGTCGTCGGTACAGTATCCTTCCGTCGTCATCGCCAGCGCCCCGGCAGTGTCGCCCAGCTCCCGCGCCTTTTGGAGCGCAATCTCGTCATAGGCCCGGCAGCAGTGGTCTTTTCCGCTTTTGTCTTTTACCGATGATTTGCCGAGTGCGAACAGGTCCAGCGCCCAGGCGACATCACCCGTTTCCGTCAGGCCCCCGGCGACATCCCTTGCAATCCAGCACACTTCATAGGTCATTTTATGTTCCCCGATCGTCTTCATGGTACCCTCCCGGTCCTGTGCAAGCGCTTGCGCGCGGGCAACCTGCACGGGTCCGAAATCTTTATCGGGGTAATTGACGGCCATCTGTTTTGCCTGGTCGGCGAACATCTTCAGAACCTGCCGCACCTTTGCCTTGTGGGCCGTCATCCCGGCACGCACCTGGCTCGCATTTGGCGCATCGGGGAGTGATGCGAGGTAGGCGCCGAACCATGCTATAGCCGGCAGATCGTGGTGGGGTATCCTGGATTCGGCAAGGCCGAGATTGAGGTAGAGTTGAGGGTAGACGCCCCACTTCCTGATGAGGCCCTTCCCTTGTGCAAGGTTATACGCCTCGGTAAAGCGCTCTACGGCCAGGGTGTAGTTCTGCTGCCTCGCGGCCTGGATCCCTTTATCCATGGCGGTCTGTGCATCAGGGGAGAGTTTCATCGGAAAATCCTCTGCCCGGAGAGGGGCTAAACAAACGAACATTGCGACGCCGACCAGGATACCGATAAGCACCTTCTTCCTGACCATTTACTTATCTCCCTGCTCTTTTGTCCGTTTTGTTACTTCTGCGTACATATCGTTGTAGGCCTTGTCCCTTGCCTGCTTCATGCCCGCGGCTATGCTTTGTTTCGTGCGTTGGACCAGTTCCTCAATGTGCGCCTGAAGTCGCGGGTCCTCCTTTATCTTGGCCTCAAAGGCCTGGGACTCCGTAGTCCCCAGGGCCTTCATCATGCCTTCAATCTCCATCGCCAGTTGCCTGTAGGCCTTGATCTGTACCTCATACTCTGTATGGACCTGTTCCCTGACGATGCGGTCACGCGCTTTATTGATCCTTTCGTCTGCATTAAGCATCTTGAGGACCTCTTCGCCGTTAAGTGTTTTGATCCTCTGATTTATCCAGGCCTTATCTGCCTCATACAACGCCTTTGCCCTTTCCGGGTCCCGGAGCGGGTTGATGAGCGGTTCTTCGTAGTTCTTCGGACCCGGCCAGGCGCTCCCTTTTTGAACCGGTGTGAGCAGGGATCTGATTTCGTCTTCCGTGAAGTAAGACAACTCCTCGTCCCCGGCGACATCGGTGATCCGTTGCGGCAGGGGGAGCGACCGGGGCTGAGGACCTGCAACCTTACGGGGGTCAACGACGAGGGGCTTGTCCGCCATGTCCCTGAGATCGACAACCGACGAGTCGGCCACGGGCCCGCTGCCGGTCGGAGAGAGAGTATGCGCCGGTCCGGGAACCGGTGCTTCAGAAATGAAGTCGAGCCCGCCGGGCGAGACGCTCCCCGAAACCCGCTTCCCGTCATAATCTATTCCACGGTCTGCTTCCGGCTGCAAGGAGTTGAGCTTCGTTTCGAGATCGTTGAGACCGGCACGCATGGCGTTTGCCGAT
>MVRS01000154.1 GCA_002067975.1 Syntrophorhabdus sp. PtaU1.Bin058
GGGAGTTGGTCTTAGTAATCCAGCTCCCCTTCTTTTTTAATGACCCTGTATTCCTTCAGGTCCAGGGCGTGATCTGTGCCGGGCTGTATCGTTGCGTCTTGTGAGTACCCGAACTTCGACCAGTACCCTATGCCTTCTCTCTCCACAAACTCAAGGCGCAGAATGGTTTTGACGCTCTTGTAACCGTATTTCGACGGCATGATCAACCGGAGGGGCCCGCCGTGGATGTCCGGCAGGGGGGCGTTGTCCATCTCGTAGGTAAAGAGGACCCGTGGCTTTAACAGTTCCGTGAGGGGGATATACTCATAGTAATCGTCCGCAGAATAAAAATAGAGAAACCTTGCCTGCTTCTTAGGTTTTACGATGTCGAAGAGGGTCTTTGCCCGGAATCCACCCCATTTGGCCTTGCTCGACCAGGACTCCACGCATTTCATCCGCGATACCTGGGTATCCTTTGAGAGCCTTTTGATTGCAGCAAGGTTGAAGCTTTGAGGGTTCTCGCACAACCCGTTGACCTTCAACGCCCACTTTGCAGGGTCAACGGGCTTTATGGGCTTGATGAACCGTATGTAAAAGCCTTCCCTGTCCTCGTTGTCGAGTATCCGCTGCGCCTCTTTTGCATCAAGCGAGAAGGGGACGAGGCAGGATATGCCAAAGGCACTGACGAGTTGTATGAATCTGCGTCTATCCATGTCCTTTTCAGAGATCATAGATATAATATAATCATCCTGTCCGCTATTGACAAACAAGACGGAATAGTTACATTTATTAGACGATGAAGAGGCGGGACTTTCTGAAGGTTGCCGTCGGGTCATGCCTGTTCGGCGGAATAACGGGCAAGGTATTCGCCCAGGGGACATCTGCCGTTGCGCTTGCAGAAGGAAAGGACTACGGGGCGATCACGCGAAACGTTATCTCTGCGCTTGGCGGCATCCAGAAGTTCGTAAAACCCGGCAACACCGTCGTCGTCAAACCGAATATCGGCTGGGACAGGAAACCGGAATATGCCGCCGACACCCACCCCCTTGTCGTAAAGGCAATCGTCGAAGAATGCCTGAAGGCAGGGGCAAAAAGGGTCAAGGTGTTCGATATCCCCTGTAATGACCCCCGGAGATGCTATGAGAACAGCGGCATCCAGGGTATCCTGAAGGGCATGAAAAACGTGGAGATGAAGCAGGTCGAGAGGGACCGCTTCAGGAACACAAAGATCAACGGCGTCTTCCTCAAGGAATGGGAACTCTACGATGAAGCGCTCTCTGCGGACGTCTTCATAAATGCCCCTATTGCGAAACACCACGGGCTGACGAGGTTGTCGCTGGGGCTGAAGAACATGATGGGTATAATGGGCGGAAACAGGGGGTATATCCACAGGAACATGGATGACGCCCTTGCCGATATAAACCACATTGTCAGGAGCCACCTCACGATCATCGATGCCACGAGGATACTCCTCGATCATGGTCCCCAGGGAGGCAGCCTGAAAGATGTAAAGGTCCTCAACAGGGTCCTTGCCTCCACCGACATTGTTGCCGCCGATGCCCATGCAACGACCTTCTTCAACCTCAACCCGCAGGACATATCTACTACGGTAACGGCATACAAGAGGGGCCTGGGAGAGATGAACCTCAACAAGATCAAACTTATCAAGGCATGAGCATAAAGAATCCCCTGAAGATTACCTCTTCCAGAATCTCGCAGCTTATCTTTCTGGCCATATTTATCGTCCTCTTTATTAATACCGAATACAGGGGCAAAGACGAGATCTCTGTGGCGATAAACAGTTTCTTCAGGGCAAACCCCCTTGTAACGATAAACTATATTCTCGCCGTCAAGGCAATAACCATACTCCTGATCCCGGGGATCATAATGATCCTTGCTACAGCCATCCTCGGAAGGTTCTTCTGCGGATGGATCTGCCCCCTCGGTACGATCATCGATCTCGTGACGGACAGGATACGCAAAACCGTCCCTCTCGGGTTCCTCAAGGGCCGGCTGAAATACTACCTCCTTTTCACACTCCTCTTTGCAGCCCTCTTCAACGTCAACCTTGCGGGGGTCTTCGATCCCATTGCCATACTCGTCCGCGCCTTTACCTTCTTCCTCTACCCGCTTTTCGGTCATACGATACGCAGCGGCTGGACGGGCCTGTATGCATTGCTCGGAGAAAAAAGGGAATACCTCAACCCTTTATTCGAATTCCTGCAGGGCTATGTCCTGCCCTTCAGGGAGACCTTCTATCCCCTTGCCTTCCTCTCACTGATCTTTTTCGCCGGTATCCTCTTCCTCGAACGATATGAGAAGAGAAACTGGTGCAAAAACCTTTGCCCCCTTGGTGTGCTTCTTGGCATCATAAGCAACATTTCAATATTCAGAAGGGTCCCCGGAAGACTATGCGCAGACTGCGGGGAGTGCAGGAACATATGTCCCACAGGGTTCGATGCCGATATCCTCCAGAAGGGCGACTGCATCCTCTGCATGGATTGCAGGCTGCAATGCGCGTTCAAACGTGTCAGGTTCTCTTTAAGGGGCATTTCCTGGAAAAAAGAGGCAAAGACAGGGGGTACGGCCCCTGTCCTGGAGAGACGGGTTTTCATAGGCGGCATGTTATCGGGGTTTTTCGCGTCCAGGGTCTTTGCCTTCCAGCCACCTGCTCAGTATGAACGGCTCCTCAGGCCACCGGGGGTCAGAGAGGAAAAGGACTTTCTCAAAAAATGTGTCCGGTGCGGCGAGTGCATCAAGGTCTGTCTCAGAAGCGCCTTGTACCCGGATTATTTCAGGGCAGGCATCTACGGGGTCTTCATGCCGGTCCTTATCCCCCGGCTGGGGTATTGCGAATACAACTGCAACCTCTGCGGGCAGGTATGTCCCACGGGCGCCATCCCGAACCTCGCCCTTGAAAAAAAGAAGAAGAGTGTAATCGGGATCGCCGCCCTCGACAAGAATCATTGTCTTCCCTATGCCAAAAAGATCAACTGCATCGTCTGTGAAGAACACTGTCCCATACCTGAAAAGGCTATACGTTTCGAGGTCGTTGAGGAAAGGGATTACAAGGGCAAGATCGTTACCCTTAAAAGACCGTACATTGTCGAAGAACTATGCAACGGCTGCGGTATCTGTGAAAACAAATGCCCCCTTGAAGGGAAACCGGCGATCGAGGTCTTTGCCCAAAGGAAACGTTTCTCAAGCGCCTGATCTTTCTTAAAGACCATTAGAAAATAAAAATCAGGTTTTTTTTCTTTTTTTGTGATATGATTGTTGACCTGTTGTATATTTACCGCGTAGCCAGAACATCTACGATGAACTCCCCGCAGCGTATATCCAGGTAGCATATCAGTAAAGACAAGGTATAGATTTTATGAACAAAAAAATAAAAAGGCAGACTTCTCTGCAAGCCCTTGAAGAAAGCGAGGAGCGCCTCCAGTTCGCCCTTGAAGGAAGCAATGAAGGTGTATGGGATTGGAACGTCCAGACCGGGGAGGTATTCTTCTCGAAGCGGTGGAAAGAGATGCTTGGCTATGAAGACCACGAGATCGAAAACCATCTTGACGAATGGTCAAAGCGCGTCCATCCCGACGATATGAACTTCGTTATGGCTGAGATCGAAAAACATTTTTCAGGAAAGACCCCGTTTTATGTCTGTGAACACCGTGTACAATGCAAGGACGAGCGCTATAAGTGGATACTCGACAGGGGCAAGATCTTCTCCCGGACTGAGGATGGCAAACCCCTGAGGATGGTGGGGACACACACCGACATCACGGACCAGAAGGGACTCCGGGAAGAACTATACAACGAACGGAAAAGATTTCAGACCATTGCCGATCATGCGCCCTTCGGCATGATAATGATCGACAGGAATAACCAGTACAGTTATGTAAACCCGAAATTTACGGAGCTTTTCGGCTATGACCTGAACGATATACCCGATGGCAGGACCTGGTTCAGGAACGCCTATCCCGACAAAGACTACAGACAGGAGGCGATCAAGACCTGGATCAATGACTTTACGGTATTCAACATGGGAGAAGGGGAAACCAGGATATTCACCATACGGTGCAAGGATGGCGCAGAAAAGATCGCAGCCATTACCTCTGTCCATATCGAGTCCGGAGGATACATCGTCACCTGCATGGACATCACCAAGCAGAAAAAGGCTGAAGCAGCCCTCAGAGAATCGGAAGAACGGTACCGCATAGCCATAGAGCACTCGAACGACGGGGTCTCAATCGTCCAGGACCTCATTCACATCTATGTAAGCAACAGATACACAGAGATATTCGGTTATGACAGCCCCGATGAGATTGTCGGACAATCTATTGAACGTATCGTACACCCCAATGACCGCGAGCGGGTTGTCCGCTATGGGACTATCAGGCATCAAGGGGGCTATGCGCCGGCCAGGTACGAATTCACGGGTATAAAAAAGGACGGAACCCCAATCTACGTAGAGGTGTCCGTCAGAACGATCACCTACAAGGGGAAACAATCTCTCCTCGCTTACATCCGGGATATTACCGACAGAAAGAGCACGGAAGAATCCCTCCGGAAAAGCGAGGAAAGATACCGGAATATATTCGAGAATACCATGGTAGGGATCTTCCAGAGCACACCGGCCGGACAATACATCAGCGTCAACCCTGCCCTCGCAACAATGCACGGATTTGATTCCCCGGAAGATATGATCAGAGGCGTTACCAACATCGGGCGGCAGCTCTATGTAAGACCGGAAGACCGCACAAGATACATGGAGCTTCTTGAAAAGAACAGCATGATACGCAATTACGAAGCCCAGCTCTATCGCAAAGATAAGAGCATTATCTGGATCTCAATGAACGTGATGGCGATACACGACGAAAACGGCGCGATCCTCTACTATGAAGGGTTCGTCGAGGACATCACGGAAAGGAAAAAAACCGAAAACGCCCTGAAAGAAAGCGAGGGAAAATACCGTAACATCTTTGAGAACGCCGTGGAGGGCATCTTCCAGAGCTCACCGGAAGGGCGTTTCATTAGCGTCAACCCTGCCATGGCGAAGATGTGCGGCTTTGAATCCCCGGAAGAGATGGTCTCATCCATACGGGACATTGGATATGAGCACTACACGGACCCATCCCAACGGATAACATTCAAACAGATTATCGAGCAACAAGGCAGTGTCGAAAACTTCGAGCACCAGACCTATCGAAAGGACGGACAGAAGATCTGGGTCTCCACAAACTCAAGGGCCGTCAGGGATCAGGAAGGCAGAACGCTCTATTACGAGGGGACCTATCAGGATATCACGTCACGGAAACAGGACGAGGAGGAAAAGGCAAGACTTCAGGCACAGTTTTTCCAGGCACAGAAGATGGAGGCTATTGGAACACTGGCAGGAGGCATCGCCCACGATTTCAACAACCTGCTTATGGGTATCCAGGGATATGCGTCGCTCATGCTCTATAATATGGAGATCAACAATCCGAACTATGAGAAACTCAAGAATATAGAAGACCTGGTGAGAAGCGGCGCAGAACTCACAAAACAACTCCTCGGTTTTGCGCGGGGAGGAAAATACACGGTGAAACCTGTAGACCTCAACGAGACCATTGAAAAGACCTCGGTAATGTTCGGACGCACCAAAAAAGAGATTGCCATCCACAAAAAGTATGCGGAAGACCTTTATGCTGTTGAGGTAGACCAGGGACAGTTCGAACAGGTCCTGCTCAACCTCTATGTAAATGCATGGCAGGCCATGCCGGCAGGAGGAACGATCTATATCGAGACGGCCAATACCGTCCTTGGCGCAGCCTTTACAAGACCCTTTTCAGTCAAACCCGGGAGATATGCAAAGATATCCATAACCGATACCGGCAGCGGCATGGATGAAAAGACAAAAGAAAGGATATTTGAACCCTTCTTCACAACCAAGGAGATGGGGCGCGGTACCGGTCTCGGCCTTGCCTCTGCATACGGGATCATTAAAAACCACCAGGGCATTATCGACGTTATCAGTGAAAAGGGCGAGGGAAGCACATTCATTATATATCTGCCCGTGTCCGAAAAACAGGCGATAAAGGAACTCAGACCTTCCGGTACAATTGTACAGGGTAAGGAGACGATCCTCATCGTTGACGATGAAGAAACGATCCTCAG
Source organism: Syntrophorhabdus sp. PtaU1.Bin058 (assembly GCA_002067975.1). Taxonomy (GTDB): domain Bacteria; phylum Desulfobacterota; class Syntrophorhabdia; order Syntrophorhabdales; family Syntrophorhabdaceae; genus UBA5609. Next base: position 6,133 of record MVRS01000154.1, read on the forward strand.
GGTGAGCAGCGAACTCCTCACCATGCTTGGTTATAAAGTTTTCGCCACACAAAGCGGGAAAGAGGCGCTTGCTATATACGGGGAACAGAGTAACAAGATCGATCTCGTTATCCTCGATATGATCATGCCGGATATGGGAGGAGAAGAGACCTTCCAACTGTTGAAAGCAATGAAACCCGGCATCAAGGTAATCCTCTCGAGTGGATACAGCATGAACGGCCAGGCAAAAAAGATCCTTGACCAGGGCTGCAAGGCATTCCTTCAAAAACCTTTCAACATAGACGA
>MVRS01000155.1 GCA_002067975.1 Syntrophorhabdus sp. PtaU1.Bin058
AAATTCCTTGTCGGGTAAGTTCCGACCTGCATGAATGGCGTAACGATTGCCCCGCTGTCTCAACCAGGGACTCAGCGAAACTATACTGGGGGTGAAGATACCCTCAACCCGCAACTAGACGGAAAGACCCCGTGAACCTTTACTATAGCTTGACAGTGAACTTCGGGATTGTATGTGTAGGATAGGTGGGAGGCGTTGAAGCCATGCCGCTAGGTGTGGCGGAGCCAACCTTGAAATACCACCCTTATTGTTTTGAGGTTCTAACTCTGACCCGTAATCCGGGTCGAGGACACTGTCTGGTGGGTAGTTTGACTGGGGCGGTCGCCTCCAAAAAGGTAACGGAGGCGCACGAAGGTCGGCTCAGGCTGATTGGAAACCAGCCGAAGAGTGCAAAGGCATAAGCCGGCTTGACTGTGAGACCTACAAGTCGAGCAGGAACGAAAGTTGGTCTTAGTGATCCGGTGGCTCCATATGGAAGGGCCATCGCTCAACGGATAAAAGGTACTCCGGGGATAACAGGCTTATCTCCCCCAAGAGTTCACATCGACGGGGAGGTTTGGCACCTCGATGTCGGCTCATCGCATCCTGGGGCTGAAGTAGGTCCCAAGGGTTTGGCTGTTCGCCAATTAAAGCGGTACGTGAGCTGGGTTTAGAACGTCGTGAGACAGTTCGGTCCCTATCTGTTGTGGGCGCAGGATAATTGAGAGGAGCTGTCCTTAGTACGAGAGGACCAGGATGGACGGACCTCTAGTGTACCAGTTGTCACGCCAGTGGCATGGGCTGGGTAGCTAAGTCCGGAAGGGATAACCACTGAAAGCATCTAAGTGGGAAGCCCACCTCAAGATTAGTTATCCCGTTTGGTAGCAATACCAGGCTAAGATCCCGGGTAGACCACCCGGTTGATAGGCTGATGGTGTAAGCGCAGCGATGCGTTTAGCCTACCAGTACTAATAGATCGAGCGGCTTGGCCATATTTCAAAAAAATCAATATGTATAGCTGTCATAAAAGTTATAGGTTTCCCGGTGACCATAGCGCAGAGGCCACACCCGTTCCCATCCCGAACACGGAAGTTAAGCTCTGCCACGCCGATGATACTGCATGGTTAACTGTGTGGGAAAGTAGGTAGTTGCCGGGGCTAAGAATGAAAAAACCCAAGGAGTTTTTCCTTGGGTTTTTTCATTCTTACACCACCTTTTATGACGGGTCGTGAAGTTTATCCCTCTGCCGGTTCCAGTCCCAGATCGCGGACCATCTCGATATCATGCACCGTATCCCTGCCCAGGGTAGTGAGGTAGTTGCCGCTCATCAATGAGTTACAGCCTGCAATGATGCTGAGAGGCAGAAGCTGCCGCAGGTTTTTCTCTTTCCCGCCGCACAGCCTGATATCCCTGGCAGGGAGGATAAATCTGAAGAGTGCAACGGTAAGAAGGACCTCGATCGGGGTCAGGGGCGAAACGTTCTCAAGAGGCGTCCCGGGAATGGGATTGAGGATATTGATCGGTATTGAGTCCGCATCGGCCTCCTTGAGCGTCATAGCAAGCTCGATACGGTGCATCATGTTCTCGCCGAGGCCTATGATACCCCCGGAACAGACGGAAAGACCCACGTTTTTTGCCGTGCGCAGGGTCTTGACGTCCTCCTCGTAGTCATGGGTTGTGCAGATATTATCGAAAAAGCTCCGGGCCGTCTCAAGGTTGTGGTGGTATCTGAACAGGCCGGCCCTTGTCAGACCCTTTGCCGTTTCTTCATCGAGCAACCCCAGTGAAGCGCAGGGCCGGATCCCCAGGTCATTGATGCCTTCAATGGCCCGGTAGATCACCTGCCACTCCTGATCGTCCGATATACGTGTTCCGCTTGTTACGATACTGAAATAATTGAGACCGGCGTCCCTTGCCGCACGGGCCTTTTCAAGAATCTCTCCTGCGGTTACAAGGGGATATATGGGGGCATCGGTGTGATAATGTGCCGACTGTGCGCAGAACCTGCAGTTCTCAGGGCATACCCCGGACTTTGCGTTGATGATGCCGCAGAGGTTGATCCTCTTCCCCTTGAAATGTTCCCGGATCTCGTTTGCGTGGGCCATTAAAAGGAAGGGCTTAGCGATACCGATTGCATAGAGCCTTTTTGCATCGGCCGTATTGATGCCATGTTTATCAATGGCCTTCTTTTTCAGTCTTTCGATCGTTGAATTCATAAAACCTCCAGATACAACAGTATATCGTATATCGTAGTTAGTATATCGTATATCGTCAAACCCTATATCACAGCTGCGTACACTGTAATTCGAACTTACAAATCCAGCGACATACTATCTACAAAATACTATCTACTGTCTACTATTCACTATCTACTGTCTCTCTCCATTTTTCTATCGATTCCAGCGCGTGTGCAACTGCCTTTTCCTTCTGCCTCTTGTTATAGCCCCTGAGGAGACCGAAATTGATATTCATGGGCTGAAAGTTGTCTGTTTCCGTTGTTACATAGCGCACAAGGGAGCCGGTGCAGGTATCCTCAGGGGGAGGGGAAAACGCACGGCCCGTTGCCGCCGCATGCGCCGATAGCCCCGCAACAAGACCTGAGGCGGTGGATTCCACATACCCTTCCACCCCTGTTATCTGCCCCGCGAACAGGACCCGCTCATCATCCCTCAGTTGCAGTCTCTCGTTTAACAGTTTCGGGGCATTGATGTAGGTGTTCCTGTGGATGCTCCCGTATCGTAAAAATACAGCGTTCCGAAGCGCCGGGACAAGGCCGAAGACCCGTTCCTGTTCCCGGTATGTGAGCTTTGTCTGAAAACCGACCATATTGTACATCGTGCCTTCTTCGTTCTCCCGCCTCAGCTGGATCACCGCGCAGGGACTATTCGCGACCCGCCGGTCTTCAAGGCCCACAGGTTTCATCGGTCCGTAGAGGAGGGTCTTTTTCCCCCTCTCTGCCATGACCTCTATGGGTAAACAGCCCTCAAAGTACGGAACGTCCTCAAAGTCTTTGAGATCCACCCTCCCTGCGTGCGTCAGTTCTTCATAGAATGTATCATATTCCTTCTCCGTGAGGGGGCAGTTCAGATAGTCAACGGCATCTTTCCGGTATCTCGAACCGAAGAACGCCTTGTCCATGTCGATAGAATCCCCATCGATGATAGGAGAGATGGCGTCGTAAAAATAGAGGTTATGAACACCCGTTCGTGCCTTTATGCCCTCCGTGAGGTCGTTACTCGTGAGCGGCCCCGTTGCAATTATCACAATCCCCTCCGGTATTTCCCCTATCTCCTTCCTGACAACGGTTATCCGGGGGTTCGATTCGATCTCGTCGGTTATCCTCCGGGAAAATACCTCCCTGTCCACGACAAGGGCCTTGCCGCCCGGTATCGATGTCTCATCGGCAATGCGTATGATGATCGAACCGAGCCTCCTCAGTTCCTCTTTCAAAAGCCCGTGGGCATTGGTAAACTCCGTCGACTTTAACGAATTGCTGCAAACGAGTTCCGAGAGATAGGAGGTCTTGTGGGCAGGGGTGAAGACCGACGGTCGCATCTCGTAAAGGATCACGTCCCCGCCCCGGCGCGCTATCTGATAGGCAGCCTCTGCGCCGGCCAGACCACCGCCGATTATTTTGATTTCCATCCGCAGCCCTTACGGAGGCAAAGGGGCCTGTTTCTATAAGTAAAGAGCGTAGGCGCCCCGCAGGAAGGACATGGACCCTCGACAGGCTCCCTGTTGGTCGCGAAGGTGCAGTCAGGGTAACGCGAGCAGGCCGTAAACCGTTTTTTCTTCTTTGAAGTCCTTTCTACGAGTTTTCCGGTACAGCCCTCTTCGGGACAACTGAACCCGAGGGAATAGGGCTCGGTGTGCTTACAGGCCGGGTAGTTGCTGCATGCCAGGAACCTTCCGAATCTCCCCCTTTTCTCGAGGAGGTTTCCCCCGCATTCGCTGCACGTCCCTTTCACCTCTTCCTCAACGGCCGTTATCGTTCCGTCCTCTTCTATCCGGACGTTCTTCTTGTTTGTGCATTCAGGTTTTCCGCTGCAGACGAGATACTCTCCGTTCTTGCTCCACCGGAGAAGCATCTTCTTCCCGCATTTATCGCAGATGATATCGGTCTCGCGCTCTTCCTTCTTCAGGCTTACCATCCCTTCTTTGGCGGAATGGAGTTCTTTTTCAAAGGCAACGTTGAACTTCCCCAGTTGTTTTACCCAGTCCTTTTTTCCGTCCTCGATAAGATCGAGTATCTCTTCCATTGTCGCGGTAAAGCCGATATCCAGGACGAGGGGGAAAAACTCCCTCAGGAGCTTATTGATCGTTTTGCCGAGCGGAGTGGGTATGAGCTTCATCTTGTCTTTCTTCACGTAGCTTCTGTCCTGAACGGTCGTGACGATCGTCGCATATGTCGAGGGGCGTCCGATCCCCTTCATTTCGAGGGTCCGTATCAGGGAGGCCTCTGTATACCGTGGCGGCGGACTTGTAAAGCGCTGCTCCGGCAATATATCGATAAGAGAAAGTATCTGGCCCTCCTTCATCTCCGGAAGCCGTGTCTTTTCTTCACCGTTATCATCGCCTTCCTCTTCGTAGATCCTTGTAAACCCGTCAAAAAGGACCTCGGAACCGCGGGCCGCGAAGGTAAAACCGTCGGCCCTGATATCGATGGTCTTTGTCTTTAATCTTTCCTGTTCCATCTGTGAGGCAACGAACCTCTTCCATATGAGGTCATAGAGTGAAAAGAGGTCCTTATCGAGGTACGGCTTTACCCTCTCGGGGGTCAGGTGGACGAATGTCGGGCGTATCGCTTCGTGTGCGTCCTGTGCGCTCTTCCTGTTTTTGAAGAAATGCGGTTTGGCCGGCAGGTATGTCTTGTCAAAGGTCTCTTCTATGTAATGCCTTGCCGCGAATGCCGCCTCGTTGGAGATCCGCACGGAGTCCGTCCTCATATACGTGATGAGGCCCGTCGAACCTTCCTCTCCGACATCAATCCCTTCATAGAGCTTTTGTGCCAGCATCATGGTCTTCTTCGGTGAGAAGCGCAGCCTCCGCGACGCCTCCTGCTGCATCCTGCTTGTAATAAAGGGCGGCTGCGGGAAAACGTTCCTTTCCTTTTCCTCGATCCTGTCTACGATAAACTCCTTGCCCTGCAGCGTATTCTTGATACTGTTTGCCTCTTCTTCGGAGGGTATCTTTATCTTTTCACCGTTCCTTTTTTCAAGGGTAGCGGTAAAACGTTCACCTGACGGCAATTGAAGCTCAACGTCGATGACCCAGTATTCCTCTTTTACAAAGGCATCGATCTCCTCTTCCCTGTCGCAGACGAGTCGCAGCGCTACGGACTGTACCCTCCCCGCGGAAAGTCCATAGCTGACCTTTTCCCACAGAAGGGGACTTATTTTGTAGCCGACGAGCCTGTCGAGTATCCGCCTGGCCTTCTGTGCATTATATTTTGCCTCATCGAGCTTGGTGGGGTGCTGCATGGCATCGAGGACGCCCTTCTTGGTGATCTCGTGAAACAGGACCCTCTCGACCTCTTTGCCCTTACCGATGACCTCTGCCACATGGAACGCGATGGCCTCACCTTCCCTGTCCGGGTCAGAACCGATATATATCCTGTCGGCCTCTTTACCTGTCTTTTTGATCTCGGTAACGATCTTCGATTTTCCTTTCAGGACAAGAAATTGCGGCTCGAAGCCCTTGTCGATATCGACGCCGAGCTTGCTTTTCGGCAGATCTTTGATGTGACCGACGGTTGCCTTGATGACATAGTCCTTTCCAAGGAACTTCGAAAGCGTCTTCACCTTTGTCGGCGACTCAACGACTAATAATGATTTACCCATTCATACTCTCCCAATATAGCTGATAATATACACCAAAATCCGGTATGCATCAGGCAGTAAGTACTGAAAATCTTGCAGCAACTGCCTGCTTAGCTTTTGCTATCTATGATCTGTCTTTATATAGAATCCTCCATGCAACTGCCTGACGGTCTCTTTCATTTCAAGCCTTGTCAATATTGCCATGACCTGCTTTGCCTCCATCTTGCTTTTCTCGATAACCTCATCGATATGGGTTTTCTGAAAACCAACAAGAGCATATATATACTTCTCATTGCCGTCAAGCTCAACATTTTCTTTTTTAACAAAACTAAGTCCGGGGAAACAGGTAGTTATAATGTCCCCGATGCCGTCAACGAGCTTCGCGCCTTCTTTGATGAGCCTATTCGCCCCACGGTACTCCTCGCTGAAGACGCTTCCCGGGATTGCCATAACCTCCCTGCCGTATTCAAGGCCAAACCGGGCCGTAATCAAAGAACCGCTTTTCTGCGAGGCCTCAATGACGAGGATGCCCCTTGCGAGACCTGCGATGATCCTGTTCCGTTCAGGGAAATGAAAGGGGAGCGGTTGCTCTCCGGGCATATACTCGGTCAGCACCGCAGCTTCATCGAACATTCTTTCCATAAGATTTTTGTTTTCCGGCGGATAACATATGTCGATGCCGCAACCGAGAACGCCGATCGTCTTCCCTTCGCCCTTCAGGGCCCCTTTATGGGCTGCGGAATCGACACCGCGGGCAAGACCGCTTACGATCGTGATGCCGACGGAGGAGAGGGTCTGTGCTATCTTTTCGGCAAGGTTCGTCCCTTCAAAGCTCGCCCTCCTTGAGCCCACTATCGCCAACGCACCTTTTCCCTGTGGAAGGGAGCCTTTTTTGTAGAGCGCTATCGGGGCATCGGGGATGTTCTTTAACAACTGCGGATACCCCCCGTCTTTGATAGTGAGCACGGTGGCCCCCATTTTTTCAAGCGTTTCAAGATCATTGTCTATGCCCTTCCAGTCCTTAAACGACGATACATACGCCGTTAAATCCTTATCGTAATATCTTGCCTTTCCTTCAAAGAGGGGGCCCAACTCCTCACATCCGTCGATTATCTTCCGTTTTTGAATGTTGTCGAGACTCCTTATCCTTGAAAGGGCTATGCAGGCAATCCGTTCGTCCATGATACACCGGAATACGTGGTACTCAGAGGTTTGCTATTTTGATTCTCCATATTTAAACCGCGCAAGGTAATAGGATCCCATATCGTAGAGTTCCTTCATTATGATAAGCCTTGAGGTGCTTTCCTTCCACCATTTGTCCATCGCAAAAAATGAAACGGTCACAGGTTTTATCATATATATAACCTTCGCGTCCCCTTGTGAAGAGCCATAAAGGAGATGGAATCGTCGTGATGCATATTCCGGCACGATAATAATAATCTTTTTATATCCCATGCCTGCAAATTTTTCCTTTGTCTTTGCCGTCCTGGGGGCTTCTCCGCCCTCTGCTTCAATACCCTTTACAACGTTTTCCTTAATGCCTCTCCCCTTCGCCATCTTCTGAACAAGCTCGGTGAGGCTGATGCCCAGTATCTTGTCGTCTTCCACAAAGATCGTCTTGCCGTTCCCTGCCCAGTACTCCCTGAAAGATTCCGTATAGAGCTCCCCGTTCCTGTCTTCAATGCACCTCGGCACAAATATAATATCCGCCTGGACGACCTTGTCCTCATACCTGAACTGCTTTCCGATTATCTTTAATGTGAGCGGATGCATAAATATGCCGGCAATGACCATGCATACAATAAGTATAAAGATCAGGCAACCGCATCCTATCTTGCCGTGTTGTCCCATAGTCCCTCCCTTGTCCTCCCCGTCATTTCCTGCCGTATTCATAGAGAATGACGGATAGCACAATCAGCGGTGTTGTTTCGGTTCTGAAGATATTTTCACCCAGGGTACAGGTTACGAAACCATTTTCCTTCAGCCATGCCACTTCGAGTTCATCAATGCCACCCTCAGGGCCTATCACTACGCATATCTCTCCCCCAACCCCGGAGGAGAAGACGTCTTTCATCGTGGTGTGCTTCTCTTTCTCATAGAGGGCCCAACGGGTCTTGATGGTTTCAATCCATGACGTGATACCCCGAAGCGGCGTCGGTTCGATCATTTCAGGGACGGTAAACCTGCCTGACTGGCGGGAGGCCTCAATGGTAATCCTCTTCCATCGGTCATATTTGCCTTTTTCCTTGTCCTCAAATTTAACGACCGTCCTTTTGAAGATCGTGGGAAGGATCCTTTCGACGCCCAGTTCCGTCGCCTTTTCTATAAGCCAGTCCATCCTGGGTCCTTTAATGGGACTGACACAGAGCGTGACCTTCGGCCTTTTATCCTCAGGGTGATGAATAACATCAAGGACCTGCAAGTAGAGTTCCTTGCTTTTGATGCTGTTGATCACGCAACGGTAGAGATATCCCTTGCCGTCGATGAGGTCGATCCGGTCGCCGTTCGCCTTTCGAAGGACGCTGACGATATATTTATGCATCGGGCCCGTGAGGAGCGCCATGCCGTTCTTCATCTTCAGTTTATCGACAAAAACCCTTCTGATCTCCATTATCCGTTTTCCGGTATTTTATAGAACTTTGATTCGTAGAGCCGGTGGTATTCCGTCCATTTCTCGTCCGCCATGTTTTCCTTCATATGCTCTTTGACGCCCATGACCTTCGCGTCGAGATTATCGAGGTAATGTACCATAATGGCCTCAATGCACATGGGTTTCCTGGGAGAGCCCCATTCCTCAACCCCGTGATGGCTTATAATGATGTGGGAGAGGATATCGGCGATAGTATCGGGGAAACCGGGGATCTCTTTAATCAGTTCCTCAAGAATCATCACACCGAGGGTAATATGCCCGAGGAGCCTTCCCCTGTCCGAATATTTAAAACTGCTCCCGATCGTCATCTCCTCGATCTTGCCGATATCGTGCAGCAGACACCCCGCCGTAACCAGGTCAACGTCTCCCCCCACGTAAGCGGCAATCTGCCTGCCCATCCCGGCCATTGACAGAGAATGTTCGGCAAGCCCACCGATATACATATGATGAACGCCGATCGATGCGGGGAAGAGGAAGAATCTTTTCAATATATCCTGCCTCCTGTTGAGCACGCCAAAGAGGGATTGTAAGTGGGGGTCGCGGATCTCTTTTACAAGACCCTCATAGGTTTTATGCAACTCTGCATCGGAACGCTCGCTGACAGGAAAAAAATCCCTGATGAGTTCCGGCAACAGGGTCTCTTCTTTCCTTGCATCTTCTATTATCAACTGAAATTTGCCCTGATAGGACTCTACCCTTGATTCCACATAGACGAGGTCGTTTTCTTCGAAGCGGTTTTTCAGGTGATCGACCCTCTCATCCCAGATCTTTGCCTCGATCGAGCCTGTCCTGTCCCTCAGGCTCAGGCCGATAAACCTCTTGTTGTTCTTGGTGGAGTAGGTACCCTTTTTAACGACAATGAAATAATCATTGATCCTCGCATGGTCCTGGGTAATGTCTTTGACGAATGTCCCTTTGTTCATTGTGTGGTTCCGAAATGTTCGTAGCCTTTTGTTTTGAGCTTTATCTCCCTGTCGCCGTCGAAGACCCTGACCCCCCGCTGCCTGACGACCTCTCCGATGATGGAGATTGCAAAACCTTTTTCGCGGATCCTTTCTATAACAGCGGCCTTATCCCGGGGGAACGTGAAAAGGAGCTGGTAATCTTCTCCGCCGGAAAGGGCAAGCGTCCGGAGCCCCTGTTTTTTCAGGATGGGCGGTATGGGGATATTGTCGAGAAAGAGATGTGCGCCCGTCTTGCTCTCGGTCATCATCCTTTCGAGGTCAATGATCAGGCCGTCGCTGATATCCATCATAGCGTCAGTTATACCATTTTTTACCAATTCCTTCCATACGTCATAGGGCGGCCTCGGACTTTGATACCGCCTGATATACCGGTTCGCAGGTCTCGCCGCTGAACCGTTTTTCAGGAGGTGCAATCCGTAAGCGCTCTCACCGAGGTATCCCGTTACCCCGATGAGTTCGCCCTGCCTCGCCTTATTTCTGCCAAAGTATTTTACGGCAACCACCTTGCCGACCATAGAGACATCGATGAAAAAATCCCCTTTGGTTGACACCGTGTCGCCTCCGAGGAGGTGCGTATGAAACTCCCGTGATGCCCTGTCTAAGCCTTTATAGAGGGTCTGAACGTCCCTGTATGAAAATCTTTCCGGTACGCCTAAGGTGACAAGAAAATAAAGCGGTTCCGCCCCCATGGAAAGGATATCGGATACGTTGACGTATACGGCCTTTTTCCCGACGTTGAAGGGGTTTGTGAAGGCGAATTCAAAATGGATATGCTCAACGAGGGCGTCCTGAACAAGCACATATTGTCCCTGCTTAAGGTCCACAACTGCCCCGTCATCACCGATCCCGCGCGCAATAGAGCCCGACTTCCTGCCGAACCTTCTTAGCTTCCTTATCAATTCATTTTCCGATAGTTCCATAGTGCGGATAACATCATACCAGTTTATAAAAAATCTTTCCAATCTGCATTTTTCATAATACATAAGAAAAAACCGGTTATAATGAATATACGGGTAAAAGATGTGGCGCACCGCCCTGATTATATTCCTATCGTGCATCCTTTTCATCGGTTGCACGTCGGGTGATACCTGGCAGCATCCATCGGGATATGATAGGAAGCGTCTCGGGGAAGACGCAAAAGAGTGCAAGGCATATGCACGCGCCATGACGAATGAACAGCGGAAGACCTTCAGGGTCCCTGCCGGCACGCCCCACGGGGGCGTAGCAGAGGCGTTTGTCATCTTTATCATGTTCCAGGATGCCTTTATGGAATGCATGAACATGAGGGGCTGGGTTTATACGGAACCCAATAAGAGAAAACCCGTTCAACGTTCTATGTTCAACGTTCAAGGTTTAAAAACAGATACTTAATACTGGATACTCGTTGCTGGTTGCTCGATCCTGGCGACTTCTTAAGCTATCAGTTATCAGCCTTCAGCTATCAGCTTAGAGCCTTTTTTGTTTCAGCTGATCGCTGTATGCTGATTGCTGACGGCTATCTACTATCGACTATTCACTGCCTCTTTTGCGCCTCACGGGTTATCAGTATTTGACTACGCCCCCGTATCATTGTACTATACACCCTGATATAAAATCCTTTGTGTGGAGAGCAGGTGGAATTCATAAAAACCGTATTCGATTTTGTTATACACATCGACGTGCACCTGAGTGCAATTATCCAGGCCTATGGTACCTGGACCTATCTGATACTCTTTCTCATCATCTTCTGCGAAACAGGTCTTGTAGTGACCCCGATTTTGCCGGGTGATTCCCTGCTTTTTGCTGCCGGCACCTTTGCAGCGAAGGGAGACTTAGACATAATGTGGCTCTTCATCCTCCTTTCGATTGCCGCCATCCTCGGGGATACGGCGAACTACTGGATAGGAGATTATATAGGTCCCAGGATATTCCATAAAGAAAACGTCCGTTTTTTAAACAAGGAATATCTGGACCGTACCCACCGGTTTTATGAAAAGTACGGCGGTAAAACGATCATTATCGCGCGGTTTGTCCCTATCATCAGGACCTTTGCACCTTTTGTCGCCGGGATCGGGAGCATGACCTATCTGCACTTTATCAGCTATAACGTTATCGGCGGCATTGCCTGGATTGCGGCATGTGTCTTTGCGGGGTACTTTTTCGGGAATATACACGTCGTCAGACAGAACTTTACCATTGTAATCGCTGCAATAATCTTCATATCGATATTGCCCGGCATTATTGAATTTATCCGTCAGTATAATGAGCGCAGAAGATAAGAAAAGATTGCAGGGCGCAGGGCGATCAACGCCTGAACGGGAACATCTTTTTTCCTTCCCGGCGTTGCTCGCGCTCATTATTGCATGCGTTGTCCTGTCGGGGTATTGCGGTTTGGCGTACGGCGGAGAGCGGCAGGTGACCTTCTACAACAAAGACGGACAAAAGACATGCGGCTTCAACGTTGAGCTTGCACGTACTCCCGAGGAACAGGAAAGGGGCCTGATGTTCAGGGAAAGGCTTCCGGATAATGGCGGCATGCTTTTTCTCTACAATGATGAAGATGTCCGGTACTTCTGGATGAAAAACACGTTTATTTCTCTTGACCTGATCTTTCTGAGCTCAAGGCGTAAGGTCGTCAGCGTTTTCCACTCGGCGAGACCTATGGACGAAACGACGATCAGTTCGTTCTATCCCGCCAGATATGTGCTCGAAGTAAAGGCGGGCAGGGCAGGCCAGTGCGGTATTAAGGCCGGCGCACAGGCACGGTTTTTCAATATACCCGTAAGGCGATAAACCCCGTGAATCGTAAGTCGTGAGGCGTAAGGGGACCACTACCACATAGAAAACCGTATATCGTAGTTCGCATGTCACATATCGAGACCGCGATGAAAACCGTTCGGCGATTTTTAACTCCTCGCTTGAGGCTTTCCATTGCTCCTTTTCACCTTACGCCTTACGACTCACGCCTTACGACTAACGACTTACGAGTCTTTCATCGTGAGCCGTCTTTGGGTTTTCCACATAAATTGTGCAATAGCTGTTGAAAAGTTGTAGAATGATGTTCCCAACTATTTGAATTTCCGATCTTTTATTGAATTTTGCCTGCTGAGGGTGCAACAGGAAAAACCCAATGTATCCAATGGGTATTAAAAAAAATTACTACTTTCATTCCTTTTGTATATGATGGTTTGTTCAACATGCGTACCCAATATTCGCGGGCATCTATCGGACACTGATAAAAGCGTTCTCTAATACATCAACTTCATTAGTTTTTCTGAACGTTCCTCTGGAGTTTCTTGAGGGTGACCTGGATTTCCGTGAAGCATGCCCGTTTCCGGGCATATCGTTGAAATGTATTGACATTTAAGCGGTGAAATGGGTAAAATGCATATCCTTGATATAGACTTTATGTAGTAATAGCGATACATTATCGGAGGCGTTTCATGGCAAGGGTTTGTGAGATATGCGGTAAAGGCAAACAGGTCGGCCACAACGTGAGCCACGCAAACAACAAGACCAGACGGGAGTGGCTGCCCAATTTGCAGACCGTCAGGATCGTTAAAGACGGGACGACGAAAAAGGTAAGGCTCTGTACCAGATGTATAAAAAAGGGTAATTTTCAGAAGGCGCTCTGATAAAAAATTCCCATCTTCCCCTCAAAGACGCTCAATAAAGGCAGTGAATAGTAAATAGCAAGAGACAAAAGTAACCGGTTTTGTCTATTTTGTTATAACCTTGAACGTTGAACATAGAACGTTGAACGGATTTTTGCCTCTGCCGTTATATCGTCCCCCGGACCCTTTCTACCGACCGTACGCCTTTTATCTTCTGGATTGCCTTTATGATCTTCTGCAGTTGCGACATGTGGCCGATCTCAATCTCATACATACCCGCGGCTGACCTGTCGGGGTAGGTCATCGCCTGGGCGCTGATTATATTCGCCTTATTGGAGGCCATGATGGAGCTTATATCGGACAGGAGCCCCTTTCTGTCGTTTCCGACGATCTTTAATCGTACAGGATAGGTAAAATCTTTGTTCAGCTGCCATGAGACCTCAACCTTTCTCTGCTCGTCATAGGCGTGGACATTGGTACAGTCTGCCACGTGTATCGTCAACCCCCGGCCCCTCGTAATGAAACCGAAGATCTTGTCTCCGGGGATGGGGTTGCAGCATTTTGCAAATCTCACTACCAGCCCGTCGATGCCCTGGACCTTGATGGCGCTGTCACGGCCTTTTTTAAAGCTGCTTATAAGCGTCTTCAGCTTGCTCGGTTTTTCGCCTTCCGGAATGACCTTGCCCAGGACCTGTAGCGGCGTGTAGAGCCCGTAGCCTACGCTTGCGAAGAGATCCTCAACGGTCTCAAAACTGAATTCTTTTGAAATGGTCTGCAGTTCCCCTGATTTAAGAAGTTTTGCGAGACTTTTGTCGTGCTTGGTCAGTTCTTTTTCGAGTAAGGTCTTGCCGAGTTCGATGCTCTGCTCCCTCTGTTCGGTTTTTATCCATTGCCTGATCTTTGTCTTTGCCTTGGAGGTAACGACAAAATTCAGCCAGTCCTTGCTTGGTTTGTGTGTAGGGTTTGTCTGTATCTCAACGCTGTCGCCGCTTTTTAGAACATAACGGAGAGGGACAAGCTTCCCGTTTACCTTTGCACCGACGCACCGGTGCCCCAACTCGGAATGAATGGCATAGGCAAAATCTATCGGGGTAGCCCCCTTCGGCAGGTCCCTCACGTCTCCCTTGGGCGTGAATACATAAACCTCATCTGAAAAGAGGTCGATCTTGAATATCTCCATAAACTCTTTGTTGTCTTTCAATTCATGCTGCCACTCTATAACCCTCCGCAGCCAGGCAAATATCTTGTCCTCTTTTGCATCGAATACCTTCCCCTCTTTGTACTTCCAGTGAGCGGCAATGCCTTCCTCGGCAATCTTGTGCATCTCATGGGTCCTTATCTGGACCTCTATCTTCTCACCATAAGGGCCGATGATCTTCGTATGGAGTGATTGGTACATATTGGCCTTCGGGAGGGCGATATAATCGCTGAATTTTCCGGGGATGGGCTTGAAAAAGGCATGGACGATGCCGAGGGCCTCATAGCATTCCCTGATATTATTGACGACAACCCTGAATGCAATGATATCATAGATATCGTCAATATTGAGGGCCTCCTGCGTCATCTTACGGTAGATGCTGTAGAGCCCTTTTGCCCTCCCTGATACCTCGGCGTTAAGATGGAACTGATCAAATCTCTTTTTCAGTATCCCGATGACCTCGCCGATATATTCATCCCTTTCCTTTTTCTTCTGCGCAATCTTGTCGGCGATCATCCTGTATTCTGCCGGTTTCAGATATTTGAATGCCGTGTCTTCCAGTTCTTCCTTCATCCACTCGATCCCGAGCCTGTGTGCGAGCGGGGCATAGATCTCTATCGTTTCCTTCGAGATCTCTATCTGTTTCTCAGACGAGAGGAAGTTAAGGGTCTGCATGTTGTGATATCTGTCGGCGAGTTTCACCAGGATGACCCTGATGTCCTTGCTCATTGCGAGGAGCATCTTCCTGAAGTTTTCAACCCTCGACTCTTCTGAAGTTTTAAGAGGGATCTTGCCGATCTTTGTTACACCGTCAACGAGTTCGGCTATCTCTTTGCCGAAGTATTTTTCTATCTCCTCCTTGCTGACGTAGGAATCCTCAAGCGTATCGTGCAAAAGCCCCGAGACGACGCTGGGGACGTCGAGGTTCATCCTTGTCAGCGTATAGGCTACCTCAAGGGGATGGATCAGGTAAGGTTCGCCCGACAGCCTCGTCTGTCCCTTGTGCGCCTGGGCAGAGAAGACGTATGCCTTCTGGAGCATTTCCACATCAGCCTGTGGGTTATACTTTAATATCTCGTCAACGATGTCGTTAATCCTGATCATCTTTTATCCACTTATAGTATAAGACAGAATCGAAGGGTTGGGCAAATGCCAGTGAGCCGACCTGCCTGAACGGTATGGCGTCGCCCAGTTTTTTTCTGGTTTCTTCGGAGATGACTATCTCGCCGGGTGTGGCGAGTTTCTGAAGACGTGCGGCTATGTTGACGGGCATGCCCAGCGCAGTATACTCTTTTTTGCTCACGGAGCCGAAAACGCCGGCAACGACGGGACCGGTGCAGATCCCGATGCCGATCCTGATGCCCTGGTCGATCTCCTCTGTCTTCCTGACCATCTCGATCGCACACCGCACCGCGTTCTCTTCGTGGTTCTCCTGATGGACCGGGGCGCCGAAGAGGGCCATAATCCCGTCCCCTATATACTTATCAATGGTGCCCTTGTGTTTGATAATGACCTCGCTTAAAGGATGAAAATAATACCTGTTGAGCAGCGTAGCAAGGTCCTGGGGAGACGTTCTCGTGGAGAGGTCTGTAAAACCCCGGATATCCGAGAAGAGTATGGTAATGGACGTCATCTTCGGCTCCAGTTGCGCAGGTTCCCTGAGGAGTTCGTTGAAGATGTCCGGTGCGATGAATTGTTTCATCTTCCTCTTCAGGTAGTATTCCTTGATCTTCCACTTGAGCTCTCTGTTCTCAAAGGGTTTTGTAATAAACCCATCGATCCCTGCTTCTATGGCCTTGATGGATGATTCAAGCGTTCCGTAGCCCGTGAGGATGATCTTCGTGATTTCCTGATGGATCTTGTTGATCTCTTCTATCGTCCTGATCCCGTCTATCCCGGGCATAATGAGGTCGCAGATAACGATATCGAAGTTGTAAGGATCTCTCTCAAATATCTTCAGCGCCTCTTCGCCGTCACCTGCTGCCTGGACCAGATACCCTTCTTCCCTGAGAAGCCTTGCCAACGAACGCCTTATCCCGTCTTCGTCATCAACAATAAGCACACCTATCTTCATAATATATCCCCCCTGCTTTTATATTATCGTATGGAGTAAGAAATGACAATATCCAAGTTACGCTGTCGCACGTTTATTTTTTCTTCGATCAAGGATTTCTGCCAGGACAGGGATAAGGAGAGAACCGAATGGGGCGAGGAAAATGATCAGCACGGGCACATAGAGTGATAAACGCTTCAGATGTTTCCTGATCTGCTCCTTTTCCATTTTTGTCCAGCCCGTGCCGGTATTCCTCGGCTTCATGAGGAGCTTCATGAAGCCGTTTATACGAACGGCTTCATCGAGGATCATCGTTTTATGTTTTTGTATAACCCGCCGTACAAAATATTGTATCATTGTTGTCTCCCTCACAGTCTATCAAAATGCATGGAGCAAATCATCAGGAATAATCTTCTTCTTCCAATATTCACGAATTTTGGATACTATTACGTATGCCTGATAGCGGGAACATTATCGAGGTTCAGGGTCAGATTGAAAGGGTTACCTACTTTAACAGTGAAAACAACTATACCGTTGCGAAGATGCGTATACAGGGGAGGAGAGACCTGGTAACGATGGTGGGGACCATTTTCTCTGTTACACCGGGAGAGATCCTGAGACTGAAAGGCCGCTGGGGCAATCACCCGCGGTACGGCGAGCAGTTCACGGTCGTGTCCTATGAGTCCGTTCTCCCGGCAACCGTGAAGGGGATCGAACGGTATCTCGGCTCGGGGATGATAAAGGGCATCGGCCCCGTGATGGCAAAACGGCTCGTCTCCGCCTTTGGTGCAGAAACGCTGTCCGTCATCGATTGTGAACCGGAAAGACTGAACGAGGTTGCCGGGATCGGTGAGAAGAGGATAGAGATGATCAGGAAGGCATGGGAGGATCAGAAGGAGATACGGGGCGTGATGATCTTTCTTCAGGGCCACGGCATAAGTCCTGCCTATGCGGTAAAGATATACCGGCAGTACGGGAGGGATTCCATAGAGGTTGTCCGCGACAACCCGTACAGGCTTGCGATGGATGTCTTCGGTATAGGCTTTATAACCGCTGACAGGATAGCTGAGAAACTGGGGATACCGAAGGATTCCGGGGCGAGGATCGAGGCAGGCATATTGTATGTCCTTCAGGGGCTTGCAGACGAGGGTCATGTATATTACCCTTACGGCGAACTGGTACGGAAATGCAGCGGTATCCTGGAGATAGAAGAGAAGGACATCCCTGCGTCGCTTGACAGCCTGGTTGCGCAGAACAAGATCGTCATTGATGATCTCCAATCCCCTCCTTCCTCCGCACCCCCCTCTTCAGACGCACCCGTCTACCTCTCCGCCTTCTATGTCTCCGAGGTAGGGATAACGAATAAGATAAATGAGATCATTGCCTGTCCCAGGCAATTGAAGCTCGTAGATGCCGATGAGATCGCCGCGCAGGCGCAGAGCGATCTCGGGATTACCCTTTCCGGGAGACAGTCGGCAGCGGTAAAGGCCTCTATAAACAGTAAAATATTGATCATCACGGGCGGGCCGGGTACGGGGAAGACCACGATCATCAACGCGATCATCAAGGTCTATAACAAAATGGGACGAAAGGTGCTCCTCGCCGCGCCGACAGGCAGGGCTGCGAAAAGGATCACCGAGGCTACGGGCAGGGAGGCAAAGACCATCCATCGATTGCTTGAATACAGCCCCGGTGGTGCTTCGGGAGAGGGTGGATTTAAAAGAAACGAGACGAACCCGCTGGAGACCGACCTTGTCGTTGTTGACGAGGTGTCCATGGTGGATACCCTCCTTATGTACCATTTTCTCAAGGCGCTGCCTGCCGGGGCCACGCTGGTCCTTGTGGGGGACATTGACCAGTTGCCTTCGGTAGGTCCCGGGAATGTCCTGAAAGACATTATTGATGCAGGCTGTGTTCAGGTTGTAAGGCTCAATGAGATATTCCGGCAGTCGCGTCAGAGCATGATCATCGTAAACGCCCATCGTATCAATAACGGTGAGATGCCGCTTGCCGGCGGGGATGGAGTGTCCCCGAAGGATTTTTACTTCTTTGCTATAGAGGAACCGGAGAAGGTGCTGGAAAAGGTGATCAGTCTATGCAAGGAGGGGTTGGTTTCGAGGTTCGGCTATAACCCGCTCGACGATATCCAGGTCCTTACCCCGATGCATCGCGGAACAGTAGGGGTTGCGAATCTCAATACGGAACTGCAGAAGGCGCTGAACCCCGCAAAGGAGGAACTCCTGCGGGGAGGCAGGCTCTTCAAGGCCGGCGATAAGGTGATGCAGATACGGAACAATTATGATAAGGATGTCTACAACGGCGATATCGGTAGGGTCGCGGGGATCGACAATGAGGAGCAGGAATTGAAGGTCAATTATGACGGGAGGATAATCTCATATGACTTTTCCGATCTCGACGAGGTCGTCCTTGCCTACGCAATATCGGTCCATAAGTCGCAGGGGAGCGAATATCCCGTCGTAATCATGCCCGTCCTGACGCAGCATTACATGCTTTTGCAGCGAAACCTTTTCTATACCGGTGTCACCCGCGGTAAGAAGCTTGTCATCCTTATCGGCACAAGGAAGGCCCTCGCAATCGCGGTAAGGAACAACAAGCCCCAGAAACGGTACACGCTCCTAAGGGAGCGATTGAAGAGGGAAATGACCGTAAGGCGTGAGACATGAAAAATACTTGTTCAACGTTCTATGTTCAACGTTCAACGTTTAACAACAGATGCTGATACCGGAGCATAGCGCAAAGCGCATGGCGCATAGCGGAACGACCGTAAGCCGTAAGGAGTTTTTTGACTCTTTGCCCTCAGCTCTCCGCTCTCTGCCGCCTTTTTTTCAATTTCGATATACGATATACGAACTACGATATACGATTTTCTATAAGCCGTGAGCCACCTCACTTCTTGCTATTTTTAAACTCCTCCCACTCTCCGCGCCCTTTCAGGACGTCGCGGTAGACCTCGAGGGCCTTATTGACAAGGGGCATTCCCCCGTACGGTGCAAGCTGAAAAAAGACCTCTGCCAGTTTATGCGGGTCGCACCCTACATTGAGGGCGGCATTCACGTGGAGCTTCAGCTCATCGGAAGCGCCGAGGGCCGCGAGCATAGCACAGGCGGCCATCTGCCTCTCGGGAAGCGTGAGCACTGTCCTTGAATAGAGGTTGCCGGTGATGAACATCGACAGGTCGTTCGCGAGGTCCTTATCGAATTCCTTCCACATGAGATAAGGCGGGTCGATCTTGATGCCGCCCGTCCAGAGCTTTTTTGCGGTCTCCTGGGTTCTCTTCTTTGCCTCTTCGTCCACGGTGAATATCCTCCTTTATTTTTAAAGGTTTTACCACGCGCCTCTTCTGTGCGTCAATTGTTAACAGGTTCGCCATAAAGGCACAGGGATGGATTACCGATAGGCCCTGGATCTGGTAACGGTGTTGATGTATACCTCAAGGTTGCCCAACGTCTCTATGTCCATGTTCAGGAATTGAGTGCCCATGGTCATCTTGTCGCCGCCGCTGCGAAGGTTGCGCACTGTTGCCTGAACAGTTATTACGCCCGATGACCCGCCTATATGGAGAGAAAACTTGACCTCATCGCCGACCTTGACATCAGGCAGACCCTGATGACCGCTTAAGTCAAAGAAAAAATTGCAGCCGCCGGTACTGATATCAAGGATAACACCTTCGTAGCTGAGGTCGTCCTTGATCAATTTCGCCGGGAGGAAACAGGAAACCCGTTCTTGTTTTCGAAGATTGACGGTTTCGATGCGCTCGGGATAGGACAGCAGTATCAGACGAAAAGGTTCGTCCATCACCCCGAGAAGCGTGCATTTAAATCCATAGACCTTTCCTTCATAAAGATAACGGACTGCGACGTGGTTTTCTTTGTGGAGCTTTGTCCAGATGCCGGATATCTGGGGGCTGCGGGCGATAAGATAGGAATTTCTCTCCATTCCCACGAGAGTGGTCTTTGCCGTCTCTTTTAAACCAACGAACTGAAGCTGCAGTGTTGTACCAAGCTCGACGCCAAGGTTCCCGGTCTTATTTGTCATGGCAATGGATATGCCCCTGATTACATTGTTACTATACTATATACCTCTTTTGCAAGCCAAATGTGTACTCATCATAAAAGCATATCTGCATCCCCGAAGTCCTTTATTTGCATCGATAAAGATGATAGAATGCTTTGGAAAATGAAAACCCGGGAGGATACGATGAGAAAACTTATAATCTGCGCCGTCATTTGTATTGTCGTGATGAGCATGACGGGTTGCGGTTACAATACGATGCAGAGCAATGAGGAGGCGGTGAAGGCGGCATGGGGGGACGTAGAGGCCTCGTATCAGAGGAGGAACGACCTCATCCCGAACCTCGTTGAGACCGTAAAGGCATATGCAAAACATGAGCGCGAGACGCTCCAGGCAGTGACCGATGCGCGTGCAAAGGTAGGCAGCATCCAGGTGTCGAGGGATATGGTGGGCGATCCGAAGACGATGGCGCAGTTCCAGGAGGCACAGACAACGATGAGCGGCGCCCTCTCGAGACTCCTGCTCGTTGTCGAGCGGTACCCGGACCTCAAGGCGAACCAGAATTTCAGGGACCTCCAGCACCAGCTCGAAGGGACCGAGAACAGGATAAACGTTGCACGCACGCGGTACAACAAGGCCGTACAGGATTTCAATACGTCCATCAGGATATTTCCGAACAACCTGACCAACAGCCTGATCCTGCACCTGAGCCCCAAAGAACCCTTCAAGGCAGACCCGGGAGCGGCAAAGGCGCCGCAGGTCAAGTTCTGACCTTCGGTCAGGAAGTC
>MVRS01000156.1 GCA_002067975.1 Syntrophorhabdus sp. PtaU1.Bin058
GAGATTCCAGGATGTGACAAGGACGTGGGTGAAAGACCTTGAAGCAAAGGGGCTCCCTGCCCGGAAGACCGTTGCGATCATGAACGAGGAGTGCGAGAAGAGGAAGGTCAACCTGGTAGCCTGTCCGCCTGAATTCAAGAAGGTCTGAGCTTAAAGGTTTAATATGGTGCGGTCAGAGGCTTTGCGAAGGGCGATCAGACGCATTACTTACCTTGTATGTGCCGCGGGAATGTTCCTTGCCGTCCCCCTCATGCTCATTACGACAGGCGACGTGATCAGCAGGGGTTTCTTCAACAAGCCGATCCCCGGCACGCTTGAGCTCTCGGAATACATGCTGAGCATCATTATTCTGCTGGGTGCCGCATATACTCAGCAGGTAAAAGGCCACGTGGGCGTCGATTTCCTGACCAGGAGGTTCTCTCCGAAGACCAGGAACATTATCGAGATTATCACCACGATCCTGTGTATGCTGATCGTCACCATTATGGTCTGGCAGGGTTTTGTTGAAGGGATACACGAGAAGACCGTTTCCGACATGCTCAGGGTGCCCCAGTGGCCCTTCAGGCTCCTCGTAGCAATCGGCGGCTTGCTTCTATGGCTGGAGCTCCTTGCCGACCTGCTGAATGCAATAGAAAAGACGGGGAAACAATAGGCATATGGTTGATCCGATAATAGTGGGCATAATTGGAAGCGTGCTTGTGGTGGTCCTCCTCCTTATCGGGATGCCTATCGCGTTTCTCATGATGTTTGTCGGCTTTCTGGGGATATGGACGCTTACCTCCTTAGAGGCGGCGCTTCCGGTTGTCGCGAAAACGGTTTACGAGGTTGCCGCTAACTATCCATATACGATCATCCCTCTTTTCATCCTTATGGGCGGTTTTGCCGGCAGCGCGGGGATTACGCGGGAGCTTTACGAGACATTCGACAAGTGGTTCAGGAGGCTCCCCGGAGGTCTGGGTGTTGCCACCATTGCGGCATGCGCGGGGTTTGCGGCGGTGAGCGGGTCCTCTGTTGCCGGGGCTGCGGCCATGGGCAACATTGCCCTCCCCGAGATGAAAAGGTTTCATTACCACCCCAGGCTGTCAACGGGGGTGGTAGCCGCCGGTGGGACGCTTGCCTTCCTTATCCCGCCCAGCCTGGGTTTTGTGGTCTACGGAATGCTCACGGAACAGTCCATAGGGAAGCTCCTGGTCTCAGGTATCCTGCCCGGCTTGCTCCTCTCAATTGCCTATATCATGGTTGTTGTCGGCCAGGTAAAGATGAATCCATCCCTTGCCCCGGCGACACCGGGAAACGTTACCTTCAGGGAGAAGATCAAGGCGCTTAAAGGGATATGGGAAACGCTCCTTGTCTTTTTTATCGTCATGGGAGGGATCTACCTGGGATATATAAACCCGACAGAGGCAGGGGCTATCGGGGCTTGCGCGCTCCTCGTTATTGTCCTTTTAAAGAGGAGGCTTACCTGGCAGGGGCTCTTTTCGTCGCTTCTTGAAATGGCCAGGATCTCCGTCATGGTGCTCTTTCTTGTTGCAGGCGCAACGGTATTCAGCTACTTCCTTGCCCTTTCAACGATACCTACCGTCGTATCGGGGTGGATCGCCGGGCTTGCGGTCTCCCGGTATGTCGTACTGGCAATAATCATAGCGATCTATTTCATGCTCGGGTGTTTTCTCGACGCCGTATCCATGATGGTGCTTACGCTGCCCGTTATCTTTCCCGTTATCGTGGCCCTCAACTTCAACCCCATCTGGTTCGGGGTTGTGGCGGTGCTTATGATGGAGGCCGGGCTTATCACGCCTCCCGTAGGGCTTAACGTGTATACCCTTGCAGGGATAGTAAAAGACGTGCCGATGGCGGAGATCTTCAAGGGCGCCACACCTTTTTTGATCTCCATCATCATAGTCGTCATACTTCTTGTTATTTTCCCGCGGATCGCACTTTTCCTTCCGGCCCTGATGGGGGGATAATGGAGGCCGTTATAGATGAAAAAGATCAGTTTCATACTCAACGGTAAGACCGCACATGCAGAAGTAGAAGACAACGAAGTCCTTCTCCGGACCTTGAGGGAGAGGTTCGATATGAAGAGCGTGAAGGAGGGATGCGGCTTAGGGGAATGCGGCACCTGTACGGTGCTGATCGACAACGAACCCCATTATTCCTGTCTCACGCTTGCGTCAAAGGTCAACGGGCGGGACGTAAAGACCGTGGAGCATCTTGGCAATGCCGGGCTTCTTCATCCGCTGCAGGAGGCGTTCATTTCCTCGGGCGCTGTCCAGTGCGGCTACTGTACCCCCGGGATGCTCCTTTCCGCATACAGCCTGCTTATGAAGAACGGGGATCCGGACGACAATGAGATAAAAGAGGCGATCAGTGGCAACCTGTGCAGGTGCACCGGGTATATCCAGATCGTAGAGGCAATACGCAATGCTGCCGGAATTTGCAAGCATCAATCCTGAAACAAAGGAAGAGGCCCTCGCTTACTTAGCTTGTCTTGAAGACGTGCGGGTGATCGCCGGGGGTACCGATCTTCTTGTCGATTTGAAGAGGGGCGGGTCATGCAGCAACGTTGTGGATGTCATGAACGTTGCAGGGCTCAAAGGCCTGTCCGTTGCCGGCGGGGATATCGTAATCGGTTCGACGGTCACACACGCTGCGCTCAGCAGGTCAACGCTTTTAAGCGATGCGGCGCGCAGCCTTTCCGTTGCATGCGGGTGGATAGGCTCTCCACAGATACGGAATATGGGGACCATCGGCGGCAACCTTGTCAATGCCTCTCCTGCCGCGGATTCCATACCGCCGCTCCTCGTCCATGATGCAGTGCTTTCAATCGAATCGAAGGCAGGCGGGAGGGAGGAGGCCCTTGAGGATTTTATCGTAGCACCTTATGAAACCTCTTTAAAGCCCGGTGAGCTGCTTACGTCGGTTCATATTAAGGGTCTGCCGGGATACAGGGAAGGTTACAGGAGGATAGCAAAACGGGCGGCATGGGCAATATCGAGGTTATCGGTGGCATGGGCAGTCCGTGAAGCAGACGGTCGCTTCATTGATGTCAGACTTGCAATCGGTTCCTGCACGCCCATGCCTTTCAGGCCAAGGAATGTTGAGGGTTTCCTGCGAGGCAAAGAAAAGGATGATTCCACGATAGGAAAGGCAGTTGCAATGGTCATAGGCGAGATACGGAGGATCACCGGAGACCGGCCGTCCTTTGTATATAAATTGCCTGTCGTGAAAGACCTTGTTCAAAAGGCGCTGCGGGATTGATGATGCATATCGGTAACGAGATAGACAGGATCGATGCGCTGGATAAAGTGCTGGGCAGGCCGCTCTATGCCGAGGATATCAATATCCCCGGGGCGCTCTTCGGCTGCGTCTTAAGGAGCGCGAGGCCCCATGCACTGATCAGGGGTATCGATACAAGGGCCGCCGCGGCATTCCCCGGTATCGTAAAGATACTCTCCTGCAACGATATACCCGGGGAGAATATTTTCGGGATCATCAAAAAAGACCAGGCATATCTTGCACGGGACAGGGTGCGGTACATCGGGGAACCGATACTGATCGTCCTCGGCGAGACCGAAGAGGCTGCAAGAAAGGCATCGCGGCTCATCAGGATCGAATACGAGGAGATCGAATCCATAAGAGACCCGTTCATGTCGGAAGCTTCGGCAACGCTTATCCACGAGAAAGGGAACCTTTTGAGCCGCAGGAAGGTCATCAAGGGCGATATGGATAAGGGTTTTCAGGAGGCAGACGTTATAGTCGAACATGTCTACAGGACGACATGGCTCGACCATGCCTTCATGGAGACCGAGGCGGGCGTTGGTTATCCTGACAGTAGAGGCAGGATCGTCGTAGTCTCCTCTACACAGAATATCCATTACAAGCAAAAGGAGATATCGAGACTCCTTGCC
>MVRS01000157.1 GCA_002067975.1 Syntrophorhabdus sp. PtaU1.Bin058
TTTATGCGTGTTCTTTTTCCGTTAACCGAAAGAGAGCGCGTACCTCTGGAGAAACACCTCTGAAATCAAGGTACCTGATAATATCCTCTATGGTAAATCCCTTTGTTTTGCGGTAAAAGCCATGCGCCTTTGCACAGGCATGTCCGGATGCATCCTCTATGAGCCCCGAGACTTCATATGTGCCGTGAACCAAACGAAGCACCTGTCCCTTCGCACGATATGTCTCTCCGCTAATGATCGGCCTTCTGAATTCGACTTCCATTTTGGAAGTTGCCGTTATGATCTTCGTTTCCGTAAACAGCGCCCACCACATAACCTCGTCAAGGATACCTGCGACAATGCCTCCGTGCATCACCCCATCGAAACCCTGGTATTTTTGATTTGCAGTAAATTCACAGAATACGGTTCCATCTGCATGCCGGAGCTCAAGGGCGAGCCCGCCGGTTGCCGGTCCACAAAAGAAGCACTTCTTATAACCAGGGAGCAGTCCTGTCATTGACGTTAAGAACCTCCTTTTCTTTTTGATAAACTCTTTACCCTATTTTTCAATAATCGAAGGTAGTTTTCAATATATTTTTTAATCACAAAGACAAAGGGATCGGTCTTGTCTCTTGTATCGGCGGGGCATCAGTTGAACCGATATTCGAGGGACAGGGAGATGCTTTTCTGCTCCGACCAGACCTTGACCCCGTTCCCCCAGCTCACATCAAAGCCCAGGGGGCGGTTCAAAAAACGATGCGAGCCGGTGGTGCTGATACAGAGATAATCGAAGTCAACGCCAAGGAAAAGGTTTTTCGACAACCCTTTTTTCAGGCCGACCGATGCGTGCCAGGCGTGGCCGAAGGTGTCCTCGTAGGTGAACCGGTTGCCCAGCCTGAGCAGGTGTTTGTCCTCGTTGGCAGCTTCCACGTAGGCTACATCGAACTGGGCGGTCAGTTTCAGGTCCGGTATGCCGATATATCTCCCTGCATCGATGCCTGACCGTACCCCTATAAAGTACTGCCAGTATGTCTGCTTGAAGCGGATAGAGTTTGACGGCAACAACATGTAAGGAGAGGCGCCCGTCAGGTCGTACTGTATGCCGTTGTGGGCAACAAGACGGAAATGCTGATAACGCATGCCCACCACAGGACGCAGACTGAGCCATTGCGGCAGGCCCAGCCAGTCTGAGACCTCCATATCCACATCGGCGGCGGCCATGTAGCCCGGCTCCATGCGGCATCTCGACGCGCTGAAGGTGGTCATCAGGTCAGGGTCGTTGTTGTCCCAATCAGAGTCATACATGCGCCCGCCGGCATCACCCAGGGCGTTTGTGAGCACTTCAATACCCATGGAGAACCTCGGAAAGCTGGCCCTCAGTTCTCCTCCTGCCCACCATGAGTCCAGCGGGAATTCCAGCCTGCTGAGAGGGGCCACATATGGCGGAAAGAGATCGCCGAACTCATAGGAAGTGTGGCTGTCGTCCAGGCGCTTGACCTTTACGCCGAGGGAGAGATGCCTCGTCAACCGGACGGTCTCTTCCCTTTCGGAGGCGTTCGCTGCCGGATCGATTCCCGGATGGATAAGAAAAAAGGCAAGGCAGAAGAGGGCCGGCAAAGCCCGCAGGCGAAATATTTGCATGTGCATCATTATAGTACAGCGAGCGATGCCTGTGCCAGATAAAAGACAGGACGAAGGCCCGATGCTCAAAGCATCATCTGTTATCGGCTGTGATTGGGTAAGGGGCCAAATCATTGCTCCGCTAATGACACAGATTTGACCCCAATACTTTTGCCGAAGTCTTTATTGTTTTTTGCCTTCTTTCGTCTTACCCTCTTTTTTGCCTTCTTTCATCTTCTTGTTGTATTTTTCGCGGACCGCCTTGAGCTCATCCTGCGTGCGGCATATCTGCTCCGCCTGGATCGCCTCCATGTTCTTCAGGATGGAGAACCCGTACTTTTCGCTGTATACCGTCTCGCCCCATACAACGTCTTCGACAACGGAATGGTCCTCTTTCCTCATGATCTTCCAGCCTTCAGGGGCCTCCCATGCCAGCGGTTCCTTCTCAACGGCCTTGATTATCCTGTCGGCCTTTAATGTACCTGCGCGTTCCACGGCGGCCTTTATGAAATACACCCCGGCATAGGTCTCATCTGCCATGTAATCCGGATATTCCTTGAACCGCTCATAGTAGTCCTTGACAAACTTCCGGTTCATGTCCGAATCGGGCGTGAGGAAAAAGTAACGCGCCGCCACGTATGTGCCTCCCGGCAGGTCCTTCCCGAGCGGTATAAGCGTTTCGAGCGCCGCCCCGTCAGGAAAGGCGAACTTGACGGTATTGAAAAGACCGGAAGGCAATGCCTGCCTGATAAAATTATTCGCATCGTTGCCCCACAACGGCGACCAGACCGCGTCCGGCTTGGCCTCGGCGATCTTCTGGATAAAAGGCGCATAGTCCTTTTCCATAAGCTTCGGCCATAACTCGCCGACGATCTCCACGTCCGGCCTCAGTTCCTTCAGCTTGTCCCTGAATGCGGCCCACGACTCATGGCCGTAGTTGTAATTCGGCCCGATGCACATCCAGCGTTTATAGGGCTTCGCAGCCATATAGTATGCACCGGAGCGCGAATGCATCATGGCGTTGCTCAGTACGCTGAACTGGTAAGGGCTGAACAGCTCGTCCGTCATCGAGTTTGCGGCTGCCTGCGTTAAGATCAATATCTTTTTGTTCTGCGTCGCAAGTTTTGACACGGCCACCGCAATGCCGCTGGAGGTAGGACCAATGAGAAAATCCACCTTGTCCTCGTTAATGAACTTCTTCGTGATCTGTTCCGCCACGTCAGCCTTCAGCTTGGTGTCTTCAAAAAGTGCCTCCACCTTCCTTCCCAGGATCCCGCCGCTTGCGTTGATCTCGTCCAGGGCCATCTGGACCGCCTGCTTCCCGTGCTTGCCGTAACCGCCCATGGGCCCTGACATAATAAACATCACGCCCAGCTTGATAGGTTTCTTTTCCGCGGCAAACGATAAACCGGCAAGACAGGTAAAAAATAACAACAAAATTACAGAGATGCAGATCGATTTTTTCATGAGACCCCCCTTTTTTTAATTTTGAATGCTTATTCTCGATGTTATGTCATTTCATTTTTTATGTCAAGCGGGAAAGCTGTGCTGTGCAGATACTATCGGAACGGGGCAGAGGTGTCGGACCTATGCCCCGTCAATAATAAGAGCCCTACCCCGATACCTTCTCCCGGGATTGGCAGGATAACGGCAGTGGCAAAGAACAACAGCACCTATCGCACAACATGTTGGCTTGCATTATTTTATATTTCTGATATATTTTTTATAATAATCTGCAATGTGGGAAACCTGATAAAAAGAGGCATGGTGGGAGTGGGAGCATCTGAATCTTCGCTGGAAGAAATAAAAAAGACGCTTCATGAAAGTGAAACCAAATGTCATGTGCTGTTTGAAAAATCAATCGACCCTGTCCTCCTCATGGACAATGGGAGATTTATAGATTGTAACAATGCGGCCCTCGACATATTGCACTGTCACAACAAAGATCGGATAATAGGGCTTCGTCCGTTCCAGATATCCCCGGAAAGACAACCCGATGGTCAGCTCTCGGAAGAGAAAGAAAAGACGGCCGTCTATCTCACGGGGAATGAAATGGACAGCCGTTTTGAATGGGTGCATCGAACCTTCGACAATACAGATTTATGGGTTCAGGTCTCTCTTAGCACAATATCTGTTAATGGAAAATTGATAAGCTTCGTTCACTGGCGTGACATCACCGAGCGCAAGCAAGCCGAAGAAAAGCTCCGGACACTCCTCGCCGAGCTTGAAAGCAAAAACAGACAACTTGCCAAGGCATACGAAGAACTCAAGAGCTCAGAGGCAATGCTTATCCAGTTAGAGAAGATGGCGTCTCTCGGACAGATCTCTGCAGGGATCGCCCATGAGCTGAAAAACCCCCTGAGCATCATCCTTCAGGGGATTGCATATGTCCAGTCATCAGTCGAAGACGGCACGCTCGTCGATGCCTGTGAAAGGATAAAGAAATCGGCCATCCGGGCGGATATCGTGATCCAGAACCTTCTTAGTTTTTCACGACAGGCACCTCCCTCCTTCAGCGAGGCTGATATGAACATCCTCATTGAGGAAGCCCTCGCAATGGTCGAGCACCAGATGAACCTGCAAAACATAGAGATCGTGCGGAATTATTCCCACCGCATCCCTGTAGTACGGGCAGACGGCAACCAGATCAAGCAGGTCTTCATCAACATATTCATCAATGCAACTGAAGCGATGAAGGGCGGGGGCACCATCACCATCGCAACCACAGCGGGATCGGACAAAGACGGGGAACCATACGTCAGGGTTGCAATAACGGATACCGGAGCGGGAATACCTGAAGAGATTATCAAAAATGTTTTAGACCCCTTTTTCACGACAAAAAGAGGTTCCGGAGGTACCGGGCTCGGCCTGTCGGTCACGAAAGAGATCATCGACCGTCATCACGGCAGCATTGCCATCAACAGCGAAGAGGTGTCAGGCACGACCGTGACGATCACCCTTCCGTGCAATCCATCGAAAAAGGAGAACACCCTCGATGGATAAAAAGAAGATCCTCCTTATTGACGATGAAGAGGATTTTGGTTTCTTCGTAAAACTGAATCTGGAAAGGACGGGAAAATACCAGGTCTTCACTGCCACGGACGGCATTGAAGGCATCAGGCTCGCGAAACAGCTTAAGCCCGATCTCATATTCCTCGATATCGTCATGCCGAAGATGGATGGCAGCCGGGTTGCAGAAATCCTCCGTGGGGACGAATCAACAAAAAATATCCCCTGTGTTTTCGTTACGGCCATGATCGGCTATAATAATCTTGCGGGATATGGAGGGGAGATCGGTGAAAGAGATTTTATCACCAAACCGGTCATATCTGAGAATCTCATCGAAAAGATCGAACAATATTTCCCCGCTGAAAAGGGGTCGCGCCGTTAATCTGATCTACTCCGCATTATTGCACCAACCGTAAAACTGTTTAACCCGTATATTCATTATACATCTTGTAACTTCTTCCGGCAAAAAATATATTGTGAGGTAGACAGCAGGCATCCTTTATGACCATAGGAGGTCATTTGAAAGATCGGCCCCGGAAAGACCAGGAACTACTCGAAGAAATATCTGACTTGAAACGGAGAATCAGGGAACTGGAACAAGAGGTAACACTTATCCAGTTAGAAAAGGTTGCGCTTCTCGGGCAACTTTCCACAAGGATCGCCCATGAGTTGAAAAACCCCCTCAGCATCATCCTCCAGGGGATCGCGTATATCCGGTCATCGGTTGAAGACAGTGTACTCATCGATGCCTGCGACAAGATCAAGAAATCGGCCATCCGGGCAGATGCAGCAATCCAGAACCTCCTCGGTTTTTTGGAGCACCAGAAGGGACGTCCCTAACAACCGGCGCGACAATTTTAGGCTTGCAATTCCGTAACGATTAATAGAGAATTGGTTTAATGCGACGATGCAGGACTAAAGGACCGGTTACAAGCAGCTGTAACGGTTACAACTTTTTACCGTATCCCTGGCGATAGAATGCAGCGTAAGAAAATTCTGATCATTGCCGCTAAGATTCTGAGGACACCGTGGTTAAGCAGCATCCTCTTCGGTTGCCTCGCTATCGCAATTCTCTTACCAAGTTACAGCACCTTCTTTGTAATGCCTCTCTTTGTCGATCAGTTGGCCGATGATACCAAAGATCACGCAAGCCGCGTCGCCATACATCTGCTTTCAGGGCTTTCACTAAGCGACGGGCAGCTCACAAAGGGCTCTTTCTCAAAAAAGGCGATCCGGGATATAAGACGTTCCATAGAGGACTTTAAGCTGGAAAAGATCAATGCCTTCTCCAGGTCAGGAGAGGTGCTTTATTCCACTGATGAGCACGACATAGGGAAGATAAACAAGAATGCCTATTTTACCGAAATCGTCGCGAAGGGAAAACAATATTTACAGATTGTCGAAAAAAATATGAAGACAGCGGAGAACCGCCTTGCAGACAGGGATTTGGCGGAGGTATACATCCCGGTAATGCACAAGAATGTTTTCGGCGGGGCCTTTGAAATCTATTATGATATTACCGAACGCAAGCATAAGCTCGATAAGTTATTACGCCATTCTTCCATAGTCCTGTATACCACGACGACCATCTTTCTCCTGTCCGTTGCCATCATGCTGTTCAAGATAACCGAGTCCATCGTCCGGAGAGAGGAGGCGGAGAAGAAGCTTGCAGAGTCTCACAGCCATCTGGAAAGGCTGGTTGCGGAACAGATACATGAGATAACGGTTACCCAAAGAACCTCTGTTGAGGCACTGGTTATTCTGGCGGAATATTACGATCCCGACACAGGAAAACACCTTGTCAGGATCCGCCAGTACGTCGAACTCCTCGCGACATGGCTAAAGGGACACTCTCCGTATTCAGGGTACATATCGGGCAAGGCGGATTACGTCAACGAAGTGAAATTTGCCTCGATACTGCATGACATCGGGAAGGTGGCTATAAAAAGAGAAATATTGACAAGACCCGGCAAACTGACGGCAGAAGAATTCGATTTGGTCAAGAAACACACCCTTGTTGCAGGAGAGGTCCTCGGCAAGGCGAATGCGGTATTCGTGGATTCATTCGGCAAGGACAGCTACCTTGCCCTGGCAAGAGACATTGCATTGTATCATCACGAGAAGTGGAACGGCAGCGGTTACCCCTATGGCCTGAAAGGGGAATCAATCCCTTTGTCGGCAAGGATAGTCGCGCTCGCGGACGTCTATGATGCGCTGGTCAGCACAAGGCCGTACAAAAGCCCTCTTTCGCATAATGAAGCGATCAACATAATAATGAAGGAAAAGGGGGAACATTTCGACCCTTATGTGGTGGAGGCCTTCCTGGCGCAATCCGACCGCTTTTACGAAATATCGCACCATCTGGCATAGGACATTACGGTTCCCACTACGGTTCCGCTGTGTAGTGGGATAAGACCCCAAGACTTTCCTGTTAGTGACTGAACTCCCAGTTCAGATTATCAATGGCATCCACTACCATTCCGGTCCCTGTCGCGATAAGCAGGATATCCTGCGCCACGCGCACAAAACGGTGGTGTGACGGGGGCGGCCCAAGCTGCACAAGGATACTTGGCGGAAGGTCGTAGAAGATGACGCCCTGAGGGAGCGGCCGTCCGATTACCCATTTTTTTGCCTGGCCCGGAGGCATGCAGCCGTTATGTTTTTTTGCGAGGCCCGGTGGACAGTGGCCTCGCCGGTATTGTTGCGCATAATAATCATGTATGTAGACACGGTGTTGTTCGCTGAAATAGGGGCGCCTCTTTTCTTCATGTCGTTGGTTCACTTCGTGCTGTTGGTTCACTTCATGTCGTTGGCTCACTTCGTGCTGAGTTCTTTGTTTCGCATCCCTTCCGTTCCCTGCCCAGGGAGGCTTCTCGGCAAGGGCCGGCCCTGCCGCAAGGACTGTAATAAATATAACAACCGGTAC
>MVRS01000158.1 GCA_002067975.1 Syntrophorhabdus sp. PtaU1.Bin058
CCCCTCCAGTTTATCAGTTACCAAACCTCAACAGAGTTGAAATGGACGGACATATCGGGTTTCCACAGCACCGGCAATATGGAATATCACTTCGGCAGCACCGACTCTCTCTTCGGGACCTCTTCTTCATCAACTGCATCAATTACCTTGATGGGTAAATACACCCGCGATCCTTCATACCCCTGGAACCTTGTGTGGTGGGGAGAAACATATCAAATCATCAGCTTCAATTATTTTGACAATACCTATACCGCCTATGACGGAGGTTCTTTCAGCGGCTACCTGGGAGGTGTAATACGCACCGGAACAGAAGGGATAGATGCGCTTGACGTGCATTGGTACGCGATATACATCGATGCAAACCAGAATGCAGGCATCGTAAAGGCAAATCTCAGCGGCGAAGGTTTTTATACGGACAACGGCTCTGCGTTCGAAGGGATTCTCAAGATGTCAGGTACTGCCCAGCGGGCGGAACTTGTTCAGGGTATCGGCATATTGCCTGCAGACCTCGTCAATTCCTATGACACGGAGCAAGTTTATTATGCAGCGGCTGCGTCAGGGGACATCACCTTTCCTACTGCGGGGATAAGCACCACACCGGCAACGGTTTTGAAAAATTTAACCGGCGAGAACTGGGGGATCTTTCAGGGGAGGTACTATGGCGGATATGCCTCCCTGCCGCCGCCAAACTGGACGGCAGCGATCGAGGACCTTACCGAGGCAGCGGGGATCTTTAAAAATAATCAGCTTTTCAGGATAGAGTTCAGCGGCGCACAGTGGTCAGACGGCAAAGGATACGCCACGTCTCTGGGCTATGGTGCAACGACGCAATCTACCCCTGCCACATGGGTGAGCATCGGCGAACTCGTGGCCGGCTATGATGCGGACAGGGCGAATGCCACACAGGGATGGCAGGCAATCCATACCGGGGCCTGGTTTGAGACAAATGTATTTCTTGTTTTTGCAGACACCCCGGCCGGGAGGGCGGAGCTTCAGAGATTGAACGTGCCCTGCGTCCAGGTGGGTATGGCGGATCTGAAGGGGGCAGCCTCGGGCATTGACATGTCATCAGGTTCGTATGGAATGAGCGGGGTGAAGTTTTTTGCACCGACTACAGGAGGAAAACCCCAGATATGGGCGACGAACAGTGTAAGCGGCGCCTATACAAGCAGCCCGGTAAATGTTTCCGTTCCGCTTGCCGGCGGCGGGC
The DNA here is from genome assembly GCA_002067975.1 of Syntrophorhabdus sp. PtaU1.Bin058. GTDB lineage: Bacteria > Desulfobacterota > Syntrophorhabdia > Syntrophorhabdales > Syntrophorhabdaceae > UBA5609. The sequence continues at coordinate 1,211 of MVRS01000158.1, forward strand.
TGACTGCCAGTTTTACCATGCAGCAACTGAGTGCAAGCAAATGGCTTGCCACTGTGAACGGCAGCGGAGCGCTTACAGGCGGAGGAAACCCTGCTACCTATACGGGTTCCATCCAGTTCAAAGGCGCCGGGGCAGGGACATATACAGGTACTACTACGAGCGGTACTTTCAGCGGTACTGCCGCAGGCATCGCACAGTGACATAGTAATATACGGCAAGGGCCGTACGACGCAGACGATTCTATAGGGCTCAATACGGGGCTTATTGCTGATCGCCGGCAACCGCAAAGATGGTTCAACAGACCAAAAGGCAGCAGGTGGAAGTCCTGTTGCCTTTTGTATTTTAATAAGATGGTGTTATAATAAGTGACCATGAAAAAGATAATATCCTTTGACCTTGACGGGACAATTGTAAGCGGACACTACGGTGAGATGGTATGGGGCCACGGCATACCGGAGGCGTATGCGAAGAGATATTCCATGCCGTTCGATGATGCCCAAAGATACATCAGAAAGGAATACGAATCGGTGGGCGACGGAGAGATCATATGGTACGAGATAAGGCACTGGCTGGAACGTTTTGACCTGCCGGTGCAGGCCGACGAACTCCTTGCGAAATATGAATCGTACATAGTGATGGTGCCTGACGCGAAGGAGGTCCTCGAAGAGCTTGCGAAGAGATATACGCTCGTCGTTGCCTCCAATGCGGCGCGGCTCTTTGTCGATAAAGAGCTCCATTACTCAGGGCTGGCGGGATACTTTACCCATATCGTCTCTGCCACAACGGATTACGGGATGGTGAAAAAGGAAGAGCACTTCTACAGGAGGCTCTGCGAACTGCTCGGGGTCTTGCCCCGCGAGGTGGCGCATATCGGCGATCACCCGGTCTTTGATCATGACGTGCCGGCAGGCATGGGAATAGAGGCCTATTATTTACAGCACGAGCATTCAGCAATAAGCCACCAGTTTTCAATAAAAGACGGCAGAAACGTCATAAACAATCTGAGGGAGCTTCTCGACAGGCTATGAAGACGTGCTTCAAGTGCCATGCATCGGTTGCAGACGAAAAGGTCTCCTTCAAGGACGAATGTCCGTCGTGCGGGTCCGATCTCCACGTCTGTATGAACTGCCTTTTCTACGATACGGGAAAACACAATTCCTGCAGGGAGCCCCAGGCCGATTACGTGAGGGAAAAGGACAGGGCAAACTTCTGCGAGTATTTCCGGTTCAAGGACGACGCCGAAGCGAGATCGGGCAAGGAAGAAGCCGCCAAACAATGGGAGGCGTTGTTTAAGAAGAAA
>MVRS01000159.1 GCA_002067975.1 Syntrophorhabdus sp. PtaU1.Bin058
GGTATATATATGAATATAGAGGCGCATAGTACAAAAATACATTCAATGCTGGGGGTGGGCCATGCAAATCGTCAAGGAAATTCTCCATTGGAAAGGACACGACATCTGGTCAATATCGCCATACGCCACTATGTTTGAAGCATTAAAGATCATGGACGAAAGGGACGTAGGGGCACTCGTTGTTATTGATGGTGGCCGCGCTGTTGGGATCATTACCGAAAGGGACTATGCACGAAAGCTTATCCTCCATGGGAAAAAATCACATGATACCGCCGTGAAAGACGTGATGACTGTAAAGTTCTACTCTGTGAAACCCGATGATACCGCCGATAAATGTGTCAAGCTCATGATCGCGAAGGATATCAGGCATCTTCTTGTTCATGATGGTGGGCAACTGACCGGGATACTTTCAATCAAGGACCTGGCGAAAACCCTCCTCCCCGGAGGAGAGAACTGGGCATCGCCTTCCCTGCTCGACACGTGAACAAACCCGTAAGTCGTGAGGCGTAAGTCGTAAGGGGACTAAGGCATAGCGCAAGGCGCATAGCGGGACACCTGTGAGCCATCGAAATGACAATATAATAAAAAACCCCTTAGCTCTTTGCTCTTAGTTCTTTACTGCAGTTTCCCCTTACGCCTCACGCCTTACGACTAACGAGGTCTTTCTTCACCTTTCACGATATCGGCCGGCGGAATACGGCTTGGAGTTTTCCGGCTTGCTGGTCTGCAAGCCGGAAAGTTCTGTAAAAAGCTGATAGCTGATATTGGGGGAGGGTGACCGGGTACCTGCTGCATGGCATCCCGGTCATAGCTTATGCTCTCTTCTTCTTCTCTTTTTCCAGTTTTCGTTTTTCTTCGTCCCTGATCTCACGCCTCAGAAGCTTGCCCACCTTCGATTTGGGGAGCATATCCCGGAATTCTATATAACCGGGGACTTTGTACGGCGCGAGCCTGTCGCGGCACCACCTGATAAGCTCGGCGCTGCCTATGCCCTTGGCGTCCTCTTTCAGGACAACAATGGCCTTGATCCTCTCGCCGACCTTCGGGTCAGGGATACCGACAACACAGGCGCCGATCACCGTAGGATGGTCCTGAAGGGCCGCCTCTACCTCCGACGCAGAGACCCTGTACGCCTTGTACTTGATGATATCCGCGGTCCTCTCAACGAACTCGAGCTCGCCTTCCTCGTTCATCTTTACAAAATCACCCATCCTGTAATAGATCTCGCCGTCGATCGGTATATAGGAATAACTCGTCTCTTCAGGTTTGTTCAGGTACTCCTTGATCGGGTACGGAGAGGTGACGCACAGTTCGCCGAGTTCTCCGGGCGGGAGTTTTTCAAGCGTCTCCCTGTCCACAACGATCGATTTTCTCGTCTTGAGCGGTTTCCCGATCGTCGTCGCTGAAGGCTCCTTGTGCAGCGGGCTGTAGGTAACGTGACCTATCTCTGTTGAACCGTAGACCTGGTACAGCGGCACATCATACCTTTCCTTCCAGCTCTTGAAGACCTCTACGGGCAGAACATCGCCGCCGCAATAACAGTACCGCAGCGAGCTGAGATCATACTGATCGATCCGGTCGTTCTCCAGTATCATCCGGTACAGGGCCGGTACACCGAGCATCCATCGCGCCTTGTAACGCTCTACGGCGGAAAGCACGGGGTCTACCTCGGGGATCGGCATGAGAACCACCGTATTCCCGTAATTGAAGCCGAAGGCGATCATAAAGCCCTTTGCCATGATATGGAAAAGGGGGTTTACCATGAGCACCGCATCTTTGCCTTCTTGGGCGAACCCGCCGATCACGTCCTCCATAACGTCCCGTATATAAGAGACCTCGCCGATATGATTGCCCGGCACGCCTTTCGGGAAGCCTGTCGTACCGCCGGTATACATGATATAGGAAAGGTCTTTCGCAGGATCGATCTCAACAACGGGCGGTTTGGTCAGGCCGCTCCTTAAAACATCCATAAAGAAATGGATCCTTTCACCCTTTTCAACGTTTCCCGTGGGGACCTTGTCGAAGATGTGGGCAACGAACCGCTTCCAGGGTGCAATAAGGTCTATAAGATTGGTGACGATGACCCTTTTCAGGTTGGTCCTCTCCATCACCTCTTTGACATAGACATAATTTGTATCAAGGCATATGACCGTATCGATACCGGCGTCTTTTATCATGTATTCGATCTCGAAGGCCGTATAGATCGGTGAGACCGGCACGGTAACCGCCCCTATCCTGTTTATCGCAAAATTTGCGATGATCCACTGGGGGCTGTTCGAGATGTAAAGCATTACCCTGTCCTGCTTTTTTATACCGAGGTTTAAAAGTCCTGATGCAAATTTATCGACGAGCGTTTCGAGATACCCGTATGTGAACCGGTCCCCGAGATAGATAAGAGCGGTCTTGTCCGAATACTTTTTACACATTTCGTAGAAACGTGAGAAGGTACATTCATGCTCAAAAGATCCCATATATACGCCCCTTACACGCCAAAATATGCAGCCTTCACGTCCGGGTTGTCCATCAGTTCATCCCGTGTGCCGGAAAGAACACTCGAACCGTTCTCAAGGATATAAGCGAAATCTATGATGGGCATAACGGGCCGGGCGTACTGCTCTGTGACAATGATAGAAATGCCTTTCGTATCCCTGATCGCCTTTGTTCCGTTGATGACGATATCCTGATATGCAGGACTCAAGCCCAAAAGCGGCTCATCGAGGAGAAGGATCCTGGGATTCGCCATAAGCGCGCGACCGATCGCGAGCATCTGCTGCTCGCCGCCGCTCAAGAAGCCGCCCTGCCTCTTCAGGTGGTCCTTCAACCGCGGGAAAAGATCAAGGACATAATCTAAGTTCTCCTCCGTCTCTTTTCCGGTAGCAAGGTATGCGCCTATCTTCAGGTTCTCGAGGACGGAACTCTCCGGGAATATCCTCCTCCGTTCCGGACAGAGCACAATGCCCATCCGTGCACGGTTGTGCGGTTCAACGGTTGTCACGTCGTTGCCGTTAAAAAATATCCTTCCGAACACGGAGATCCGCTCCCCGCCTCGCATCTCTTCCTTTTTCTTGATATCCAGGACGATGCCCGAGAGGGCGTACATGAGAGTGCTCTTCCCCGCGCTGTTTGAACCGAAGACGCCAACGATCTTTCCTTCATCGCAGGTTATGCTCACGTTATTCAGAGCTATCATATTCTCGTAAAAGACCATTAGTTCAAAAGCTTCAAACATCGTCTCTACACCCCTTCAGCTCCAAGGTAGGCTTCCCTCACCCTCTTGTCCTCAATAACAAATGAGGGCTCGCCCTCGGTGATCTTTTCACCAAAATTAAGTGCCATGACCTTCGTTGCAACCCTGAAAAGCTCCCGCAGCCTGTGTTCCACCATAATAAGCGTAATGCCTTCATCCCTCATCTTCTCGATCAGGGGGAGCATGCCGGCGATCTCGCTCATGCTCAGGCCTGAAAAGACCTCGTCGCAGAAGATGATCTCGGGACGAAGCGCCATGCACCTTGCCAGTTCGAGCCTCTTCTGGTAACCGGTCGGCAATGTCGAGGAGAGCTTGTAGGGAACGCGTGAATCCCTTTCAAACCCGATCTCCTCAAGGATATCCACTGCCACGGTATCCCTGTCGCCGTGTTTCCCGCCGCCGCGCCATCCGCCCGTCTTCCTCGCCCTCGGCGACCAGAGGGGGATGATGAGATTTTTATATGCCGGCAGCGAGTAATAGGGCCTCATGATCTGGAATGTCCTCGCAATGCCCGCGTCGGCGATCTTGTGCGGCTTCCAGCCCGTTATCTCTTTTCCTTTGAAATATACATGACCGGTCTGGGTCTTTATAAACCCCGTGATGCAGTTTATGATGGTGGTCTTGCCGGAACCGTTCGGTCCTATGATGCCGAATACCTCGCCCCTCTGAACGTCAAAGCTGACATCCATAAGCGCCTTCAGCCCGCCAAAGGATTTGGAGACGCCCTTCACTGAAAGTATCGGTTCTTCGCTCATACCTTCACCCACCGTTCAAACTGGTGATACTTCCTCTGCATGTATATCATCAGCCCCTCGCTTTTGAAGACTATGAACCCCGTGAGGATAACGCAATAAATAACGATACGGAATGTCCCGAAGGCACGGAGGATCTCCGAGAGCGGCACAAGGATAAAACTTCCTATCACCGCACCCACGAGCGTCCCGCCTCCCCCGATGACGACAGAGGCAATGGGTATAATGGAAAAATCAAGGGCAAAGAGGGAGATGCCCGCCCACATGTAGAGGTGCGCCATGTAGGCCCCTCCAAAACAACCGATCAGCGATGCCACAAAGACGGCAAGGACCTTCATGCGGGTGATGTCGATCCCTGAGGCCTTCACTGACTGGTCGTTGTCCTTCACCCCCCGGAGGACTAACCCTATGTCCTGGTTCACGAACCGCCTCATGCCGAAAAGAAAGCCGATAACCACCAGGATGATTATATAATGTTCCACGTACTGATTGGGGAAACCGTCCACCCCTGTGATCCCGTTTGTCCCGCCGAAGATATCCAGCGCCTCGATGATCCGCGTAAACAGAAGGGGATACATGAGGGTAACGATCGCAAAATAGACGCCCCTGAGCGGCAGGCACGGCAGGAGGCACAATGTACATAATACAGCGCCGCTTATCGTGGCGCACGGTATGGCAAGGTAGAAGGGAAACCCCAGATAGACGTTGTAGATCGCCGAGAAATATCCTCCCACGCCTGTCAGAAAGGCGCCCCCGAGACAGACAAGTCCTACGTAATTTGCAAGGAAATCAAAGGAAAGGGCAAGGAGTGCATAGACGAACATGATGTTGATGACCCTTTTCCAGTAAGGGGCGAGCTCAAATATAAAGGGAAGCGCCAGGACACCGACGATAAGGAGAAGCCTCGGGCCCATAAGATACAGGATTTCACGGTAAGAGGATATTGCATAGAGACCTTCCGTACGGACCTTGAGCCCCCTGTCGATCCTCTCTTTTCGCATCTGTTCCATAGGCTACACCCGTTCCTCAAGTTCTTTCTGCTTGCCGAATATTCCGGACGGCTTGACCAGCAGGGTAATGATGATCGCGAGCAGGGCCACGACCATCTGGTAATGGGTAGAGATAAACGCCTCCGTGAGGAGCTGTGCAAATCCGATTATAAAGGAGGCGATGATCGTCCCTCCCCAGCTTCCCAGTCCCCCGATAACACAGACGGCTATTGCGAAGATCAATACATTGTATCCCGCCTCTACAACAATATTGCCGAGGGGCAAAAGCAGCACTGCGGCGAAACCGGCAAGTGCCGACCCGATGGCAAGGGACACAATGGCAGTCATATCGGAGTTGATCCCCAGCATCATTGCCGCCCTCTCATCCTGGGCGATACCGCGCAAGGCGAGGCCTATCTTCGTAAAGCGCGTAAAGATGTAGAGGAGGATAAAGGTGAGTATCCCGACCCCTACAATAATAAGTCGCTGGTAGTCGACGCTCACATCGAGGAAATTGATTGATCCCCCTACAAACGTCGGGAGGGTGAAGGTCCCGCCCCTCAACCCTCCCCATCTCAAGCCTTCCAGGATGGCAAGCCCTATTGCATATGTCGCGATGATCTCCGATATCTCCATCCCCCTGATGCGGATAAGGATAAACCTGTAGATCAGGGCCCCTACAACGGCCGTAAGGCCGATGGCCGCAATGATCGCGAGGGGATAGGGAAAACCGGCAAACTTGTTGAGAAATATCCATACGAGATACCCCGACAGGATATAGAGGGCGCCATGGGCAAAGTTCGGCACCCTGCTGATGCTGTATACTAAGGCAAACCCCAGCGATATGAGAGAAAGGGTAATACTGTTGATGATACCGTACACGAGGAGTTGCATATCTGTCCCTTTCCTTTTTTATTTCATCCAGGGCGGCAACAGCACCTTCCCTGCCGCAGCCTTGGGCGGGAATACCTGTACCCTGTTCCCCTGCTGCCATTGAATAATACCGGTAACGGCACCCTCTTTCGGGTCCAACGAGGGGATGATCTGGTGCGACTTTTTGTCAAAGCGCATTCTGCCGTATACACCCATGATGTCACTGTTCTCGAGGCCCTTGATGACTGCGTCGGAATCAACGGAGCCGGCCTTTTCGATGGCGTCTTTCAACTGGTAAACGGCCATGTAGCTTGATGATGTGCCGTAGCCCTCAGGCTCCAGACCCCATCTCTTTTTGTAGGCATCGGAAAATTTCATCGTCCACGGCGTTATCTTCGCCGGTGCATTGCCGCCGTTCACGAGGTTGACGATGAGGTACTCGCCGCGGCCTGCCGATGCCTTCCAGAAACCTGGCTGTTCGGCAGCACACACAAACCCGACGGGAAGCGATTTCAACTTCATATCGCTCCACTGTTTCAGGAGTATTGCGCTCTCGGGCATGTCCATCCAGATGAAAAGGATCTGGGCGCCGAACTTTGCGGAATCGTTAAGTCCGACGGAATAGTCCGTTGTCCCGGTAGGATATATCTTCGTGTCAGAGACCTTCCATCCTTTGGCGGTAAGTCCCTTCTTCATTGCCTCTCCGCCCGCTCTCGCGTGCGCCACGTCCTGTACCATGACAGCGGCCTTATCAAAACCGTGGGCCTTTCTGAGGTCTTCGAGCATGGTGATGAACTCGCCCATCATGACACCCACGTGGCTCGTGTTCCTGAAACAGTATTTGTATTTATCATAATTATCTGCGATCTTTTTTTGATAGGCAGGTGTGAGGACCCCTGTCGTCAGGATGCTTATCTTCTTGTACTTGTTGAGCAGGTCCATGGCGGCGAGCGCCGCTTCGGAACGGACAGGGCCTCCGATGATGAAATCCGCTTTTTTCTCGAGGATAAGCTTTTCCAGCCCAAGCAACGCCTCGCTGACGGGGACGCCGGGTTCGAGGTCCCTCGTATCGATGACCTCAACGGCAAAAGGTCTCTTCTTGGCTCCGACCTTCACCCCGCCTGCCTTGTTGATCTCTTCCACGGCAAGCCTTATCCCCCTCTCTGCATCCCACCCGTAAAGAAAAGCGGTGGCAAGCGGAGCGCCGATGACTATCGGCTGCTCAGCAGAAACGGCCGGCAGAGGAACGGAAAAAACGATAAACAATAAGATGCTGATAAAAAAGATAAATCTTTTCATAATAACCCCCTCTTTTGTTAATTATGAAACCTTTTACTCAGCCTTTTACATGGTTGTATACCGAATGGATAGCAATAATTATGCCAGATAGGGTCCTGGATACGTATAATAAATTATTCCGGTAAGTTACCAAACCTGAAGAATATGATGGCGTACTATTCCTGAATTATTCTTTCACTATTTGAAATTTTTTTTCAACCATCAGCCTGTCATTAGGGGGGAGCCGGCGGGTTTGCCCGTTACTTATTGATCTTTGGTGTATGTTCCTGGGTCTCTGTCTGGCCTATCTTCCTGATCTCTTTTCTCAGGAAACTCTCTGATACCTTTAACATTTCACTGGCCTTCTTCAGATCCCAGTTCGTATGGTCAAGGACCTGAAGCACATGCTCCTTTCTTATCTGCCGGAGGGTTTTCATGGTCACAGAGAACAATTAAATGCAATTAAGATGCCAGTACGCGGACGGGGGTATTTCTTACGGTGAATAAGGGTGTATAGAGATACCGTATTCCTTGAGTTTCTGCCGCAGCGTCGGGCGTGATATGCCGAGAAGTTTGCAGGTGTTGCCGAGATGCCAGCGCGTGTGGCTCAGCACCTTCAGGATATGTTCCCTCTCGATCTCCTGCAGGCTTAAGAGGCTCATGATATCCTTTTTGCCTGTTGTCTTGTCTTCTTTGCCGAGTAACGGGGAGATAAACTCGTCGAGGGTCACCTCGCCCTGGGTGGTGATCGCCGCACGGGTAAGGATATTTTCAAGCTCCCTCACGTTCCCCGGCCAGTCATAATTTATGAGCCTGCTCACGGCCTTCTCTTCAACCTTTTTGATGTTCCTGTGCAGTTCGGCATTGATCTTCCTCAGTATATATTCAACGAGAAGCGGTATATCCGATTTCCGCTCTCTCAGGGGAGGGACCTCGATGGTGGCCACGCTGAGCCTGTAATAAAGGTCTTCTCTGAAGCTCCCGTCTCTGACCATTTTCCTCAGGTCCTTGTTTGTCGCTGCGATGACCCTTGCGTTCGATTTGAGATTTCTTTCGCCGCCGACATGTTCGAACTCCTTCTCCTGCAGGAACCGCAGCAATTTAGCCTGCAGTTCGAAGGGTATCTCGCTGACCTCGTCGAGGAATATCGTCCCGTCTCCTGCGAGCTCGAACTTGCCTTTCTTCGATGCTATGGCGCCGGTAAAGGAACCCCTCTCGTGCCCGAAGAGTTCGCTTTCAAGGAGTGTTCCCACAATGGCCGAGCAGTTGATGGCGAGGAAGGGCTGATCCATGTACGGACTGTGGTAGTGGATCGCCCGCGCGATGAGTTCCTTCCCTGTGCCTGTTTCTCCCTCGATCAATACGGTGACCGTGTTTTCGGAGAGCAGTCCTATGGACTTGAATATCTCCTTCATGACCTTGCTCTTGCCGATTATCTTTCCCTTCTCGTATATCGACGACGGGTCAAGCGAGATGGCATCGGCGCTGTGCTTCAAGCTCCCGACCTTCAGCGCCCTGTCTATGGCGTTTTCCAGTTCCTCGATATCGATAGGCTTCGGGATGTACTCGCAGGCCCCGAGCTTCATGGCCGTGATCGTCGTCTCCATGTCATGGAACGCGGTAATGATGATGATATTTTTTTCGTTATGTTTTTGCATCAGCTCCCGGAGGACGTCGAGACCGTTCTTGTCCGGCAGGCGTATATCAAGGATCACGATATCGGGCCCGAAAGAGGCATTCTTCTCGATCCCTTCGTTCGCGGAGATCGCACAGCACACATCATAACCCTTCTCGCTCAGGAACATCTCCAGCGATTCGAGCAGGGACTGTTCATCGTCGATGATGAGGATCTTCTTTTTTTTCATACCATCTTTCTGGCCGGTATTGTGAGGAACACGTGTGTCCCCTGAGGTTTTCTCGGTATTGTGTAGACTGTCCCTCCATGCGCCTCTATGATCTTCTTCACGTTGGAAAGCCCGAGTCCCGTCCCTTTTTTCTTGTTGCTGTAAAAGGGGTCAAAGATATAAGGGAGGTCATCGGGGCTAATACCGGGGCCGTTATCAAGGATCTCTATCTGCATCGTCTCCTTCTCCTTTGTTTCATGTTTGGTGACAATGACGATCTCGCCTCCGGCCTGCAGTGCCTCGACGGCATTAAGGAGCACATTGATGATTGCCTGCTCTATCCTGTCATGGTCCAAGAGGATACCGGGGATCTCTTTCCCGTATCTCTTTTTCACGCGTATGCCCTTTTCCTTTATCCTCACGTCCACGATCTCAAGGCATGAATTGATTATACTGTGAACGGAGACAGGGTCGAGGTTGATCCTTATGGGCTTTGCAAAATTGAGCATCTCGTCGAGGATCCTTTCGAGCCTCGATGTTTCGTTAAAGATAATCTCCATCCGCCTCTTGTCGTTGCCGTTGAATTCCGTGTTCTTCAGGATTATCTGGCTGTTCATCTTTACCGATGACAGGGGGTTCCGGATCTCATGCGCGAGGGACGTGGTAAGCTTCCCGATGTGTGCGAGACGCTCGGATTCCCTGATCCTCCGCTCCGTCTCCATGCGTTCCGTAATGTCACGGCAGATCCCGGCCACCGCCTCCTTGCCCTGGTAGACAATACATTTTACCTTGTTCTCTGTGGGGAAATGGCTGCCGTTCTTGTGGCGCCGGTAATACATATACAGATCACTTGCATTCTCCCCGATCATCCTCTGCTCATAAAGCCTTTTTACCGCATGCAAATACTTTGGGGCAAGGAGTTCCGTGTACGGCTTCCCGATGATCTCCTTGAGGGTATATCCGTGGAGGTCGCAGAAGGCCTGGTTTGCAAAGACGATGTTCCCGTCCTGGTTCACAAAATAACCGTCATTGATCTCCTCGACGAGGACACGGTATTTCGCCTCCGACTCACCAAGCTCTTTTGTCCTTTCCGCCACCTCGTGTTCGAGGTTCTCTGCGTGATTCCTTATCTGTTTTTCATGGAGAGACTGGAAAAAATCGCTGAACTTCGTGATGGTATAGAAGAGACATTCGTTCAGCTTCTCTATGGCCTGAAGAAGCTCATCACTTTTTAGTTCCTTCACGAGGACCGGGAAAAGGGTGGTCCTGTAAAGCTCATATGCATTCTGTACCTCGGAGAGCGCAAAGCCTCCCCGAAGGCGGATCTGTGAGATCCAGTGGATATGGCAGTCTATCCTGGAAAAATCATTGTCAAGAAGCACCGCGCAGCTTGCGTCATAGGCTGCGGCGACGGTAATATAAAGCTCGCCCCGCGACCGTTTGCCATAGCGCGGGCTTACCTCTGAAAGACGGTTGATCCATTCCTCGATGATCTCTTCACGGTACTTTGTCAGGATCTCGGAGATATCCACAACAACAGATTGTATCCTGTTAATTTCCTGCGGTCAAGTAGTCACCCCTGATTTTCTACCACAGGATGGGCATGGTGAATGGTGAAATATTCAAGACTTAGCTTGAAAATAAATCAATAATGGAGGAAAATAGATTTACATGTATATATTCAAATCACAAAGCCATTTGTTCTGTTACAAAAAGAAAAAAGGGGGTTATGCTTTTATATGGCTCACCCTGCGGTTGAAGTAAGGATAGACCCTGAGGCAAAAAAGGCCTATATAACGATCTCGGAAACAGACAATTATCCCCTGCCGAACGATGTGATCGAAACATTAAAGGAATCTCAGGTCCCCTACTGGATCGACATAAATACCATAGAAAAGGCCCTGGAAAGCCGTCTCGTTAACGAGCCGATTGTTGCCGCAACGGCAAAAGACGGGGAGGTTGAGGTAAGCATCGGGAAAGGCGAGATGGAAGCGCATATTACACTGCGCCGGGCCTATGGCGGAAAAGCAATAACGGCAGACGAAGTTAACAAGATGTTAGCGCAGCACAGGGTAACGTTCGGTATAGATTACGCCGAAATAGAAAAGGCAGTCAGTGAAGGGACCTATAACAAGCCGATCCTGATCGCAAAAGGCAAAAAGGCAATTGATGGAAAAGATGCAGCAATCGAATTTATGTTTAAAATGAGCACAACCATACATCCGAAAGAGATAGACCACGATATGGTAGACTACAGGGAGCTTCAGACGGTCTATTCGGTAAAAAAGGACACGGTACTTGCAAAAAAGATTCCGGCGACACAACCGGAAAACGGCATGACAATTACCAGGAAGACGGTCCAGGCAAGGAAGCCGAAGGATGTAAGGATAGCAGTGGACAAGAACACGAGATTTTCATCCGATGGCTCGGAAGTCCTGGCGAACATCGACGGACAACCTGTTCTCAGAGGAAGCACGATAACCGTTGAACCCATCCTGGAGGTCAACGGCGATGTTGACTTCAGCGTGGGAAACATATATTTTACGGGAAGTCTGAGGATTACCGGCAGTATCACTTCAGGATTCTCCGTAAAGGCCACTGAAAATATCGAGATACATGGCCTTGTTGAAGACAGCTACGTTGAAGCAGGGGGAGACGTTCTGATAAAGGGCGGCATACAGGGAAAAAATAAAGGGACGGTTAAGGCCGGGGGGAACGTCAAGGCGTTATTTGTCCAATACGGTACTATAGAGGCGGGAAAAGATATACTCGTCGGAGAGGTGTTGCATTCAAACCTCTCCGCAGGAGACAAGATTTATGCCCTGGCAGGAAGGGGACAGATATACGGGGGCAGCATCAGTGCACAGAATCTTATAGAAGCAAAGGTTATAGGCTCGGAATCCAATGTCCGGACAGAGCTTAAGGTCGGCTTCGACCCGAAGGAAAAGAAAAAACTGCAAGATAGAAAGACGGAGAAGGCAGAGAAAGAGGCATCTCTCGTCGAAGTTGAAAAAGGTTTAAAAATACTGGAACGACAGCAGCAGGAAGGCGGTCTGTCTGCAGCAAAAGAGACGTTATACCACAGGCTTATCGCTACCTCGGAGGGATTGCAACAAAGGATCGAGGACCTGAACGAAGAGATAAATACTTTGGAAGAAACTATCGAAAGGGCATCGAAACCGAAGATCAAGGCGCATAAAGTCATATATCCGAATGTCTGTCTGACAATAATAAATTCATCCCTTGAAGTGAACAGCGAATTGACATCCGCCGTATTGTATGAGGAAGAAGGCCTCATAATCCAGGGAAACGCATAGGGCGCCCCCTGATACAACGGATCCCTCGTCAATGCCTTTTGTCAACAGGCAAGGCGCTATCCTTCATGGAAAGGGAGATCCTCTTTCTTCCGACGTCAACGTCAAGGACGGTGACGTTCACCTTCTGATGGACCTTTACCACGTCGTTCGGGTTCCTGACAAAGCGGTTCGAGAGATGGCTGATATGTACCAGGCCGTCCTGATGCACACCTATATCCACAAAGGCGCCGAAGGCGGTAATATTGGTAATAATCCCCGGGAGCTTCATGCCGGGTTTCACGTCTTCTATCTTTTCGATCCCTTCCGCAAAGGAAAAGGCCTCGAATTGTTCACGCGGGTCGCGTCCCGGCCTGGCAAGCTCACTCAGTATGTCATTGAGCGTCGGCAAACCAACGGAATCGGTTATGTAGCGTTCTGCATCAATTCTTTTCCGCAGTTCTTCGCCCTTTATCAAATCCTTCACCGAACATGCAAGGTCTTTTGCCATCGCCTCTACGATCCGGTAGCTCTCCGGATGGACTGCACTTCCATCAAGCGGGTTTGCCGCGCCTGCGATCCGGAGAAACCCTGCCGACTGTTCAAACGCCTTTGGCCCCAGTCTCGGGACCTTCTTCAACTCCTCCCTTGAGCCGAAGGGGCCGTGTTCGTCCCTGTACCCCACAATGGCCCCGGCAAGTTGCGGCCCCAGTCCTGAGACATAGGCGAGGAGCTGCCTGCTTGCCGTATTGACCTCCACGCCGACAGCGTTGACGCAACTCACTACCGTGTCATCGAGACTTCTTTTCAGCGCGTTCTGGTTCACATCGTGCTGATACTGGCCGACCCCGATCGATTTCGGATCGATCTTTACCAGCTCGGCAAGCGGGTCCATGAGGCGTCGACCGATGGATACCGCCCCCCTCACCGTCACGTCATGATCAGGGAATTCCTCCCTGGCCGTATCCGATGCGGAATAAACGGATGCTCCGCTCTCGCTTACAACAATGACAGGTATTTTCCTGAGCGATTCAATCCCCTTTAAAAAGGCCTCGGTCTCCCTCCCTGCCGTTCCGTTCCCCACTGCAATGGCCTCTATCTGAAACCGTTCGCAAAGCCCGGCTATCTTTTCCGCTGCCCCGGCAGCCTCTTTCTCCGATTGATGGGGAAAGACGGTGTCGTTATGGAGAAGCCTTCCCTGCCGGTTCAGACAGACGACTTTGCAGCCGGTCCTGAACCCGGGGTCTATGGCAAGTATATTCTTCTGACCCAGCGGGGCAGCGAGAAGGAGCTGACGCAGATTTTCCACAAACACGTTGATCGCCTCATCATCGGCCCTCATCTTCGTTAATACCCGGATCTCCGTCTCCATTGACGGGACAAAGAGACGTCTGTAACCATCCTCCATAGCCTCTTTTACCTGTAAGGAACCGGGATCCCCGCCCTTGATAAAATGTCCGGACAGGATCGCAACGGCCTCATCATCGGGCGGAACAACACGAAGCGTCAGAACCCCTTCGCTCTCTCCTCGTCTCATGGCAAGGATCCGATGAGAGGGCGCAAGGCTGACGGGCTCTTCCCAATCATAATAATCTCTGTATTTGATGCCGGTCTCCGCTTTGTCGGGCACGACCTTTGCTTTAAACACCGCCTTTCTGATGAACAATTCTCTCATAGCGGCCCTGGCATCTGCATTCTCGTTTATCCACTCCGCCATGATATCCCTTGCCCCCGCAAGTGCCTCCTCGGCCGAATTGACCCCTTTCCCGGCATTAATGAAGGCACGTGCCTCTCCGAAAGGGTCGCTGTTCATGGGGTCGTTAACGTCCTGTGCGAAAAGACGCCCTGCCAGCGGTTCGAGCCCTTTTTCTCTCGCAATGGTGGCCCTCGTCCTGCGCTTTGGCCGGAAAGGCAGGTAAAGGTCTTCCAATGCGGTCATCGTTTCCGCTTTGTTAAGCCTGTCTTTCAACTCATCGGTCAGGAGTTGTCTTTCTTCAAGGGAACGCAAGATGGAATCTCTCCTGTTGTCCAGTTCCTTGAGCTGTTCACAACGATCACGTATGGCAGTTATGGCCACTTCGTCCAAGGAGTTCGTGGCCTCTTTCCGGTAACGGGCAATAAAGGGGATTGTCGCGCCCTCTTCAAGAAGTAACGCCGTTGCCTTGACCTGTTTTATTGTGAGATTCAGCTCAATGGAGATCTGTTTAATGTGTGCTTCGTTCATAAACCTCAGAGGGGGCCAGCAATAAATGTATTATGCGCAGTCGGCAGGATCGCCCTTGATCTTTGCAAGGGCGTGGGGAATGGCCTCTATGACAAAGCCGAGGCACTCGACGGCGCCTTTCGGGCTCCCCGGGAGGTTGATTATCATACTCTCGCCGCGGATGCCGCAGATGCCCCGCGATACGATGCCCCGGGGTGTTATCTTATAGCTCTCCATCCGGATCGCCTCCGCAAAGCCGGGCAACTCCCTGTCGATCACCGTGCGCGTCGCTTCCGGTGTGACATCCCGCCTTGCGACCCCCGTACCGCCTGTCGTGATAACAAGGTCAACCTTTTCGTTATCGACGAGCCTTTTTATCGTATCGGCTATGATCGGTATCTCATCGGGGATGATGGTGATCTCCCCCGTATCGTATGCATCTCCCAGGAACTCTTTCAGCGCGGGCCCGCTCGTATCCACCCGCTCCCCTCTCGAACCTTTATCGCTGATCGTTATGATTGCAGTCTTATATCTCATGTTTAAACCTCATAATAAATCCGAAATAAATCCGTAAGGCGTTAGGCGTGAGGAGGAAAAGCAATGACACTGCGTTCTTCCTGTGCTATACAGTTTTTCTCCCCTTACGCCTTACGATTCACGGGTTCAATCGCTTTCATCATATCACTTCTATCCCGTCACCTATCTTTACTTCTCCTTCAGCGAGCACTTCCGTGAATATCCCTTCCCTGGGCATCACGCAATCGCCTACCTGTTGGAATATCGCGCATCTCGCATGGCATTCCTTCCCTATCTGTGTCACGCGGAGGATAATGTCTTCGCCTACCTTCAGCCTCGTTCCCACGGGCAGCGTAAAGAGTTCGATGCCTTCCGTTGTAAGGTTCTCCGCAAAATCCCCGTAGCCCACGTCGATCCCTTTCACTTTGATCTTTGCGATACTCTCCGTTGCGAGAAGGCTCACCTGTCTGTGCATGAAACCGGCGTGTGCATCGTCTTGCAGGCCCTTATCCTGAATGAGCATACACTGCCCTATGTTATGTTTCTTCTCGCCCTTATCCCTGCTAATATTTACCGACACTATTTTACCGATCATAATAAAAAATCCTCGTATATTCGTCAGGCGTAAGGCGATAAAAAAATCTGTTCAACGTTCTATGTTCAACGTTCAAGGTTAAAACGAACAAGACGAAACAGACTAAATAGACCATATTCCGGATGCTCGATACCCGTTGCTGGTCGCTTATCGCCGGATACTGGTTCAAACCAGTGACAAGCAACGAGTAACGAGGGACAAGGTTTTCACCTTTCACCTTTCACCTTTTACTTTTTTCCGCGTGTATCTCCCGCTCTTGCCACCGCTTTTTTCAAGGAGATAAAAGGGCCCGAGCTCTATGCCTTTATCGATTGCCTTGCACATGTCATAGATCGTCAGCGCCGCCACCATGACGCAATTGATCGCCTCCATCTCCACCCCTGTCTCTCCCTTCGTCTTGACCGTAGAAATAATATCGATCGCATATTGCCTGTCGTGGAAGGTGTATTGCACATCGACATGCGTGAGCGAGAGAGGGTGACAGAGAGGGACAAGCTCGTGGGTCCTCTTTGCGCCCATGATCCCCGCGATCTTGGCAACGGTGAATATATCGCCTTTCGGACCATAGCCACTCCTGACAAAGTTGTATGTCGCTTCCGACATTGTCACCCTGCCGAAACCGACGGCCTTCCGCTCGGTCTTCTTCTTCGCCGTAACGTCCACCATCCGTGCATTGCCTTTTTCGTCAATATGGCTGAGCTTCATCTATCCACCTATACTCCTTAAGTTCCGCTGGCACTTCCTGATCTGTCCCTTTTCGTGCTTGTTCGCCGGCTTGACCTCTACCACGCTTTCAACAAATTCCCGTATCTCTTCATCTCCGGCATTTCTTCTCATAAGGCTTTTCATGTCATATTCCGTATCGGAGAAGAGACATGGCCTTATCATGCCTGTTGACGTGAGACGTATCCTGTTGCATTCAGAACAGATGTGGGTAGACACTGGACTGATAAAACCTACCTTGCCTTCACTGCCCGCAATCCCGTACATCTTCGCCGGTCCCTTCGTGGCATTCGACAACGGCTCAAGGGGGTATTCGGTCCTTATCCGTTCTTCAATGACGCGGGACGGCACAATCCTCGAACTGTCCCAGAGCGCAGAATCCCCGAAGGGCATAAACTCTATGAAACGCACCTCCAGCCCCCATTTCTTCGCGAGCCTTGCGAAACTGAGGATCTCGTCGTCGTTAAAGTCTTTAATAACGACGGTGTTTATCTTGATGGGACGGATACCGGTATACATGGCCTTCTCGATGCTCATGAGGACCTCGTCAAAGGCGTCAACGCGGGTAATCTCGGTAAAGCGTTCACGCTTTAACGTATCAAGGCTGATATTGACCCGCTTCAACCCTGCCTCTTTCAGATCGAGGATCTGCCGGCCGAGAAATACCCCGTTCGTCGTCAGGCTTACGTCATTAATACCCTTGATCGAAAAGATCTCCTTCAGGAGAAAGGGTATCCCTTTCCGCGTGAGAGGCTCCCCTCCCGTAAGACGTACCTTTGTGACGCCCAGCTCCGAGCAGATCCTTACAAACCGTATGATCTCCTCGTATCTGAGTATCTCGTCGTGGGCGACAAAGGGAAATTCGCCGTCAACGCAATATTTACAGCGCAGGTTGCATCTGTCCGTAACTGAGACCCTGAGATAATCAATCACCCTGTTGTACTTATCGACTAACATCTTCAAACCCTTCTTTCAGCTTTCAGCACGAAAGCCGTGCACCGTAAGGCGTCAGGCGATTAAACCCCTTACGACTTACGCCTCACGACTTACGGGTGTTCCGCCATGAGTTGTTTTATAGTTTACCATATTTTATCGCTCCTGTATGCCCCGTATTATAACCGCCGGCCTCCTCCAGTCTCTTCCTGAAGACATCAGACCGGATAATTGCCATGAGCTTTGCAAAGCGCTGGTCCTCTGCAAACTCCCCGGTAACAACGAGGTCGTACTCCTCTTCGGCCAGCGGGATAAAATCGAGGGAAAAGAGCTTTGCGACGGCATAGATGGCAACGCCCGTATCTGCCACCGATTCTCTCACCATGATGCCGACGGCAGTATGAGAAGACTCTTCCCTTTCATAACCACGTATCGATTCCTTTTTAATGCCTTTTTCTTTTATCAGAAGGTCGAGGAGTATCCTTGTCCCGGAACCGAACTGCCTGTTTATGAATCTTATGTCTTCCCGGCCGATGTCCCCGATCCCCGTTATCTTCTTCGGGTTGCCCTTTTTAATGACAAGCCCCTGCTGCCTCTTCGCTATATGTACCAGTACCACGTTCCTCCCGGAGAGATATTTCTCGATGACCGGTATGTTGTAGACCTTCTCCGATTCATCGAAGATGTGGGTGGTACAGAGATCCGCCACGCCCTTTTTTATCGCAAGGATACCGCTTAAGCTGCCGGTATGGGTCGACAGGAGGTCGGCTTCCGGATGGGCCTTTTTCATAAGGTCCCTCATGATGTCCAGCGACAGGTCGTGGCTGCCGACGATATGGACCCTGTTCGCGATGTCGCATTCATCCTTCAGCAACTGGCACTGTATCTCCTCGTCCTCGCCGTAGCCCTCTATGTTCTCCGGTATTGTTATGAGGCCGTCGGCGCGGGCCATGGAAGAGAGGATGCTCGCCCCCCTCGGCAGGGGAAAGACATAATACCTGCCGTTATGTTTCTGGATGTTGACCCTCACGATCTCCTCTAAGCCTATTCTGGAAGGTATCTTGTAAGGGGTCAGGCACGGGATCACGGAACGTTTCGCGACCTTCGACGATGTCAGCTTTTCATAAACCGGTTCAAGGAAGCTCTGAAAGCTTATTGCCGCCGATACGGGATAACCTGGGATGCCGAATACCGGCTTATCACGGACAATGCCGAAGACGGCGGGTCTTCCGGGCATCATCGACACCCCGTGGAACACGAGAACACCCAGTTCCCGGATAATATCCTCGGTATAATCTTCGTCGCCGGCGCTTGAGCCCGCGTTGATCAGCACCACGTCATAGTCATTGACAGACTTGCCGACGACCTCACGGAGTTCCTTCCTGTCGGCAACGATCGCGTGCCTTGTTGCCTGAAAACCCGTCTCCACGGCCATCCCGGCAAGGAGGTGCGAATTGGAATCGATCAGTCTCCTGCCGCGGCTTTCCGTGTCCGTCGATCCGTTATAGACATCCATCAGCTCTTTACCCGTGGGGATGATAAGGATCTTCGGCATCCTCCTCACGGGGACGTGGGTAACGCCGGCAGAGATCAGCATACTTACATCGAAGATCCCGATCACGTGGTTCGTGGGTACCAGCATATCGTCCTCTATGACGTCCTCACCGATCATCCTCACATTCTGCCAGAGGTATAGAGGCCTTCGGATCACTATATGCTGCCCTGCTTCCTCAACCTCTTCCCTTATCACAACGGCGTTCATGCCGGCAGGCATGGCGTCACCGGTATTCACGCGTACGGCGTCGCTGCCCTTCGCAAGAGAAAGGGGATGGGTCATGTCGGCCTCGAGGGTCTTTTCAAACATCGTCGCATAGCCGTCCATTGCAGAACATACAAAAGGCGGGTTGGAACATTTTGCATATACCGGCCTCGTTGTTATCCTGCCTTTGCCCTGATACGCCGGGATCATCTCTTCCTCCTCAATGGGACGGACGTGTTCCAGTATCTTCCGGACAGCCTCTTTGCTCTTGATCGTCTCTAAGTAACGTCTCATACTTTAACTTCAGCTTTCAGCTATCAGCCCACAGCCGTGAGTCGTAAGGCGTAAGTCGTAAGGGGACTACAGCGTTGCACACTGCGCAAAGCAGATCTGATATTAGTATATCGTAATTCGTCTATCGTATATCGAAAAACCAGTAAGTCGTGAGACGTGAGGCGTTGAAACCAAATACAAAAGGCAGTATTAACCGGGGTATTCCGCTTTCCGTTCCCCTCACCTTCTGCTCTTCTCACTTTCTGTCCCTCTTCCGCTTTACGCCTCACTGGGTTTTATCTCTCTGCCCTTCGCTGCCTTTCTCCCCTCACGCCTCACGACTTACGACTTACGGATATCTCACTATCGGCTATGAGCCATGAGTTGTTTTTGCTACTCAAACAAACACACCTCTACCTTCTCGTCCTTTTCGTAGCCGTCTTTGCCCTCGGGCACGATGATGTATCCCGAGGCATCGACAAAGGAGGAGATAACAGGTGATTTTGAGAATATCGGCGTTACATAAGGGCTTCCGTCAACCTCCCGGACCGCAACCTTTACGTATTCTTCAACGCCGCTTGTCGAAGGGATATTTGTGCTCAGGATACCCGGCACCCTTTTTTCCTTGTACCCTTCTTCGCCCTTCAGCCTTCGCAGCAGGGGAAGCACAAATCTCATCGTAACCATTGCGCATGAATTGGGGTGCCCCGGCAGACCGAACACCGGCCGTCCCCATAGCCTTCCGAAGATCGTCGGTTTCCCCGGCTTGATATTGATCCCGTGAAAGAGTATCTCTCCGCCGAGACGCACAATGGCATCTGCGATATAATCCCTCTGTCCCTTGGAGCTACCCCCGGAAATGATTACCAGATCGCACTCCCGCGTCAATTCCAGCTTACCCGCTATGCTGTCAACGGTATCCTTTCCAATCCCGAAAAAGATACAGGATGCGCCGTTGTCTTTCAGGATATTCGCTATGGTGTGCCCGTTGATGTCCCTTATCTTTCCGAACGGCGGCGCCTCCTCAACGGATACGATCTCATCGCCCGTTGATATAATACCCGCGACAGGTCGTTTATAGACGGGGACATCCGGCATACCGATGACGGAAAAAAGGCCGACATCAAAGGCGGTGACCTTTCTGCCCCTTTGAAGAACGATCTTTCCTTTTGTTATGTCTTCACCCTGAAAACAGATATTCTCTCCCCTGTGGAGCGTTTTCGTCACCTCAACGGCATCCCCGGCCGTCCTCACGAACTCCTGCATCACCACGCCGTCTGCGCCTTCCGGGATCATGGCACCTGTCGTAAGGTAGATGCATTTTCCATCCTCAAGTTCGACGCTCGCGGCCTCGCCTATCTTTATCTCCCCCTGTATATAGAGGAACACAGGGCTTGTTTCCTTCGCCCCCTGTATATCCTTTACCTTCAATGCAAACCCGTCAACAAGCGAACGCGGAAAGGGTGGTATGTCCTCATGGGACACCGCATCCTCGGCGAGAATGCGGTGAAGGACGTCGTTTATGCTGACCGTTTCCTTAACAGGATCCGCCGCGAACGAATCTATTACCCCCAGTGCCTCTTCCGAAGATATCGCCTTTAAAAACTCCACGCGTCCTGCCGGTCCCCCTGCTTTAGTCCCATAAAGTTTTCCGCTTCATGTCGGGCTGAATATCATAACATAACAGACAACATAAATGCAGTCGATAGTATAAAGGCGGTCGATAGTCGATAGTGAATAGCATAGAGGCGGTCGATAGTCGATAGTGAATAGTAGATAGTAAAAAACCCGTGAATCGTAAGTCGTGAGACGATGAACCTCTGTGAAAAGTGAGGGGTAATAGGTGATAGGCCGCAG
>MVRS01000160.1 GCA_002067975.1 Syntrophorhabdus sp. PtaU1.Bin058
CTATCGACTGCCTTTATAGATTTGAGACCTTTTTCTCCATATCGTTATTACGCGGCACGTTAAAGAACATTTTCATTCTAATGACCTGTTTGCTCGGATTTTTTGCAGATGGACCTCCGGCACACTCCCGGATGACAGAAAGGATATCGTTGAGGTCGCTGTCGCTATAGAACGTACGGGCAGGTCTTAATACGTGCCCGAGGGCAGTGGAGAGCTTACCGCGGTCAGGGAGGATAACTATTGAATTATACCGGCAGAGGAGGTCATTGATAAAGTATGCATCGATCAATGCTTCTTCATGAAATGCTGCGATGATGATAAATGCTTCCCGGATTTCAGCATCATGGAGAACGCCTTTCAAATGCTCCACAGAGACATATCTTTGTAAGACTACATCTTCAGGGATATTGACTGCGGTCCGTGAGAATAGTTCCATGGCCTTCTCATCAGACTCGCTGCAAAAGAAGATAATCACCATACACACCTCCCGTACCGTTTATTTTCTTGGAAATAGGCTCCATCACTATTATCGTTACATGAAATAATTTAATTAAATATTATGTCTTTGTTAATTTAAGGTTAATTCTCTCTGAAAAGATCAGTCGGACATTACATTTGGCGCAGGATAATCTATCAACTTTGCTCAGAATCGTGATATAATTGATGAGAATAGTTATGAAGTATAATCATTGATTGCCCGGCAGGAGAGTAGAAAAAGATGGATGTGCCTGTTCTTGTAATCTTATTCGTAGTAGCCTTGATAGTGCTGAACGGGTTGTTTTCTGCAGGTGAATTCGCAATTGTCTCGTCAAGAAAAAGCAAGATCAGGGAGATTGCGAAAAAGGACAAGGAGCACAAAGCCGAGAAGCTTCTTGAGATGAAAGAGAACCCGGAGAGGTTCCTGTCCGCCGTACAGATAGGTATTACCCTCTGCGGCACACTTGCCTCGGCCATAGGAGGCATTGTTGCAGTACAGTATATCAAACCCGTGTTAAGACAGATTCCCTACCTCCGCATCTTCGATGATACCCTGTCGCTTGTTCTTGTTGTGGCCGTACTGACATACCTTTTCCTTGTTGTGGGTGAACTGGTCCCAAAGTATATAGGCATGAACTATAAGGAAAAGGTCGCTATATGGATAACCCCGTTTTTCGACTTTATCACCAAGCTCTTCTTTTTCTTTGTAAATTTCCTCAGCTTCTCCACGATGTTCGTGGTTAAGGGCCTGAACCTGAAAAAGAGTGAAGACCAGATCGGTGCAGGCGAGATCAAGATGCTGCTTGAGGAGGGCCGCAGGAAAGGCATTTTCGATGAGACCGAAGAGGAATTGATCCACGGTGTCTTCGAATTCGCAGACAGGTCCGTCAAGGAGATTATGGTACCGAGACCGAACGTGTACAGTATCAATGTAGAAGACAACCGGGAGGCGATCATACAGTATATTGTGGAGAGCGAGTTCTCGAGGTATCCTGTCTATAGGGACAATCTCGATAATGTTGTCGGGGTGGTCTATCATAAAGACATCACCAGGCAGATCTGGCTCAAGGCGCCTTTCAACCTCAACGAGTTGCTCAAAAAACCGTACTTTGTGCCAGATACAATGGAGATAAGCATCCTCCTCAAAGAGATGCAGAAAAGACGCCAGCATCTGGCCATTGTGATAGACGAATACGGCACCACTGTCGGCATTGTCACCCTTGAGGACATCATGGAAGAGATCTTCGGTGAGATACTCGATGAAACGGACGTGGACGACATGATCGAACGGCTGAAGGACGGTTCAGTCATCATTAACGGTTCCTATTCGCTCAGGGATCTGAATAACAGGTTTGATCTGAATCTTGCCGAATCGCCGGATTACGAGACGCTTGGAGGCTTTATCCTGAATCAGTTGCAGGAGATACCGAAGGGCGGGGAGATAATACAGTACGGCGGGTACAATTTCACCGTCGTCGGAATGAAGGGGCGGAGAATCGTCAAGGTAAAAATGGCCAAGGATCACAAGGCGAGGCAATAGTCCCTATCGGTCATCCCATTGTATTTGATGACGGATTCGATTGATTGTAAACAGCGCCGTGATCGGACGGCAAACATTTCCTGCGGTACACTACGAAGGGGGATCTGATTAAACTCACTATCACCGGGGCTCAACAGTCATACGGCAGTCAGAAACAAGACCGGGAAGACCAGCGCTCAAAGCTTTTCAGAATGAAGATGACTGCTACCGGTCTTTTCTTCCTCATGATCCTTATATACATCGTTTCGCGGGCCCTTGCAAAAGATCACCCGTTTTTCGGTTATATCGTCGCCTTTTCCGAGGCAGCGATGGTCGGCGCGCTTGCCGACTGGTTCGCTGTTGTCGCGCTCTTCAGGTACCCTGCCGGCATACCCGTTCCCCACACGGCAATAATACCGAAGAACAAAGACAGGATAGGGGAGAACCTTGCCGCCTTCATAAAGGAAAATTTTCTGTCCCGCGATGTTTTGGAACACAAGCTGAGGTCCATAGATTTTGCAGGCAGGATCGCCGGGGTGCTCTCGGATGAGAAGAGATCAAGGGAATTTTGCGAAAAGATCATCAAATCCATCAAGCTGCTCTTTGAGGGTTTTGACGATAAAGAGATGCGCCGGATGTTCTCTGAGCTGGTTACGAAAAGCATGCGGAAGATCAACGTCTATCCGCTGCTCGGGAAGATGACGGAGACGCTGACGGAGAATAACCGGCACCAGGTACTGCTCGACGAAGCACTCTCTATTGCGGAAAGACTGATAAAGGAAAACAGGCAGAAGATCCAGGAGGGCATGAAAAGGGAAAACCCATGGTGGATGCCTGACTTTGTCGATGAGGTGATATTCAACAAGATCGTCAATACGATAGAAGAAACACTGGCAAATATAAGGAAGAAAGAGGACCACGAGATCCGGCTGAAATTCAGCGCCGCACTGAAAAAGATGATTGAAGACCTTAAAGATTCCGATTCCTTCAGGAACAAGATGGAGCGGATGAAAAACGAGTTTTTTTCAGACCCGCAGCTCAGGACCTGTTTCGCAGACACGTGGAATGACATTAAGGGGATTATCCTCTCAGAGATAAGCAGACCCGAAACAGCCCTCAGGGCGCAGATGGAAGAGGTTGTTGCGACATTCGGCAAGGGCCTTGCCGGCAATCATGCGACCCGGGAGAAGATCAACGGGTGGATACACACCTCCATAGTCAATATTACCACTCAATACGCCGATGGGATCATAACGATCATTTCAGACACGGTGAGAAAATGGGACGCAGACAAGACAAGCAGGACCATAGAACTGCACATCGGCAAAGACCTCCAGTGGATAAGGATAAACGGGACGATCGTCGGCGGGCTGGTCGGGCTTCTGATCTATATACTGTCGAATTTTATAAAAGGGTGAAATGTGAAAGGTGAAAGGTATGGAACAAGAAATAATAAGACGGCCATAAGCAGTCAGCTATCAGCGATCAGCTGCAAAAAACCAGTAAGTCGTAAGATGATAAATCCGTAAGTCGTAAGGCGTCAGGCGTGAGGGGATTAAGACGTAATGTAAAAGACATGGGGTAAAGCGGAACATCCGTAAGTCATCGCGAGGAACTTCATTCTTTATCGTCATCGCGAGGAGCGAAGCGACGTGGCGATCCAAGGGTATAAATCCATTGAATGAGATTGCCACGCTTCGCTCGCAATGACACTGCGCCACGCCCTACGGGCTCGCAATGACAATATATAAAAACCCTTAGCTCTTTGCTCTCGGTTCTCTGCTGCAGTTACCCCTCACGCCTTACGACTTACGCCTCACGAGGTTTTCGCCAGTATCCAGTATCGGAGTGACCAGCATCGCTTTTCACATTTCACCTTTCACATGTTTTATTATTCCCCGGCGAGCAGGTGCGCTTTATCGGTGAGCTCCCAGGGCAGGCCGATATCCATCCTTCCCATATGACCGTATGCAGCGAGTTTCCTGTAAAAGCCGCCCTTGATGGTTGACGGCAGGTAGCGGAGATTGAACTGCTTAATAACCCCCGCGAGACGGAAATCGAAGTGGTCTTTGATCTTCTGTACTATCTTCGAATCGGCAACGGTGCCAGTGCCGTACGTCTCGACCTGTATGCTGACAGGCCTTGAGAGACCTATCGAATAGCTGAGCTGGACCTCGCACTCTTCCGCGAGTCCTGCCGCTACGACGTTTTTTGCGGCGTACCGTGCGGCATACGCCCCTATCCTGTCGATGCGCGAAGGGTCTTTTCCGCTCAGCGTTGCCCCGCTTTGCCTTGAATATTCTCCGTACGTGTCAACGGCGCACTTCTTTCCCGTCAGCCCTGAATGGACCGATGGGCCGCCTGTAATGAAAGGGCCGTCCGGGTTGATAAATATCTTCGTCTTTTCGTCCGGTCTGATCCCCTCGTCTGCAAAGGCCGGTTTGATGACCGTTTCCCTCATATCGTCGGACAGCCGCGCAGACTCCGGTCCGCTATTCTTGTTCTGGCTCGCGATGATCGTGATGCTGTGTATCCTGTACGGTTTTCTGTTCCTGTACTCTATACCGACCTGGGTCTTTCCGTCAGGCTCAAGATAGGTAAGGATCTTTTGATGACGAACAGATGTAAGCCTCCGTGAAAGCTTGTGGGCGAGCCAGATAGGCAGGGGCATGAATGCCGGTGTCTGGTTGCAGGCAAACCCGAATACCGTCACCTGATTTTTGACCGGTATTGCATCGATCTGGTCGTCTGTCAGGGTCTTTTCGTCTGTATAGCCGTATTCGTCAGAGGGAAGCACCTTAAGACTTGTCAGCACGCTGCACGTCTTCGCGTTGAACGTGGATTGGTTATACCCGATCTGGTTGATGATCTCCCTCGCGATATAGGGAAAATCCACCGTTGCATGGGAGGTGAAACGGGCCGCAATGAAGACGATCGATGTCGCTACCGCGCATTCCGCTATGATTTTGGAAAAGGGGTCCTGCTGGAGGAAATGATCAACGCAGGCATCGCTTATCTGGTCGCACAGCTTGTCGGGATGACCTTCCGTAACGGATTCCGATATAAAAACAAAGTCCTTTTTCATGTCTTTTCACCTTTACGAACACCTTTCGTCGCTTCGTTTACAATGAGCGGCAATATGGAACAGCAGCCGATGGCGGCAATATCGACAGGACCTACCGGTGTTATGCCGAGGAGGTTCCTGAGACCGGGCACGACCATCGCCGCACCCTGGATGCCGATCGAGCCGGCAAGGGCCGTATTGAGATACTTGTTGGAGGGCATCTTTTCTTTACTGAACAGGACAGGGCCTTCAGAGCGGCAGCTAATGGCATGGAGCAGCTGTCCGATAGTGAGGCTCAAAAAACCGATCGTGTTTGTCTGGGGTCCCCTGCCGTATCGCATGGCGCCGTATGCATAGCCTGCGAGGGCGCCGGCCGTGAGGGTGCCTGACTCGAAAAAGATCCTCTTGAGATCAGACTTCCGTATTAGCTGTTCCGAAGTATCCCTCGGCGGCCTGTTTAACACGTCAGGCTCAGGCTGTTCGAGGGCAAGGGCGAGACCGGGAAAGATATCGGACATGAGGTTGATCCAGAGGAGCTGCATGGTATTGAGCGGCTGTCCCAGGCCAAGGGTGATGCCTGTAAACATGAACATGATCTCGCTCATGTTCGTTGACAGGAGGAAGTGGATCGATTTTCTGATGTTGTTGTATATCGTCCTCCCCTGGCTTATTGCCACGACCATCGTCTGGAGATTATCGTCTTCCAGTACCACGTCGGCCACCTCGCGGGCCACGTCCGTACCGGTGTGTCCCATGGCAATGCCGATCCCGGCAGCCTTCAGCGCCGGTCCGTCGTTGATGCCGTCGCCGGTCATGGCGACGATCCGGCCCGTTGACTGGAGGGCCTGCACTATCTGGAGCTTGTGGGCAGGACTGACCCTGGAAAAGACATGTACCCTCTGGCAAAGGGCCTGCATAACCTCCTGGGGCATATCGGCAATCCGGACCGAGTCGAGTATCTCAAGCTCTTCTTCCCTGTTGAGGCTCAGCTCTTTCCCGATTGCATAGGCAGTAGGGCTCTGGTCGCCGGTGATCATGATCGTGTCGATGCCTGCCTTGTGGAATGAAGCGATCAGGTCCTTAACGCCAGGTCTCACAGGGTCTGTCATGCCGACGATACCGAGCCAGAAAAGGTTTTCAGCGGGAAAGACGCCGTTTTCCGGGGGCTCGAAGGAATGGTCGACGATCGCGTATGCAATGCCGAGGACACGGAGTGAATCGCCTGCCATCCGTTCGTTCGCGAGCTCGATGATCTTTCGGTTATCATCCGTGAGGGCGTGCTGTTCGCCGTTCGTAATATAGAAAGAACAGAGCGCCAGTACCTCCCTGGGGCTTCCTTTTACAGCGAGGAGGAGCTTCTTACTGTCAGCAGTCTTGTGCAGGGTGAACATGATATTACGCGTCTCAGACCGGTGGATGACCTTTGCCAGAGGATAGATGCCCCGCAACTCTGTAATGTTGACCCCTGAAGCGATAGCCATATTGAGGAGGGCGTTCTCCGTCGGAGAGCCGGTAACTGTGTAGCCTCCGTTCTGCCGGAATATCTCGCTTTCATTGCACAGCACGCCGATGTGGATAAGCCTCAGGAGTTCATCCCTCGAATAGGGATTCACGTAATCGTGGGAGTTCCTGAATTTGCCGTCACGGACATTCATGCGGTCCATTCCGGAAAAGATCTCCGTTATGGTCATGCTGTTCATCGTGATCGTGCCTGTCTTGTCCATACAGATCGTCTGGACCGAGCCGAGCGTTTCCACTGCCTCGAGACGCCGTATCAGAACGTTGTGTTTGCGCATATTGCGGATGCCGAGAGAGAGCGTGGTTGTGGCAACAGCGGGGAGGCCCTCCGGTACCGCCGCAACTGCAAGGGAGATGGAGACCTTCAGCATCTGCAGGAACCCGTAGCCCCTGAGCAGACCGAGGAAAAAAACAACGCCGCAAATGGCGCTGCTTATTACCACAAGCTGGTTGCCCACCCTGTCAAGTTCCCTTTCCATGGGTGTTTCCGGCGGCTTCGCCTCGCCGACGAGTATCTGGATCATGCCGATCTCGGTATACCGACCGGTCGCAACGACTACCGCCAAACCCTGTCCGCCGGTAACCAGTGTTCCCATATAGACCATATTGGTCCTGTCCGCGAGGGGGATATCCGAAAATATTGATGCGAGCGATTCCGTGGTTTTTGTAACGGGGAGGCTCTCCCCTGTGAGCGCCGATTCGTCGACGCTGAGGTGATAGGTTTCGATAAGCCGGGCATCGGCTGCCACGTAAAGTCCCGGCCTTAGCACAATGATGTCGCCGATCACGACATTCTCCGCGCTTATCCGGTGTATCCTGCCTTCCCTCAGGACAAGGGCAGAGGGCTGCACAAGGTTTTTCAGTGAATTGATCGTTTTCTCCGCGCTGCTCTCCGTGGTATATCCTATTACCGCATTGATCGCGACCACACTCATAATAACGGCTGCATCAGCCGCCCCGCCTGTGAAGATCGAAATGCATGCTGCTGCTGCAAGAAGGGCCACGGGAAGTGATTTGAACTGGTTGATAAAGATGCTCCAGCCTGAACGGGGGACAGATTCAGGGAGGAGGTTGGGGCCGAATCGTTTGATGTTTTCCCTGCACTCCTCAGCCGTGAGGCCGGTCGATGCATCGCTTCCGACAAGGCGAAGGGTCTCGGGGGCGTCTATAAGATGCCACGGCCTTTGCACCTGTTCTTCTGCATGGACAACGAGCTTCCTGATCTGCCTGCGGGAAGCTGCCCTGCGGTCCTTTTCCCTGCCCCTGCTTCTTTTTGTCTCAACGGGGCGGATGAGTTTCTCTGCAAGGCCGTTGCCTTCCTGATAGGACCTGAGGAGGTCTTCTACGATAGTCAGGATGACCGGGTAGGTACGGCCTGAATTATAACAAACAAGGACGTTCCCGGTCAGGGTACTTGCCGACACAAAATGGATGCCTGCGTCGTTCCGTAATCCGTTTTCTATGTGAAGTTTCAGGGGATCCGAACGGTAAAGACCTGTAACTTTTAGACGCACCCTCCCTTTCACACAGGTGTGAATAGGTGTAACCAAAGGGGACTATACTCCCTTGCTGCCTTTTGTCTTCCCGGCCGGCTCCCGGTCTTTTGCTTCTGGCGCATGGGTTTCCGGCATCCCCTTAGCCCTGGGCAGCGCGGCGCCTGCAACTTCCTTGACGCCTTCCACGACGCCGACGAGCATCTCCTTCACGGCCTTGAGGGCCGTATTCCCTATTGTGCCTGCAGCCTCGATGGCCCCGCCGACGGCAACCCTGGCTGACTCTTCGACATTACCGCCTATCTCTTTTGTCGCCTCAATGACACCGTCTACCGCCCGCCTCGCTACAAGGGAAACGTCGGCACCGATCTCCGATGCCCCCTTGACGGCGCCCTTGACGGTCTGGCCGGCAATATTCATAACATCGCCTCCGACATCGCCGACGCCCATTATTACACCCTTTACAACACTTTTTGTGCTCAGAATGAGGCCGGTCCCGACCTCTTCAGTGGCCGAGATGGCGCCTTTAATGACATCCTTGGTAAGGGCAAGGCTTTCATTCGCAACCCCGCCGGTAGCCTTTAATGTAGAGGAAACCGTATTCCGTACTACCGTTACGATCTCTGCTTCGATTTCGTTGATCCCCTTCAGACTGCTGATGACGCCTTCCTTAACGACAGAACCAGCCTTTCCGAGACTTTCCTCGATGGTATTTACCGGTTTTCTTTCAGAATCATGCGATGTCACGTTGTCCTCCTTTTTTGATATTCAACGAATATCTCTGCAGAATAGATGAACACTATTCCGCATTGTCGTTCTTTTTATCTGTCTTCAGGAATATGTTGAGCGCGTACCAGAACGCCGTGTACCATGCCGGCGCAGTAAAATTACCCTTGCTTATCTGGTAGATGCCTGCCCCGGCAAGGCCGAGAAACGCCAGACTGCCGATGTCCGTAGCGCCCTGGGTGTAATCTTTGACCTTTTTGTCCAAGACGTTGAAATTGTGTGTGAGTGAATCGTGGAATGTCATCTGTTTGGGTGGAATGTGGATGAGGGAGAATAATTGCTTCTCTGCTGCATATTCCGAAAGTCTCTCAAGCGAGACATTATGTACCAGGAGCAGGCTGGCTGTTACCGGATTTGCGATGACACTTTCTACACCTTCAATAGTGATGAGGTCCTTTTCAAGGGCAGTGAAATATTCGGCGTTCCGCCTCTTTGAGGGGATCCTGACCCTTAACCGGTTCAACGTATTATGACAGACAAATGCCTCAGGTATCATTTTTCAGCCTTAATATCGCCTGTAGTGACCGATGATTCTGCCTCTATCTCAGCCTTAACCTCGGCGACGAGGTCTTCTACTACCTCCTTGACCTCCGCTATTTTCTCCCTGTTCTTTTCGTAGAGCGCGATGCTTCCCTTGAGGGCTGCCTTTGCAAGTGGTTTTGCAACACTGGCAAGGACAGGGATAATAACAGGCGCGATGATTGCCGTCCCTATACCGATAGCAAGACCGCCTACAATATTTCCTTTAAAACCATTATCGAAGAGCCCCATAAAATACCTCCGTATCCATGTCGGTTTAAACGCTCAATTTTACTACATCCCTTCAGCGACGTCTTTGTAATGTTCCATTACCCGCCTGTTATAAACCATTACCCGCCTACAATGAAAACGGAGGAGTGAAGATATATCGTTATGTTCCGAATTTTCTTTCAGCAACAGGGAGATCATCGGATCGTATGTCAACACAGCCCGGATTACTTAAAAAGGCATATGCGATCTTGTTATCCCGTGCCTTCGCCTTCTTTTTCAGACTTGCCAGGGCCGTTACAACCTCTTCGATCGTAGCCTCCCTTGGTCCTTCATGAATATCGAGGACGGCGGCACTGACCGTCAAAAGCGGAAACCTCTTTTTGTTGTCGTACCTGTCAGGGGCAATAATATACCCTCTATCCCTGTCTTCCGGATCATAGAGGCTTACGACATCATTTTTAAACTTCTCGACAATGTACCGTATCTTGTTGTCGATGGAGACCCTGTCCGATTCCCCGACTTTGAAGCCGGTGAAAAAATCGTCACCGCCTATATGACCCACAAAGAACCTGTTTGAGCCTGAAGTCTTTTTCAGGATATCCGAGAAAAGGAGGATTGTCCTGTCACCCTGCCTGAAGCCGTATCGGTCATTGTAGGGTTTGAAATTATTGAAATCGAAATATACCAGCACATAGGCATTTTTAGTGTCCCTCAGGGCAGCCTCGATATATTCGTTTATCATCGTATTGCCGGGGAGCTTGGTGAGTGGATTTGAATCGCGCGCAGAGGCGAGATTTTTTTCATTTACGACTTTAAGCAGCGACCGGGCGCTCAGAAAACCGAGATACCTGCTGTTCTCGGTCAGGATGACCCCTTCGCAATGTTCATCGATAGAAAAGATCTCCAGTATATCCTCGATCCTGGTGCTTATTTCACAGATAGGACACTTTATAATAAAATCTATGATGGTTTTCCCGTAGGTTTTATTGAGAAGCAGGTCTTTGCCGTATTTCGAATAGACATACTCCTTCAACTCTTTCTCCCTGATTAACCCGACAGGCTCATCGTTGCCGTTGATTACGGGAAAGAATGTATTTGCCTTGTTTTTCCTGAATCTGTCAAAGACAGCGGACATGTCCGTCAGGCAACCCCGTTGTTTTTCGTGCAGGTTAATGGGGTCGAAATATTCCATCCGGTCGTTGAGAAGGCGGTGGTCGATTGTCTTTTCCCGCATATCCCTGGTGCTGAGCGATGCTATTTCATCATATCTGAATCTCAGTTCAGCGACATCGGTAGTCGGCTTCTGGATAAGATATCCCTGTGCAAAGTCGCACCCGATCTCTTTGCATATAAAATATTCCTTTTCAGTTTCGACGCCTTCTGCGATAACCATGATGCCGAGTATATGCGCCAGATTCAGGACCTTGGCAAAGAAGAGCTTTTTCCTGGAATCCCTTTCGATGTTGGAGATGAAAAACCTGTCGATCTTTATGAAGTCGGGTTCTGAGTGGTAGAGGAGCTGCAACCCGGAGAATCCGGTGCCGAAGTCGTCGATAGCTATTTTATACCCGCGGTGCTTGTATATGTTCAGGGTATTCTTTGTGTCGGAGGTGTATTGAAATTCATGTCTTTCAGATATCTCGAAACAGACAGAATCCTTATACAGGCCATATTGTATCAGCATCTCAGAGGTATCCCCCAGGATGTCTTCCGGCAGGAGCAATATCCTGTTATCAAGATTAAAGAACAATTTGACCCTGTGATGGTGGTTGATGCTGATGAGTTTTTTAATAGCCGCTTCCCTCAGCCGGAGATCGATCTGGAGCAGCACCCCGTCCTCAAAGGCGGCGTCAAAAAAGCCCTGGATGCTCTTGAACCCTGCCTTGTCGTAATCTCTCAGCAGGGCTTCATAACCGAGGCAAACGCCTGTATGGATATTGACAATCGGCTGGAAGGCGTAATCTATTGTATCTGCTATTGATCCCCATTCATTCTTTTTCGACATATATCAATCCCTCACAGACCTTTTTTCTATAATGGTATCGGCCCAAGAGGTTAATTATTTATTAAGTTTTCGTTAAATATTGCAGAAGATTGAAAATACGACAGGGTAGGCTGCTGTTTTTATAGTGCCCGGTTATTCGGGGGTCCGCCTTGATCTGTATGACGTACGGACAGACGAAAGATCATCGATACGGGATTATTCGGGTATTATACCCTGATCACGGAATTGTACGATCCGAACTCATTCATCTGTTTTTCCGGGTTTTCGGGGTCGTCCTGCCATACCCCGTCCACAATGAACCGGTATTCATACACGCCCTTAGAGAGCATCATCGTGGTTTTCCAGATACCTTTGTTGTCTTTCTTGAGGTACTTGGCTGTTGGGTTCCAGGCGTTAAAGGAGCCCGTGAGGCAGACTTCCCGGGCAGCAGGGTTGTTTAATTTAAAGGTAACCCGTTTTTTAACCACTTTCGTTGTCATCGGACTTCCCC
The DNA here is from genome assembly GCA_002067975.1 of Syntrophorhabdus sp. PtaU1.Bin058. Classification (GTDB taxonomy): domain Bacteria; phylum Desulfobacterota; class Syntrophorhabdia; order Syntrophorhabdales; family Syntrophorhabdaceae; genus UBA5609. The sequence goes on from MVRS01000160.1 coordinate 12,103, forward strand.
CTTATAATATTTTATACCATTTTACCATAATTACATATTTTATACTACCCTGTCGGATGCACCGGAAAAAGATGCCCGCGGTCTTACAGGACGACAGACGGATCCAGGGGAAACGTAACAATACACTTTGTCCCGACGCCGAGGGTGCTCTCCACGTCTATCTTCCCGTTATGGAGAATAACGATATGCTTAACGATAGAAAGTCCAAGACCCGTGCCGCCGAGCTTCTTTGATCGTGATTTGTCCACGACATAAAACCGTTCGAATATCCTGGGAAGATGATCGCCGGGGATCCCGACCCCTGTGTCCTGAACGGTCAGGATCACCGTTTTTCCGTTAGGGCCGAGCGTTATGGAGATGTTGCCTTTGTCGGTATATTTAATCGCGTTGTCCAGAAGGTTGATGATCATCTGTTCCAGTTTGAAGGCGTCGCCCTGGATCGCCGGTGTTTCGGGGTTGATCGTAACGGTGAGGCTCAGACCTTTTTCAGCAAGCTGCTGCTCGAATATCTTGACGGAATTTTCTATCAGGATCTTGAGATCCACCTTTTCATACTCAGGTTCCGCATTCCTTTCTTCAAGCTCGGACAGCAGGAGAAGGTCGCTGATTATATTGATCAGCCTGTCGGTGTTCCGTTTCACGATATCGATATAGCGTCTCTGTTCCGCGTTTTTAACGGTTTCCCCGAGGGTCTCGATGAAACCTTTTATTGACGTCAGGGGGGTGCGCAGTTCATGGGATATGTTCTGAACAAAATCAGTCTTGATCTTTTCGAGGTTCTTGATATCCGTTATATCGTGGAAGACTATGGCTATTTCCTTCTGGGAGAGCAAGAAGGTCGCACTGCAGGAGAAGGTCCTGTTGTTGAATTCAATCTCTTTCAGCATGTCTCTCTTGGTCTCCCGGACCTCTCTGATCAACTCGCTCAGTTTGGGCTCCCGGATGACCTCCCAGTAAAATCTGCCCTTTTCGGGGGTATTGTTGATTATCGATTCGAAGCTTTCATTGAAAAAGATTACCTTCTCATCTTTGTCGAGTATCAGGAACCCTTCCCGTAGCGACAGGATGATGCTGTTCCATTCCTCTTTCTGCTTGTATAACTCTGCAAAGAGCGTCTTTATCCGGCCCACCATGAAATTAAAACTCTCGGCAAGGTCTCTCAGCTCATCCTTGTTTTTTAAAAAGACCTTGACGTCAAAATCGTTTTTTGCAACCCTCTGCGCGGCATTGGTAAGCTCGCGAAGCGGCCTGGAGAGGTTTCTTGAAAAGATGAAGGCTGCCAGGAGCGATATGCCGATTATGAGAAGGGCAATCTGGAAGATCTTTACCCGTATCTTATTTGTTATGTTGTCGATATTTTCTAAATACTGGCTTACCCGTATAACCCCTATGATCTTTTTGTCCTTCTCGATGGGGATGGCAACGTAGAGCATCTCCTTTTTCATGGTGTTGCTGAACCTGACAAAGCTCCCGGTTGTACCCTCAAGCGCCTGAGCGACCTCTGTCCTGGTCCGGTGGTTGTCCATGACTGACGGGTTTTCGTCCGAATCGGCAAGGACTTTTCCGTTAAGGGTTATGACGGTGATCCGGGCGCGGATCTCGCTCCCTAAGGACTTCGCGATGGAATCGAGCCTTTGGGAATTTTCCTCGATGAGTGCTGAGGTGAGTTGAGGCTTGAGGACCGTGGCCAGATCTTTCAGGTTCCCTGCAACGGTCTCGATATGGTAGTGGCGGATGATAGGAAAGGAGAATGCGAGGATCAGGGTTGAAAGTACGATCGTGACGATGCAATAACCGCTGAATACCTTGAAGAGGAGGGTCTTCTTCATTCTTCGAATTTGTATCCTATGCCACGGACGTTTTTGATAAACTGAGAGGCATTGCCGAGCTTTTCTCTGAGGTGTCGTATGTGGACGTCAACAGTTCTGTCTATGACAAACTTTTCTTTTCCCCACAGGTGGTCGAGGATCTGGTCCCTTGAATATATCCTGCCTGCCCTTGTGACAAGAAGGTTTAAGATCCTGAATTCTGTCGGGGTAAGGTCTATCTTCTCTCCTTTTACTTCGACTTCGTATTTCTCCAGATCAATCTTGAGGATATCCCTGACCTCAATCTTTTTGGACTCTATCTTCATTCCCTGTCTTCTCAGGACTGCCTTAACCCGGGCGACAAGCTCCCTTGGAGAAAAGGGTTTCGTCACATAGTCGTCAGCGCCCAGTTCAAGGCCCAGGACCTTTTCCGTTTCCTCGGATTTTGCCGTGAGCATAATGATGGGGATGAGAGAATACTTATCGTGACCTTTCAGATACTTGCAAACCTCAAACCCGTCGACGTCCGGCAGCATGAGGTCAAGGATGATAAGGTCGGGCGCTTCAGCCTGGAGCGATTTGTAAAAGCCTCCTACGTCTAAAAATTCCTTT
>MVRS01000161.1 GCA_002067975.1 Syntrophorhabdus sp. PtaU1.Bin058
AGCCAGCATCGAGTATCGAGTTCGCCATTGTTTTTCTCGTCCTTCGTCCTTCGATCCTTCCCTCACGTCGCCCCCTCCAGCAGCAAAGCTGCCGGAGCCTCCCGCATCCGCAAGCGGGTGCCCGGCCCAAGAATGGGCTAAACAATATATACAGCTTTGTTGCCTGAGTATTGATTGTACACGCCTGCTTATGATAGATACTAACCTGATGAGTGAAGCCCTGGAGACCCATATCGCCTTGCAGACAGACGATACCGGAAAGGACATTTCCGCGCCCTGCCTCAGGCTCCTGTCGGAACAGATGCGGACCTGGCCGGAACTGAAAGAGGGGTATGAGACCCTGAAGGGGGTAAGGGTCCGGGAGATCTCCTGCGGTGGATATTCGGTGCGTATCCATTACAATCCCGGCAGGATCAAAAGCACGCTGGCCGATGTGCGCGATAGTGCGATAAACGGGCGCCCCTGTTTTCTCTGTCCTGCCAATCTCCCTGAAGCCCAGAAGGGCATCCTCTACCGGAAGGGATACATGATCCTCTGCAACCCAAGACCGGTCTTCCATTCCCACTTTACCATCGCCCATATCGATCACCGTCCCCAGGCCATCGCGGATAATATCGATACGTTCCTTCAGCTTACCGCTGATTTTGGCCCGGGATGGGCAGTCCTTTACAACGGGCCGCAGTGCGGCGCCTCTGCCCCTGACCACCTTCACTTCCAGGCAATACCGTCGGGGCAGATGCCTGTAGAGAAAGTGGTTGCCGGCAGGGAAAGGTCCGCCGTGGTCGCAGGGGCTGACAATATTCATCTGTCGCGCCTGCGCGGTGTCGGCAGGGAGATCGTGGTCCTTACAGGAGATGACCCGGCGGCCGTGGGGGATGTCTTTAAAAGGTTCCAGGACGCCTTGCAAAAGGTCCTCTGTATTGGTGAAGAGCCCATGATGAACGTGGCCGGCTTTTACAGGGAAGGTGTATGGCGGCTCATCGTCTTTCCCCGCGCAAAACACCGTCCCGATGCATTTTTCAGGGAGGGGGACGGACGTATCGTCGTCAGTCCGGCAGTGGTTGAGATGGGAGGAGTGATAGTTACCCCTATGGAAAGGGATTTCGAACGGCTCGACACAGAGATGGTGGAGGCCATCTACAGGGAGGTATCGCTGGATGCCGTGACCGTTGATAATGCCGTGAGCATTTCGGGGTTATGAAACCTCAACGATCACCGGCCCCTGCAATGCTGCAATACCGGTTAAAAGTAAATATTTTCATTGAAGTATTTTAAGTGTATAATAGGTGGCTTGAACAAGAACCAATATATGATGCTTGCCGTAAAGGTAAGCCTGTTTTCAAACATAGCGCTCTGTATTATAAAGGTAGTCGCCCTCGTCATTGTCGATTCTCTCGCAATCGCGGCCGACCTGGGCATATCCTGTGTTGCACTTGCCGTTTCGATCATACTCTATTACGCGATTAAGATCTCAAATAGGCCCGCGGACTTTCTCCATAACTATGGCTATGGAAGGATTGAAAATGTCTGTGAGGCGATGGAAGGGATCGTCCTCATCGGGCTTGCACTCGCCATGTCCTTTCAGGCGATCATGCACATCATCAGGGTGGAAGAGGTAAAGGCCCCATGGGTCGGTTTATTCTGCACGCTGGTTGGTGTGGTTATCAATTTCTGGGGGGCATATTACATAATGAGACTGGCGCAGGAAAGCGCATCCCCGGCGTTGAAGGCGGAAGGGCTGCATTTCAAGCTCGAAGGATATATCTCGACGGCGATCACCCTGTCGTTCCTCCTGATAATAATTGTTACACGTGCCGGTTTTGACAGGGTGGTCCATTACATAGATCCCGGTGCCACACTTTTTGTAAGCGGCTTTGTTGCTGTCCCCTCTGCCCGTCTTCTGAAGGAGGCCTTCACAAAACTCCTCGATGCCTCAATGGAGGAGTCCGGACAGATGGACGTCGTCAAGGTCCTTGTAAAACATATGGACAAGTATTGTAATTTCAAAGACCTGAAGACCAGGACCGCGGGGAGAAAACGTTTCATCGATCTGCATATCGTTATGCCGGAACATATCCCCTTAAGAGAAGGCCATCAGGTTGTCTCGGACATCAAAAAAGATATCGATGAGCTGATATCGGAAGGCGATACTACCATAAGGGTAGTGCCGTGTGATAAGAATTGCATCTTTGCCCGCGAAAACAAGAAATGTCCCTATACAGAATAATCCCGGATATGCCGCAATAAACCAGTGAATAGTTGATAGTGAATAGTAGATAGTATAAAACTGGTCGATAGTCGATAGCGAAAAATCCGTAAATTGTAAGTCGTGAGGCGTTAGGCGATTAAACCCCTTACGACTTACGATTCACGCCTCACGGGTTATTCTGCTCTCTGCTGCTTTTTTCGCAAGTCCATGCCGAAAAACAATGTTGCAGGCATTTTACATTCATAATATCAATTGGACTAACTGGCATAATGAATGTAAAAATATTCCTTCCGTTGCAGCTTACATCACAATCCGTTAAGTCTGATCCGGAGAAAAAAAGAGGATAAATTCAATTATGGAACCGCTCATTCATGATCGATACGCCAACAACCCGAACGACAGGGTGCTGGATTTTATTGTGGGGAAGAGAAATGCCGGGGCGCCCGTTATCGGCATGTACTGCGGTTATGCACCCGTTGAACTGGTGCGGGCAATGGGGGCGGTGCCTGTCTTCCTTTGCGCCTTTTCCAGGAAGACAATCCCGGCAGCCGAGACGGTCCTCCCTTCGAATCTCTGTCCCCTTATCAAGTCGAGCTTCGGGTTTATAAAAACAGACTCCTGTCCCTTTTACGCCCTCTCTGAGGCGATCATCGGCGAGACCACCTGTGACGGCAAGAAGAAGATGTTTGAGCTTATCCGGCACATCAAACCCACACACATCATGGATCTGCCGCAACTACCCGACGAAACGGGGGCCCTCGTAACATGGACTGCCATGGTCCATAAGCTGAAGGCCTTTCTGGAGGCAACCTTCGGGACAAAGATCGCTGACGACCGCATCGAGTCGGAGATAAAGGAGACGAACGAAAAGAACCGCCTTATGAACGACTTTTTCGCATATGCAGCGCATATCCCGCCGCTCTTAAGCTGGAGTGAGATATACGATGTGATCGGCATAGAGTTCGTGTCGGGGAGCGACGAGCTGCGGCGGCTGCTGGAAGGCATCACGGCAGGGCTTGACGGGCGCCTCGGTAAAGGGGAGTTTATCGGCAGCGCACGCTCGCCGCGTGTCCTTGTGAGCGGATGTCCCGTGGGGGGCGATGCGACGAAGGTCTTCAGGGTCATCGAGGAGGCCGGAGGGGCGGTGGTTGCAATGGAGGCTTGCAGCGGCATGAAGGGGTATTCGATCGAGATCGAAGAGGATACGGGTGACCCGGTTTCCGCCCTTGCAAGGGCGTACCTGAAGATACCGTGCTCATGCATGACCCCGAACCAGCGGCGGTTCGATGCGCTCGATAAAATGATCAAACGGTTCAGGCCCGATGCGGTCATAGACGTCATTCTCCAGGCCTGTCACTCGTATAATATCGAGTCTTACAGGATCGAACAGCACGTGCGCGATAAACACAACCTGCCCTTTTTAAAGATCGAAACGGATTTCACGGACAGCGACCGCGCAATGATCAGGACGCGCGTGGGGGCCCTATTTGAAAATATTTAGAGACAATGGAAGATTAGGATAGTCTGAAATATATAAAAGGAGGAGTTGATGAAAAAGATTTACGGTATTGTCGCATTAGCTGTTTTTTGTTTTGTTCTTTGCAGTACGTCTTCGTCCTTTGCAGGTCCCCTCGATGCATTCAAGGGTGAAAAGGGGACAGTGAAGATATCGGGAGGCACGGCACACATCCCGGTCATGAAAGAGGCTGCCCGCCTTATCATGACGGCCAACCCGGATATCCAGATAACCATCGCCGGAGGCGGATCAGGCGTGGGCGTCAAACAGGTTGGGGAAGGGCTTGTGGATATCGGAAACACAGGCAGGAAACCGACCGACGATGAGATCAAGCGCTATGACCTCAAGCTTTTCTTGTGGGCGATTGACGGTGTTGCATTGATCGTGAACCCGAACAACAAGGTGAGGTCTCTCGGCAAGGCCCAGGCAAGAGATATTTTTTCCGGAAAGATAGATAACTGGAAGGCGCTCGGAGGAGAAGACAGGAAGATAAATATATACACAAGAGATGAGGCAAGCGGGACCAGAGAGGTTTTCTGGGAGAAGGCGATCGCGAAAGGGACCATAGCGAAAAGCGCGAACGTGGTTGTCTCGAACGGTGCGATGAAGTCCGCCGTATCGCAGGACCCTTACGGGATCGGATACGTGTCGGTGGGACATATCGACAAGACCGTTGCGCCGGTCACCTTTGACGGCGTTACACCTGAGATCGAAACGGTCAAATCGGGTAAATATACGATAGCCCGCGGTCTTTACAGCAATACAAAGGGCAACCCCGCCCCCCTGACAAAAAAATTCCTTGATTTTCTGTTCACGGACGAAGGTCAGAAGATCATAGCGGCGAACGGTTTTATCCCTGTCAAATGAGATCAATGAAAGAAACGATTGCGGAGAGGACCTTTCTCCTCTCTGCAATCGTAAGCAGTTCGATCACGCTCATCATCTTCGGCTTTATGCTTTTCATGGCGCTCCCGCTTCTAAGCGGGGGAAAGATACTCCGGATCCTATCGAGTGCCTGGTCTCCGGGTAACGGCTCCTACGGCATATTCCCCATGATCGTCGGCACCCTTGCGATATCTTTCCTGAGTGTCGCGATCTCTTTCCCGGTGAGCATCGGATGCTCAGGTTTTATAGGGATTCTTGGGCCAAGGCAACTCAACCGTTATCTGAAGAAGATCGTTCAGGTGATGACGGGGATCCCCACGGTGATCTACGGTTTTGTCGGCATATTTCTCCTTGTGCCCATTGTCCGTGAGCTTGCAGGCAGGGGATCGGGCATGTCGGTGATTACCGCTGCGCTTATGCTGTCCGTGCTCATCTCCCCCACGATGATCCTCTTTTTCAATGACAGTTTTGAGAGGGTGCCCCGGTCTTACCTGGAAGCGGCAGACGGATTGGGTGCGAACAAGGTCCAGAAACTGGTCTACGTGATCCTTCCCAATGCCAAAAAAGGCATCATCATGGGGCTCATCCTCGCCTTTGGCAGGGCACTCGGAGATACCTTGGTGGCCCTCATGATCGCCGGCAACGCGACCCAGGTCCCCGGCTCGATCTTTGATTCGGCGCGGACGCTGACCGCCCACATAGCCCTCGTCATCGCCGCAGACTACGAGAGCATTGAGTTCAAGTCGATCTTTGCCTGCGGGATAGTGCTCTATCTCTTTACCACGGCGATCGTCCTCGGTGTCCGGTATCTCGCTTCCGGCAGGAGGAAGATGCGATGAAAAGACCCGTAGAACAAGCGATCACCGGATTTGCGTGGCTGAGCATGGCGATGCTCCTCTTCGCCGTCTTTTCGGTCATCGGCTACCTGTTTTTGAAGGGATATCCCAGCCTCGATACCCGGCTGATCTTCGGCGATACCGCGGTCCTCGATGCGTTGTTATTGAGAAAACAGGTCTTTAACGGTCTCTTCCCCGCAGCAGCCGGTACCCTGGTACTTGTAGTCATGTCTGTTGTGTGGGCCATACCTGTGGGAATAGCAACGGGCATCTATCTGGCGGAATATGCCAGTGCACGGGTAAAGGGCGTACTCAACCTCTTTTTCGATATCCTGGCCGGGATCCCGTCGATAGTCATCGGTCTCTTCGGGTTCGCCCTTGCAGTCTTTCTCCATAAGAATTTTTCGCGGGCGATACAGCCGTGCCTGCTCATATCGAGCATAGCCCTTGCCTTTCTCGTGCTCCCATACCTCATCAGGACGACCCAGATGGCCCTTGAGGGCCTCCCGGAGGACACGCGCCTTGGCGCCCTCGCGCTTGGCGCCACAAAACTGCAGAACATCTTTTACGTGCTCCTTCCCAGATCGCTTTCAGGCATTATGAGCGGCGTCATCCTCGCGATCGGACGCTGCGCAGAGGACACGGCGGTGATCATGCTGACGGGCGTCGTTGCCACCGCAGGGATACCGAAATCGCTCTTCTCCGGTTACGAAGCCCTGCCGTTCTATATCTATTACATCTCTTCACAATACACGAGCCCGGAGGAGCTGTTGACCGGCTACGGCGCCTCCATCATCCTTCTTGCCATATGCATCGTTCTTTTTTCCGCTGCCTTTCTCATCAAAAAAAGACTGACATATATTGCATTTTACAGGTCATGAACGATAACCGGATTGAAAAGACCAAGATCAGGGTAACGGGGTTGAATTTCTCCTACGGGGGGCGTCTGATCCTGAAAGATATGAACGAGAGTTTCGAGGAGTCCACCGTCACGGCAATCGTGGGGCCCTCCGGGGTCGGCAAATCCACCTTCCTTATGACGATAAACCGTCTCTGGGAGAATATACCGCAGGCGGAGATGTCGGGCAAGGTAGAGATAAAGTTCGACGGACAGTTCAGGGATATCCATGACCGTTCTTTTTCGCCGTCACGCCTGCGAAGACTTGTGGGGACGGTCTTTCAGAAGCCGAACCCCCTCCCCATGAGCATCTTCCGCAATGTTGCCTTTCCCCTTAAACTGGCCGGCGAGAAAGACAGGGAGCTTATATCGTACAAGGTCAGGGAGGCGCTGACAAAGGCCTATCTGTGGGAAGAGGTAAAGGATCGCCTGACCCACAACGCGCTGGCGCTCTCAGGCGGCCAGCAGCAGAGACTCTGTATAGCACGGTCCCTTGTCATGGAACCGGAAGTGCTCCTTCTTGACGAGCCGACATCGTCCCTTGATGAAAAGGCGGCGGAGGTTATCGAGGATCTGATCCTCCACCTCAAGGAGAGGATCACTATCCTTGCCGTCTCCCATTACCTTGACCAGGTAAAAAGGATAGCGGACAGGATAGTTAAGTTCTGACCCTTTTTACAAGGATCCCGCGTACGTCCCCGAAGAGGAAGACATCCTCCATAAGGCCCTCCACCGGGTACAGCTCCTTTGCGAGCCACCCTTTGATGAGGCCCCGCTCGGAATGCACGACCTCGGGGTCCATGGCGAGCTCTATGCGGTACTCGCCGCCCTCGGGCACAGAGGTACGGCCCCTCAAGCGGTCTTCCTCGGCCTTTGATACGACCTTCACGTCGTAGGTGGTGACATCCTTTTTCGGGAAGACCGGCACATGGTACGTCTTCCCCCTCTCTACAGTGCCGTAAACGCCGTACCGGAAATTGTAAGAGGCGGTAAGGAAGTCGTTGTAGTCCTTACTTTCCGGGATGTCATGCTCTTCCACACTTGTGGCACCGCTCATACGGATATTCTGCTCGATCCATTTCCGGTTCTTATGATCGAATGTGTGGGTATGTTTCCTTGATTTATCGCCGATCCGCACCTCCTCCTCAAAGGTGAGGGACCTGAGCCGCCTGCCTCCGTCAAGCTCCTCCATGACTGCCCGATAGGTGTCCGTGCGGTAGCGGGTGAAGAATCCCGTGAGACCCACCGTCTCTCCCTGAAGCGTGGCCACGTACCTGCCGTCCTCTGCGCCGGGCGCAAAGGTCATCCTCACTACGGCGACCTTCCTTAAGAACCAGAAGGTGATGTCGTAATGGAGCTCTTCGCCTGCGAACGTTCTGCCGATAGGCATCCCCGGGATTATCCGGCCGTTGTCCTGCGCCTGCGCCGGTACGGCGGGCAGGCAGAAGGGCAATCCGGTCAGAAGGGGCAGCCCGGCGAGGAGCCTCAGGAAATATCTCCGTGTGATCATCCTGTCCATAAACGCGTGTTCCGGTTCCATACAACCTTGTTCCTGGTTCATTTTCCGGCAACAGCGGACAAATATCAAGGAGAAAAATGCAGGCGACAGATAGTATACGCGACAGACCGGGGTAAAAAGGCTGAGTCTTTAAGGAGGATTGTTTATTGATTGAAAAGATGTTACCATAGTAAAAGCAGGAACGACCAAGCGGTGGTGGGAAAGGAAAAAAGAAATGGATGTACAGGGCCGTTTTCATGACATCCTTGAGGCTGCCAGCCTTCTGAGCTCCAGCACGCTTCCCGGGAAGGTTATTGAAATGGTCCTGAACGATCTCAGTGAGCGACTCGGGAAAAGGGCACGATGCGCCTTTCTTGAAGGGGACGACCTGAAGCTCAGGTTCTGGGCCGGCGATCATGTCTGCCCGATAGAAGGGATACAGATACACAAGGATAGTATTGTCTGGGATGCTGTGAAGAAGGGTGCTGCGGTCAATCTGACGGACCCCCACCAGACGAACGGCTACACACATTCGCTGAGCGCGCCGATCAAAATCAAGGCGATCATCCCCTTAAGTTATGTTGATCCCATGACCCAGCAGAAAAAACAACTGGGGGTCCTGATCGTCGATTCAGGAGAGGCGGGGGTCCCGATCTCAGAGGAGGACTTCCAGTACCTGCAGGTGATCGGGCAGCTCATCAGCGCTATCATTGAGAGGGCAAAGCTTGTTGAACAGCTCATGGCATCCTGCAGCAGACAGGAGTCGATCCTGATGGAGACTACCCACAACTTCCGGAACCGCATCGTGGTCATCGCCGGTTTCTCCCGCCAGATCGCACAGATGGCGCAGGGCACGAAGCTGGCTGAGAAGGCCGCACTCCTCCAGGAAGAAGTAAAAGAGCTTGAGTCCAACCTCGCCGTATTCGAAAGATATATGTCTCTGAAGACTTAAAAGGCAGTCGATAGTCGATAGTGAATAGTAGATAGCGAGAACCTCGTAAATCGTGAGGCGTTAGGCGATAAAACCCCTTACAACTTACGTCGTACGATATACTACTCCTCACGTCTCACGCGGTTTTCGCCAGTATCGAGTACGAGTAGCCAGTATCGAGCATCCGGCATCCAGTTTCGTAATTGGCTTCACAGCTGTTGTCATGGCTGATATAATATATGACTTCTCATAAGAGGTGGAAAGATGGCAAAGGACGGGAAGGAGATCCTCACTGATTGCACCCTCTGTTATCATAGCTGCGGAGCCGTTGTAACTGTTGAAGACGGGAAGGCAGTAAAGATAAAGGGCCTTGAGTCGCACCCGTTAAACAGGGGCATGCTCTGCCCGAAGGGAAGGGCGGCGCTCGATAATGTCTATAGCCCCGATCGTTTACAATACCCCTTAAAAAGGATAAACAACGGTTTCCAGAGGATCACGTGGGACCAGGCACTCAACGAGATAGCAGAGAAGCTTTTGAAGCTCAGGGAGGAATTCGGCCCCGGCGTGCTCGGTGTGTTCAGCGGGTCCATCGGCGTGGAGAATCTTGAGATGGCGGGTCTGACGCACAGGTTTGAGGCGGCCTTCGGATCGCCGAATTTTTTCTCGGTGGAGAGCATATGTTACAGGATGAGGATCAGGACGCGGCAGATCACCTTCGGAAAGTATCCGACAGAGGAGCTCAACTCAAACCTCTACATACTCTGGGGACATAACCCGCAGGAATCGGATTTCCCTTTGCTGCTTGCCATCAAGAAAAACCTGAAGAAGGGGGCAAAGGTCGTTGTTATAGACCCCAAGAGGATCTCCCTTGCCGACAGTGCAGAGATGTATATCAGGATCAGGCCCGGAACAGACGGGGCCCTGGCCCTTGCCATGATAAACGTGATCGTCAACGAGGAGCTTTACGACAGCGACTTTATCGATAAGTACACGTCCGGCTTTTACAGGCTCATCCCCCATATACAGAAATATACCCCTGAGTGGGCGGAGAAGATCACATGGGTGCCTGCTGCCGATATCCGCAGGCTCGCCGCGTTGTTTGCGAAGACGAAGGGCGCGGGCATCTATCAGGGGACATGTACGCAGGACCAGACTGCGAACGGGACTCAAAACAGCCGCGCCTTCTCGATCCTTCAGATCATCACCGGCAATATCAATAACCCGGGCGGATGGGTGATCAATCCCGGATTACCCCTGGGGAATATAGGTCTCGATGTTGAGGAAAAACCGCTGGGTGCCGACCAATATCCGCTTTTCTATGAGATAGAGGGAAGGAAAAGTCATTTCGGCGTGGTCACCTGTGTTCCCGAGAGCGTCCCGGAAAAGATCAAGGCATTTTTTGTCATCGGGGGAAACCCCGTTGTATCCATGGCCGATTCGAATGCATTCAGAGAGGCGTTCAAGAGACTGGAGCTTCTTGTCGTCCATGACCTTTACATGACGGAGACAGGGGGGCTTGCACACTACGTGCTCCCTGCCTGTTCGCATCTCGAAAAATGGGGGCTTGCGTACACATATAACGTTTGCCACGGCCTGCCTTATCTCATGCTCAGGAAAAAGGCCATTGAACCGTTATACGAAAGCTGGTCGGAATGGAGGCTGTTTACAGAGCTTGCAAAGAGGCTCGGGATCGGGAAAGATTTTCCATGGCAGTCAGAGGAAGACCTCGTTGTCTTTGAGCTTGCGCGTACGGGGTTGACCTTCGGACAACTCCTTGAAGAAAAACCGGAAGGCGCCTTCTTCAAGGAGAAGGTTTACGGGATGAAAGGGGCAGGGTTCCTGACGCCTTCAGGCAAGATCGAGATATACAGCAGCACGCTGGAGAAGATCGGTTTTGACCCTCTCCCTACCTATCTTGAGCCGCAGAGGAGCCCGGTAAATTCCCCCGAGCTATTGAAACGGTATCCCCTGATCCTTTCTACGGGCAACAGGAACCGCTATTACACGCACGGGCAATTTAGGCGCATCACGTCCCTGAAGGAAAAGAGCCCTGAGCCACGGGCGGAGATAGGGCCAGGGACTGCCGGGACCTACGGCATAAGCAACGGGGATGATGTGGTCATCGAGACGAACAGGGGGTCTGTCCGGATGAAGGTACGTGTGGACGAAAGGGTTGCCGAAGGGGTGGTCCTCGTCCCCCACGGCTGGTCCGGAGAGGCCAATGCGAACCTTTTGACGGATACCGATTGCCGTGAGCCCATCATGGGTTACCCGGAGGTGAAGGCGCTGTTGTGCGCAATAAGAAAAGCGGCTAATGGTTCATAGCTCATGGCTCATATCGACACACCCGTGAGGTATGAATCGTAAGGGGTTTAATCGCCTCACGCCTCACGATTTACGGGTTTCTTGCTATCTACTATTCACTATCGACTATCGGCCGCCTTTACATGTGTAATTGCTTTGCTTTGTAGCCGGATGTTCTGTATAATATCCTTTGAGAATCGGTTAAGAGCGAAGAACCGGGAGTAATTAAAACCAGGCCCTGCGCAACGTGAATGTTATGAACCCCGTCAGGTCCGGAAGGAAGCAGCGGTAATAACTGTTCTGTGTGCCGCAGGTAGCCTGGTCTAAAATATAAGCAGACAGCATTCAGCCATCAGAGAGACATGCAATGATTAAAGGCATTGGCAGACAGAAATCAGAAGATACGGTGCAAGAGAAGGAATACAATATATTTTTTATTGACTCCGAACTCCGAACACCGAACTCCGAACGAGGTATTTTCGTTTGAGCTATACAGTCATTGCAAGGGCGTGGAGGCCTAAAAGATTTGAGGACGTCGTTGGACAGCCCCACATTACCACCACGCTGAAGAATTCCATCCAGTCGGGGAGGATATCCCATGCCTATCTGTTTACAGGTCCGAGGGGCGTGGGCAAGACCTCCATGGCGAGGATCCTTGCGAAGGCCGTCAACTGTCAGAACGGGCCGTCCGGGGAGCCCTGCGATGAGTGCGAGAACTGCAAGGGGATCAACAGCGGCAATTTCGTTGACGTCATAGAGATCGACGCCGCCTCCAAGACAGGCGTTGACGAGATGAGGGAGCTTACGGAGAGCGTGCATTATCTGCCGATGCGCGGGACCTACAAGGTCTATATCCTCGACGAATCGCACATGCTGTCACGGTCTGCGGTAAGCGCCCTATTGAAAACCCTTGAAGAGCCGCCGGGCCACAATATCTTTATCCTTGCCACCACCGAGGCGCAGAAGATCCCCTATACGATCATGTCGAGATGCCAGCGGTTCGATTTCAGGAGGATATCGGAGAAGGACATTGTCGAACAGCTGAAGAAGATATGCCGCGAAGAGGGGATCGGATATGACGAGGGCGTCTTTCAGTATATCGCCGTTGAGGCGGACGGGAGCCTCCGCGATGCCGAATCGATGCTCGATCAGATTATCGGGTTCGGCGGAAAATATATCGCGGAAAAGGACGTTATCGGCATCATCGGGATCGTCGAGAGGGACATATTGTACAGGATCGTCAAATCGATCCTTGACGGCGACCTGAAGGAAGGGCTGGAGATCATCGGGAGGACCCTCAGCGAAGGGTACGATATACACCAGGTTTACAGGGGTCTCATATCGTTCCTGAGGAACATGATGCTCATCAAGGTCTGTGACGGCATACCGTCCTTCCTCTATATCGGCGAAGAAGAATACAAGAGGGTCTCCGACCTGTTGCAGGGGGTAGAATATTACGAGATCCAGAATATGCTCTACTACTTGCTGAAGGCGGAAGACCTGCTGAAGGGGTTTTTCCCCAAGGTTTCACTTGAGATCCTCTACATCAACCTCTTTAACCTCTCAAGGCTGCGGGACGTCGAAAAGGTCATCGACAACCTTGAACGCCGTGACCATGCGGTCGAACAGGCCGTTACCGCTCCCGTAGAAGATTTTGTGGTCAGAGAGACGGCACCGGAACCGCCCCGCGAGTTGAACGCGAAGGGTTTTGTCGAGTACGTAAAAAAGAAGAAACCTTTTATCGGCGGCGTCTTCGAAAATCTTCAGGTGCAGGTGGAACAGGACAGCTTCATCATCTTTCTCGATAAGCGGTATTCGAGTATTGTAAAGACTGAAGGCGACGAGATAAAACGTCTCCTCAGGGAGTTTTTCGGCAGAGACATGGCAGTCGTTATCAGGGATGCAGGTCAGGTAAAAAAAAATATCCTCGATGATTTTGTGAAAGAGGCTGAGTCGTTATTTAACCTTTAAGAGGAGGTCCTATGTCGAAGCAATTCGGACAGATTCTGCAGCAGGCAAAGAAGATGCAGGACAAACTGATGAAGATGCAGGAAGAGGTTGCGGGCAAGACTGTTGAGGCGCAATCAGGCGGAGGCATGGTTTCCTGCGTGGTGAACGGAAAACAGGAGGTACTTTCTCTGAAGATCTCCGATGAGATCTGGGAAGAAAAAGACAGGGAGCTTCTTGAGGACCTGGTAATGGCGGCGATCAATGAGGGCCTCAATAAATCACGCGAGATGCTGCAGGAAGAGATGTCGAAGATAACCGGCGGCATGCAGATGCCCTTCGGGATGTAAGCGTGTTTTACCCCGCGCCGATAGAAAGGCTCATTGAAAACCTTACAAAACTCCCCGGTATCGGCAGGAAGACCGCCACGCGGCTTGCCTTTTTCCTTTTAAACGCCAGGGGCAGTTACATAACGGAGCTTTCCACGAGCCTTATCGATATCAAGGAGAAGATACGACTCTGCAGCACCTGCTTCAATATCACCGATACAGACCCCTGTGAGGTATGCAGGGACGGAAGGAGGAACAGATCGACGGTCTGCGTGGTGGAGGAGTCTTCGCACATGATGGTCATCGAATCGTCCTATCCGGGCTGCTTCCGCTACCACATCCTCCACGGCGTCATAAACCCTATCGAGGGGATCGGCCCGGACGAGATCAGACTGAAGGAATTGAGGGATAGGATAGAAAGGGAAGACATCAAAGAGGTCATTATTGCAACGAACCCCAATATTGAGGGAAACACAACGGCCCACTACATAGGCGAGATGCTCAAGCCCCTCGACGTGAAGATCACGAGGATCGCATCAGGCGTCCCCGTGGGCGGGGACATCGTCTATATCGATCCGCTGACGATCAAAAGCTCGCTGGACAATCGTAAGAACCTTTAATAGCTCATGGCAGAACGCCCGTAAGTCGTAAGGCGTAAGTCGTAAGGGGACCAAGAGCCGTATATCGTATTTCGTATATCGGAAAGGCCGTTAGGCGTGAATCGTAAGCTGTAAGGCGAAAAGAATATTCGCTCTGTGGTAGTAACCCCCTCACGCCTCACGACTTACGCCTCACGGGTTGTTATGAGCGTTATTTCTTTATCGACTGCCAGTCTTTCAGGAACCGCTCGATGCCGATGTCCGTCAGGGGGTGGTTCATCAACTGCTTCAGGACGTTAAAGGGTATCGTCGCGATGTCGGCGCCGAGGAGCGCTGCCTCGAGGACGTGGACAGGGTTCCTGATGCTTGCCACGATGATCTCTGTCTCGAAGCCGTAATTGGAAAAGATCAGGCAGATCTCCTCGATGATCCCCATCCCTCTTTCCGATATGTCGTCAAGCCTTCCGATAAAGGGGCTCACGTACGTGGCGCCTGCCTTTGCGGCAATGAGCGCCTGGACAGGCTGGAAGATAAGGGTCACGTTCGTCTTGATACCTTCCAGGGAGAGCGTCCTCACCGCCTTGATCCCCTCTTCGGTCATGGGGATCTTGATGACGGCGTTGGGCCCCAGGGCGGCGAGCTTCCGCGCCTCCCCGCACATGCCTTCTGCGTCTGTCGCGATGACCTCAAGGCTGACAGGGCCGTCAACCACGGAGAGTATCTCCTTTATGACCGCATCGGGGTCCTTTTTCTCTTTCGAGAGGAGCGACGGGTTTGTCGTCACGCCGTCGACGAGCCCCATTGCAATCCCCTTCCTGATCTCTTCAATATTCGCCGTATCTATAAAAAATTTCATCACTGCACCTCCGCTGTCTTCAATTAAAATAAAATGTTTATCGATCAAGTTGTTAAACTGGAAGTTCTAATACTTATGCCATATCTTTCACATGAATACAAAACTTTTTTAAGGAAACAGCAGTCTTTGGTTGACTCCGTTTCTGTGCGACCTTATAATTTATAACCTTATGGAGGACGATATGAAAGATTATCTGGCAGAGGACATCGGGAGCGGCGATATTACCACCAATGCCATAGTGCCTGAAGACCATGCCTCAAGGGCCGTAATTATAGCGAAGGAGGACGGTGTCATCGCAGGCCAGTCTCTTGCCGCCGGGATATTTAAAGAGCTTGATAAAGAGTTTGTATATGAGGAGATAAAGAGGGACGGGGAATTTGTGAAAAAGGGCGATACGATCGCGATCGTCAAAGGAAAGACGCGTGCAGTCCTTACGGGTGAAAGGGTTGCCCTGAACATACTCCAGAGGCTGTCCGGGATAGCCACCCTGACGAGAAGGTTCGTCGATGCCGTTGAAGGCACAGGGGCCATGATACTCGACACGAGAAAGACCTCCCCGGGACACAGGGCAAAGGAGAAATACGCCGTCAGGATGGGTGGAGGCATGAACCACAGGGCTGACCTGAGCGAGATGGCCCTTATCAAGGAGAACCACATATCCGTAGCAGGATCGATCAGGGAGGCCGTAAAAAGGATACGGGCAGCATCGAAGGTACCCATAGAGGTAGAGGTAAAGAACATGGAGGAGCTGAAAGAGGCGCTGGAGGAGCACGTTGACCGGATCATGCTCGACAACTGGGATATGGGCTCCATCAAGGATGCCGTTTCCTTCGTGAATAAAAGGATACCTATCGAGGTATCAGGGAACATGAACCTGGAGAAGATCGGGGACGTCGCAAAGACAGGGGTCGAATTCATCTCCGTAGGGGCGCTGACCCATTCCTTTAAGTCTCTCGACATAAGCCTGCTCCATGAAAAGGTATTGCAATGAACGCGGCAGGAATGCAGCAGGAAAGGGCCGGGACCCTGAAGAGGATTGAGGCCGCTAAAAAGGCCTTGGGCAAAGACCTTATCATACTGGCGCATTTCTACCAGGAAGACGACATCGTACAATACGCGGATTTTGTCGGTGATTCCCTGCAGCTCGCACAGGCCGCGTCCATGCAGAAGGACGCGCGTTACATCGTCTTTTGCGCTGTCTCTTTCATGGCGGAGATGGCGAGGATCATCTGTTTGCCTGAACAGGAAGTCCTGCACCCTGAGCCGGATGCGCGGTGCCCGCTGGCGGACATGGCCGCAATAGAAAAGGTCGAGGCGGTATGGGAAACGTTGAAGGCAGCGGGAAAGAAAATCATCCCTGTTGTCTATGTGAATTCGAATGCCGACCTGAAGGCCTTTTGCGGCAGGCACGGCGGCCTCGTCTGCACGTCGTCGAACGCGGAAAAGGTATTCAGCCATGTCTTTTCACAGGGTGCGTCCCTTTTCTTTTTTCCTGATGAAAACCTGGGACGGAACACCGCCCGCAGGCTCGGCATCAAGGACAGCGAGATCGTTCTCCGGGATCCGTCGTCGAGATCGGACGATACTGACAGAGGGCGCATGGAAAAGGCAAGGATGTTCCTGTGGAAGGGGTATTGTTACGTCCATACGGAATTTTTGCCGTCGGACATCATGCGGGTAAAAGACCGGTACGAAGGGATCAGGGTAGTCGTTCATCCCGAATGCACGCCCGAGGTCGTTTCACTCTCCGATTATGCAGGCTCTACCGCCTTTATAAAGGATATCGTAGAGAAGTCCGGACCGGGGACGAAGTGGGCAATCGGCACGGAACTGAATTTTGTGAATAGGATAAAAAACGGGAACCCTGATAAGCTTGTTGTGCCCCTCAGGGAATCGGGGTGCAGCGAGATGTCGAAGGTGACCCCCCAGAAACTCCTCGCAGTGCTTGAGGGACTGCTCGATAATCGTTATCCCGGAAGGGTTGCAGTGGAGGACAGCGTCGCAAAGGACGCAAAGGCGGCGCTTAAGCGAATGCTGGAGGTTTCATGAGATGAATCGCGACAACAGACATTATTGTGACGTCCTTGTTATCGGCTCGGGGATAGCCGGTCTCTCAGCCGCCATAACCGCCGCCGAATCGGGGCTTGACGTAATAGTCGTTACGAAGGAGGAGGCCCTCGAGGAATCGAATACGTATTACGCCCAGGGAGGGATCGTCGCCAGGGGTGCGGACGACTCGCCGGAATATCTTATAAACGATATCATGGAGGCCGGGGACGGCATCTCGAACCGCAAGGCCGTCGATATCCTTGCATATGAAGGGCCGGCCTTAGTTGAGGAATTTCTGATTAAAAAGGCAGGGGTGCCCTTTGCACGCACCGCGAATACGGAGTATGAATACGCCAGGGAGGCGAGCCATTCGAAGAGAAGGATCCTCCACTACATGGATACGACGGGAAAGGCAATAGAGGAGAGCCTTGTAAAGAAGGCGGAGGAAATAAAAAAGATCAGGATATTTACGAAGCATACGGCGATAGACCTTATGACGATCCCGCACCATTCGACGAATCCGCTCTCACTCTACATGGAGCCGCAGTGTATCGGCGCATACGTCCTCAACAGCGAAAGCGAGCACGTGGAGAGGATATTCTCGTCATATATAATCCTTGCTACAGGCGGGCTCGGAAGGATATACCTCCATACCACAAACCCTGCCGTAGCGACCGGTGAGGGCTTCGCGATGGCCCACAGGGCCGGAGCAAGGCTCATCAACATGGAATATATCCAGTTCCATCCTACAACCCTTTTCCACAAGGACGTAGACGGTTTCCTCATATCCGAGGCGTTGAGGGGGGAAGGGGCGAGACTCAAAACGAGGGACAATATGCTGTTCATGGACCAGTATTCCCCTCTCGGCGAGCTGGCGCCGAGGGATGAGGTATCGAGGGCGATATACGAGGAGATGATCAAAAGGGGAGACCCTTACGTGTACCTGGATATCGCCTCCTATGCCAGTATCGATATAAAAAAGCGTTTCCCCAATATCTATGAAAAGTGCAAATCACTCGATATCGATATATCGAAAAGCCCGATACCCGTAGTCCCGGCAGCCCACTACAGTTGCGGAGGGGTGCAGGTGGACATCGACGGCAGGACGTCTTTGAAAAACCTCTATGCCGCCGGTGAGGTCACTGCGACGGGGATCCACGGCGCAAACAGGCTTGCCTCCACGTCGCTGCTCGAAGGCCTTGTCTGGGGCATAAGGTCGGCTAAGCATATTGCCTCCGTCTTCGACAATACGAAACAATATAAAGAATCCGAGATCCCGCCATGGCGTTTCCCCGAAAGAGAAGAGGAGGTTGATCCTGCACTGATCCGGCAGGATTGGGTGAGTATTAAATCGACCATGTGGAATTATGTGGGTATTATACGGACAATAAAGAGGCTGGAGAGGGCGATGGAAGACTTAAGCTATCTGAAGAACAGGATCGATAATTTCTACAGAAGGACGCACTTGGTCCCCATGGTGATAAGCCTGAGAAACGGCGTGCGTACCGCCCTGATCGTTGCCGAGGCTGCATTCACAAACCGCACGAGCCGGGGCGCACATTATATAAAATAGATTTACCCCGGAGTAGATAGCCATCAGCTATCAGCATACAGCCATCAGCGTCGATCATCGATTATCGAGTGACGAGTATCCAGCGACCAGTAACGATTATCCAAAAAGGCATATTTGCTTTTACTCCGCAATAAAGGAAACGCAATAATGAAAGATTGTTGCAATAAAGGTATATTGAAGGTATAATTTATATATTGTGGAATGTGAATTCGATCCCGAGAAAAGTGAGAAAAATAAGAAAAAACACGGGATCGATTTTTATGAGGCCCAAGCACTGTGGGGCGACCCGGACCTGATTGAGATTCCGGCAAAGACGACGGATGAACCCAGGTTTATGGTCATCGGGAGGGTTGCCGGTATATATTGGTCAGGAGTCGTAACGTATCGTGGCAACAGAATCAGGATAATCTCTGTACGGAGATCACGCAAAGAGGAGATCGAGATATATGAAAGCTAAGGAATTCGATAAGAAGTTTGATGCAGGCGAGGATGTCTCTCGGCACCTTGACATTCCCAAAGCCAGGAGGCTCGTCCGGGAACAGAAGCGGGTCAATGTCGATTTTCCGCTGTGGATGATTGAACTCTTAGATAAGGAAGCGAAACGTTTAGGAGTGCCGCGGCAGTCCATTATCAAACTATGGGTGTCAGAGCGTCTGGAAAAGGCGTCTTAAGACGTTCCAGCGAATCGCTGCACCGACCCCTTGTCTGCTACGTTTCCGATCTCTGTATAAGCGCACCACAATGTGCACATACGGCAGCATTATCATCGATCTCCTTGCCGCATTCTTTGCAGAACTCAGCCGCTTTTGGATTCGGACCGTACCTGTTCTCGCCTTTTCGACTGCCCTGCACCATGAAAATGAGGAGAACAATAACGCCGATGATTGGGATCAAACCGATAAACAGCCACCATCCACTGCGATCCGTATCGTGAAGCCGCCGCACCGAGACGGCAATACCGGGAATAAGCACTGCCAGCGCATAGATGCCTCCCAGCAGACCCATTCCTATACTTTTACTGAAAGTGCCGGTAAAACCGTCAATGAAGCCCAAGACAAACTCGACGATGAAGTTGAACAGGAAAAAGTACCAGTACTCTTTACGCCTCGCTCTCCCGCTGAATACAGCGTATTTCTTTAAGACCTGGAAATACCAATTCATATGTCCCTCCTTTTTTTACCCCCGACGACAACCACAGACGGATGCTGTACTGATGGGGACTATCCCGTGGCCCTCTCCTTTTTTTTAGTCTTCCTCTGTGGATTCATCAACATCTCTGGTTACGGTATATTCAAGACTCAAATCTTTGAGAACCTCCCTTGCCTGATCTGCCTGATCTTTCCGAACCATCAGCCTCGGCGGTTGTGCTAACGGCTCCATGTAATTAAAGACCTCTCCCAGAAAGTAATACGAGATACCTTCGCTTTCGAGAATAGATTTAATAAGCGCTATGTCGCCGGCGTTGAAGGTGGTGAGAATCTTCTCGAACTCAACCCACTGTGGAGACTGGGGCGTTGCGTCCTCGCTTAGCTCAGGGACCAAAGCGACATCACAGTCTGCGCATACGGTGATGCCTTCCACGTACTCGGTCAGGCATTTAGGGCAGAACATAGCTCACTCCTTGTTCACTGCTCTATTCTGTGACTATTTTCCCCGGCAGGACTGGGGATGTCCCTCAATAACTATTTTCAACCTAAAACTTTTTATAAATTGATGTGTCCCCCATGAACCCACCCCTTTTGCATCTTCCCCCAAATACAATAAAAATGCAATGAAATTTTTACCCCACCAGCCAGCCCATTTCATCGACAGCATTCACCTTGACAAAATAACATTATCTAATTATATATATAACGACTGGCGATAAGTACAGTTGTTCATTATCAATCTAATCCTTCAACGACAAATCGTGAAGGTGTAACAAAAAGGAGGATTTCTATGAAAACAAGGTATCTGATGATTGTCTCCGTTTGCATACTGTCCATGTGCTGCGCAGTGTCCGTATGGGCTGCCGATAAAACAGCGCTCCCGCAAGAGCCCATGGACAGTCTTCTTATAGCTATGTCTACGGACAATACGGCAATATTCGATGCGGCGATCACAATCGGCACTGTAGCATTGCAACGGGGACACGCCGTAACCATGCTGTTGCGAGTGGATTCAATCAAGGTGGCTGTGGCAAAAAACAATTATCCCGTAGGGGATACTACCCTGTCGAAAAGACTCTCTGCTTTTATGAAGGCGGGGGCAACAGTTATCGCGGGAGGGTCTTGTATGAAACAAATGGGGCTCACACAGAAAGACCTCATGGAAGGAGTAATGGTAGGCACCCCTGATCTTGTGATGGGAAAGCTATTTAAAAAAGACACTAAGATTTTGTCTTATTGAAAGAATATACAGAAGGGAACATTCATAAGAAATAAACAGGGTATAGGTCAGGCCTTTATTATAAGATTTTCTACCCGGCAAGGCGGCACAAGAAACTTGGTTCGCTGACGGGACACGATTGGATGCACACAGCCCCGGCAGATAATGTGAGCACAGTCGGAGGCATGGCATGAGGTGTTTCGTCAAACCTTAAATGGTGCGCTTTGAAGTGGAGTACCGGATCCTTCAGTCGTCTTCATCGCTTGCCCTTATGACTGAAGATGTCTTTGTGGATTGGAATCCCTAAGCGTCTGAGCCTTTTATTCCTTGATCGATCCGAGAGCTTTCCTAATCCGGCAAAGATGAAGAAGATGATAGCTCCCATGACAGTGAGCACGGCAAAAATCACGAGAGTGAACATGATAATTGCATCAAGAACTGAACCGCCGCCTCCATGGGGAAGATGACCGGGATGCGGGGGAGATGCCGGACCGGAGGGCTTGAGCAGCTGTCCCTGATGCGGGACGGTCTGCCCACTGACATAGGGAGTCAATGAGAATACCAACAGCAGGATTGTCAGTATTACCGTTAACCTTCTAAACAACTATAAGCCTCCGTCCATCAGGCAATGTCTTGCAGAGACTCTCAATCTCCGGTGTGAGTTGTGCTAAATCGATCATGGTAATATTATGGCCGATTGTCGAAAAAAGTTCAATTCCCAATGAAAGGCTTACTCTCCTTCCTGACGTTCCGGTTCAGCGGCGGCAATAAGCCGTCCGCTGGAACCGGTTGTTAACTGGATCGTTTTTTTGTTGCCCTGCCGGACGCCCTCGAAGGCCTTTATGCCTGTGATCAGGCGAGGTCGAAACGGTCAAGGTTCATGACCTTGTTCCATGCCGCTATAAAGTCATACAGGAATTTCTCCTGTGAGTCGTCACATCCGTAGACTTCCGCCAGGGCCCTGAGCTGGGAGTTAGAACCGAAGATCAGGTCGACGTGAGTGCCAGTCCACTTGAGTTCGCCGCTCTCGCGGTCACGACCCTCGAATACGCCGTCGTCTTCCACAATTGCCTTCCACGTCGTGCCCATGTCGAGCAGATTCACAAAGAAGTCATTAGTGAGCGCCTCCGGCCGCTTGGTGAAGACGCCGTGCCGGGACCCTCCGAAGTTGGCATTGAGTACGCGCATGCCGCCCAAGAGAACCGTCATTTCTGGTGCGGTCAGGGTCAGCAATTGAGCACGGTCAACCAGCAGTTCCTCTGCCGGTACGGCATATTTGGCCTTGAGATAGTTGCGGAAACCGTCTGCCTTCGGCTCGAGGACCGCGAAGGAGGCCGCATCGGTTTGCTCCTGCGAGGCGTCCATGCGTCCCGGTGTGAAGGGAACCGCCACCTCGCGACCGGCATTCTTCGCAGCCTTCTCGACGCCCGCGCATCCTGCCAGAACGATCAGGTCGGCCAGCGATACCTTCTTGCCGCCGGTCTGCGCGCTGTTGAATGCGCTCTGGATGCCCTCCAGGGTCTTGAGCACCTTCGCGAGCTGTGCAGGCTGGTTGACTTCCCAATCCTTCTGGGGCGCCAGACGAATGCGGGCACCGTTGGCACCGCCGCGCTTGTCGGAGCCACGGAAGGTGGACGCCGACGCCCAGGCGGTCGAAACCAGCTCCGACACTGACAGACCGGAGGCC
>MVRS01000162.1 GCA_002067975.1 Syntrophorhabdus sp. PtaU1.Bin058
ATAAACCCGTAAGTCGTAAGGGGTAAGTCGTAAGGGGTTTAATCGCCTAACGCCTAACGCCTAACGGGATTTTAACGGTATCGGGTGGAGGGGGCGACGTGAGCCCCAGGCAGCAGAGAGCATGGGGCAGAGAGTAGAAAGCAAAGATTCAGCGCTGTGCGCCATGCGCCATGCGCTGTGCGAAAGGGGTAATATTGGATCGTTTTGAGCCTGAGATTATAGCATTCTGTTGTGAGTACTGCGGATACGCGGCAGCGGACCTGGCCGGTTCGATGCGGCTCTCCTATCCGGCCAACCTGAAGATCGTGAAGATACCCTGCACGGGGAGGTTCGATATCATCCACGCACTCAAGGCATTCGAGGCGGGCGCCGACGGCATCTTCGTCTTCGGGTGCCTCGAAGGGAACTGTCATTTCGAGGTAGGCAACCTGCGGGCGAAGAAGCGCGTGGAACACCTCCGCAGGATCCTGGACGAGTGCGGAATAGGCGGAGAACGGGTCGGTATGTACAACATGTCGTCCGCCATGGGAAGGCAGTTCGCAGAGGCCGCACGTGAAGTCACGGAGAAGATAAGGGGGCTGGGACCGAATCCGGTTAAAGCAGCGAAGAGCAGAGAGCGAAGAGCTGAG
Source organism: Syntrophorhabdus sp. PtaU1.Bin058 (assembly GCA_002067975.1). GTDB lineage: Bacteria > Desulfobacterota > Syntrophorhabdia > Syntrophorhabdales > Syntrophorhabdaceae > UBA5609. Next base: position 630 of record MVRS01000162.1, read on the forward strand.
GGTTGAAACTCTCTGCTCTCTGCCCTCCGCTCTCTGCTATAATAAGAAGGAGTAAATCATGATTATCGCCAACAGAAAGCCTTTCGAGGAGATCATCGGGATGCTGAAACCCTATTCCAGGATACTTCTTCTCGGCTGCAACGAATGCGTTACCGTCTGCGCTGTCGGAGGTGCAAAAGAGGTTGCAGTGCTCGCCTCGGAGATAAAGTTGTTCAGGGCGAAGGAAGGTTCACCTGTAGAGATCAAAGAGGTCACCCTTGAGAGGAACTGCGATCCCGAATATGTGGAGACCCTCAAGCCTTTCATGGACGATTGCGACGTGGTGATGTCAATGGCGTGCGGCTGCGGCATCCAGTTCGTGGGCGAACATTACAGGAACAGGGTCGTCCTGCCCGCAGTGAATACCACATTCGACGGCGTAACGGAAGAGCACGGCGTATGGGCCGAGCGCTGCCAGGGATGCGGCAACTGCGTCCTCGACAGGACCCTCGGCATATGTCCCGTTACGCGCTGCGCAAAGAGCATCTTCAACGGGCCCTGCGGCGGTTCCCAGGGGGGCGTCTGCGAAGTGAACAAGGACACGCCCTGCGCGTGGCAGCTCATCGTGGACCGCTACAAGGAGATGGACATGCTTGAGAGATACCTCGAGATACAGCCGGTGAAGGACTGGTCGACGAGCAGGGACGGCGGTCCGCGTAAGAGGATCAGGGAGGATTTGAAGATATGAGCACTGCGAGCAATCTGGAAAAGGTACTGAAGGGCGGTAATTTCGCCGTCACCTCCGAGTGCGGCCCGCCGCGCGGCGCCGATGCGGAGGTAGTGAAAAAGAAGGGCTCACTCCTCGCAGGGTATGTCGATGCGGTGAACGTCACCGACAACCAGACGAGCGTCGTGAGGATGAGCAGCTTCTCGGCCTCTCTCATATTGAAGACGATGGGCCTTGACCCCGTCATGCAGATGGTATGCAGGGACCGGAACAGGATCGCGATCCAGAGCGACGTCCTTGGCGCCTCGGCGCTGGGCATCAACAACATCCTCTGCCTCTCCGGCGACCACCAGAAGTTCGGGGACCACCCTACTGCAAAAAACGTCTTCGATATCGATTCCATGCAGCTCATACAGTGTATCAGGCAGATGGTCGACGACGGGAAGTTCCTAAGCGGTGAAGAGATAAAAGGCAAGCCCGCCCTCTTCGTGGGCTGCGCCGAGAACCCCTTCGCCGATCCCTTTGAGATCAGGGCCATGAGGCTCGCCAAAAAGGTAAAGGCCGGCGCTCAGTTCGTCCAGACCCAGTGCATATTCAACGTCGAGAAATTCGGGAAATGGATGGAGATGGTGCGCGACCTCGGCGTCCACGAGAAGGTCTATATCCTCGCGGGTATCACGCCGATGAAATCCGTCGGCATGGCAAAGTACATGAAGAATTCCGTGCCGGGCATGGACGTACCCGACGACCTGATCAAACGCATGCAGGATACCCCGAAGGAAAAGCAGGCAGAGGAAGGCATCAGGATATGCCTGGAGACCATTGAAAAGGTGCGGGCAATCAAAGGGGTCAGCGGCATCCACATCATGGCCATCGAATGGGAACAGAGGGTACCTGAGATCGTCAAGTCGGCAGGACTCTATCCAAGACCGCAACCGTAAGGCATAAGAGGATCCGTATATCGTAGTTCGTATATCGTATATATCGAGATCCCAAAAAACGTTCGGCGCAATCCGTTCGGCGTTCGGTGGATTTGTTTTTCGACTATCGACTATATGCTATCTACTATTCACTGCTTTCCCGGTATTTGCAAAAGTCTCTGAGCGGTAATGGCTGCGGCAGCGCCGTCTCCCACGGCGGTCACTACCTGCCGCGGGGAACCGCTCCGTATATCCCCTGCTGCAAGGATGTAAGAGGCAGCTGTCTCAAATCTTTCGTTAACTACAATCTGTCCCTCACCATCAAGGGACAGGACATCCCGCAAGTAGCCTGTATTGGGCTCAATGCCGATGTGGACCAGTACCCCGTCTACAGTGCGGGTTTCCGTGTTCCCGCTTTCGGCATCCTTTAATTCTATTGCCTCCACCTTTTCGTCGCCGACGATCCGGACAACCTTTGTGCCGCAGCAGACCTCTATTCGCCCGTCTGAATGGACACGCTCCTGAAGTACTGCCGTTGCGGTAAGCGCAGGCATTGCCTCGATCAGTACGACGCTGGCAGGTAGATTGGCAAGATACAATGCCTCGCTGATCCCTGCATCGCCCCCTCCGCAAACCGCAACAACGCCGCCGGCAAACTGGCCTCCATCGCAGAGTGCGCAATGGATCAGACCTTTTCCCTTCAGGGCGTCTTCACCGGGCACGCCCATGTCCCTGGGTCTGGAGCCCCCTGCGATAATCACCACCCTGCACGTAAACCTCCTCCCGTCACCGCAACTGACCGTCCTCAGGTCGGGGCCGGATTCAATACCCGTGACCTCCCCCTGCTCTATCTCCGCTCCGTATTTCATGGCCTGGCCGAGCATCTCCGCTGCGAGCTGGGGACCGGCTATCCCGTCAACAAAACCCGGGTAGTTTTCTATCATACTTATCTGGTTAAGCTGTCCGCCGAAGGCATCCTTTTCTATGATCAGGACCCTGTATCCGGCCCTGCCGAGGTATATACCGGCTGTCAGGCCTGCAGGGCCGCTCCCGACAATTATTGCATCGTAGTCGAACATCGTAAGTCTCCTCTTTCTCAGTCGTTTCCTTCTGCGCCCCGATCTTACCCGGGGGCAAGGGCCGACGATCCGCGTTTCTTATATATTGCCTTCCAGAAATAGATGGCCACGACAATGGCAACACCGATCACGTCCGTTACCCACCCCGGTTTCATAAGGAGAAGCGAACCTGCAAGCATCAGGGCGCGCTCGAAATAGCTGAGGTTCCCAAGTCTGATGCACCAGCCCTGTACAGCCGCGGAAAGGAGGATCACACCGAAGATCGAGGTGATGGTCGCCATGCCAATGGCAACGGGACCGCCGATCAGAAGAAGCTCTTTTCCATAAGCGAACATGAAGGGGATAATAAAGCCTGCGCTTGCAAACATGGTGGCAGCCCAGCCGACGTTCCACGCCCTTGCTTTCGCTATAGCTGCAGCAGCATACGCTGCAACGGCCACGGGCGGGGTAATCGCAGAGAGACAGGCAAAGTAGAAGACAAAGAGATGGGACGCTATGGGGGCAACTCCCAGCTTTATCAGCGCCGGCGTGAGCATGGAAGCGGATATGGCGTAAGCAGCAGTTGTCGGCAGACCCATCCCGAGAATGATGGTGATGCACATGGTGAAAAAGAGGGACAAAAGGAGGTTGCCGGCAGAATAGGTGATAATAATCATGGCAAATTTGCCCCCGAGACCCGTGAGGGATATAACGCCTATAATAATCCCCGCTGCGGCACAGGTAGCGACGATCTCTATAGCGCTTTGAGGGCCGACGGAAAGGGCGGTCCAGATCTTGCCGATGGTAAGCCTCGATTCCTTCTTCAGCCAGCTCAAGGCTACCAGGGCGATGGTTGCCCACATGACGCCCCGGAAGGGCGACATCTGGAAGACCATCAGGCAGATAATGAGCAGTATGAGCGGGATGAGCAGGTATCCTTTCTCGCCTATGAGCCGCCAAAAACGTGGGAGCTCATGGCGCGGCACACCCTTTAACCCGTTCTTGGCTGCATAGAAGTCGATCATAAAATATGCAGCCACATAATAGAGTGCTGCAGGGATGATGGCGGCGATGCATACCTTTGCGTAGGAGATGCCGAGAATTTCAGCCATGATAAATGCCGCGGTCCCCATGACCGGCGGGACGATCTGGCCGGCGGTGGAATTCATCGCCTCAACCGCTCCGGCAACAGTCGACTGGAAGCCGCTTGCCTTCATCATCGGTATATTGAAAACGCCGTCGACGACAACGTTTGCTACAGAAGAACCTGAGACAGTGCCGATCATGGCGCTGGAAACGATGGAGACCTTTCCGGGGCCTCCCCGATATCCTCCTGCCACAGATTTTGCAAAATCGACAAAAAACATGCTGGCACCGGAGGCGTCAAGAAAGGCGCCGAAGATCACGAAGATAAAGACGTACGTTGCCGATGCCTGGATGGGAACGCTCATGATGCCGTCTAAGCTGGCGATGTATGTAAAGAGCCGGGAGATATTATATCCCCGGTGTGTGAGGAATCCCGGCAGGTATTGACCGAAGGAGCCGTAAAGTATGGCGACAACGGCCGTTATCACAAGCGCCCAACCGGTAGTGCGTCTCACCATCTCCAGTACCACGACGGTGAAAATTATAGAGAACAGTATGTCCCAACCGGTGGGGTCGACCCCCATCCTGAAAATGACATCCTCGAGGTTCCAGAGGATATAGACTACGGAGATGCAAAGACAAGCAAAGAAGATGTAATCAACGGGATGTATTCGATCCCTCGGGGCCTTTTTCCAGCCAGGGATCAGGGCAAAGAGCAGGGCTGACCCGAAAAGAATGTGGATGCTGCGAAAGATCCAGGGGTCGATCGCCCTGAAAAGAAGCACGTAAACGTGAAAGAAGGTCATTAAAAAGCCTATTCCCGCCAGAACCGCGGCGGGCCCTTTGCCCAGGGTTCTTTTATACCCTATCTCCACGTCATGCAGTTTGTCGAGCTTGTTTTGTAACTCCGTATCCATACCTTCCTCCTTACACCAGAAGCCGGCTTACTTCGGCGGGATCAGTCTGTCCGGGATCTTAAGACCCTTTTCCTTGTAATATTTTATTGCTCCGGGGTGCAGGGGGATAGGGCTTATCAACACGCCGTCCAGCCTTGCCTCTTTTGCCGACGGGTGAGCGGCGACGAGGATGTCCGTATTCTCGAAGTACTTCTTGCAGAGCTCGTAGACAAAGTCATCGGGGAGGCTTTTATGGACCGCGTAGAAGCTCCCGAAATAGCCTGTCGTCAGATCGCCGGTGAGGGCCTTGTAGGTACCCTTGGGGATCCTGGTAAAGCCTATAAAGGGATACATGGCCTTGAACTTGGGGGCCTTTGCAAGGTCCTTCTCGCCTACGCCAAAGACATTTACGTCAAAGACCGTCTCTATCTCTTTTACGGTGACCCATGGGACGCTTGTCGTATTTGCATTTGCGTCGAGCATGCCGTCCCGCAACTGGGAGTCAAGGTCGGAGATGCCGGCGTTCACATAGCGTGAGGGCTTGATGCCGAGTTCTTCGAGGAGCGGACGATAAAGGGTATGGGGCGCACCGCCGATGGGTCCGACGCCGAGGCTCTTTCCGTTGAGATCATAGATGCTCTTGATACCGCTCTTTTTAAGGGCATATAACTGGAAATAGGTATTGTTCTGATGGAGTATGATACGTGCGTCCTGGTATTTCTTTCCCTTTGTCCAGCCGAGTCCCATCCAGCCTTCATATGCGGTCGGCGCGTTGAAACAGCCGATGGTGGCCAGATTGTCGTTTACAATCTTTACATTGGCCGTCGAGCCTGCGCCAACTTCCACCGACGCCGGGATGCCCATCTTCTCATAGAGCACCTTGGCCAATCCCGTAGAGGCAAGGTATGTCGCCCCGCCTATGGAGGCGCTCGCAATGTTCACGTTCTTCGGCCACCCGGGCTTCACCTGGGCGTTAGCGACCCCGATAATAAGTTGGAACACGATAAATCCAAAAAACAGCATCTTCAAACATCTTGTTGTTGTCATACAACACCCTCCTTGTTTTTTTGCCGCCCGATGCGGGAGGCATATACTTGCTACCGTATTACTCCCATCCCGGGAAATACTGGATCGTGGCGTCCGGCACGACCCCGACCTTCGAGGTTTTTCCGTGCTGCTTTTTGAGCAGCTCCAGCGCTGCGGGCCAGCGTTTCACCCGAACGACTTCGTCAACAGGTCCGATCCAGTCAAGACAGGCCCTGCCGATATTGGGCCCTACCATGATCAGTCTTTTCACCTGGGGCGGCAGGGTCTTGCGGGGCCCCCAGAGACGACCGCCCCTTTCCTTGCCGAAACTCCTTGCCGTATAATGGCAGATCTGGCCTTCGGGCACGTTGCAGATAAGCACGACATCGCCCCCTTCCTTTTTCAGGAGCTTGAGGCAATGAAACGTTACCCCTGCCTCAGTTGCCTTGCTGTAGGCGTTCAGCACGAGCACGTCGAAACCGCCGTCCGATCGTGTGGCGTAGACCTTTTCGGCCATTTCCGATCCTGCCCTGTGGGCGGCAACTACGTCTCCCACGAAAAGGCCGACGGTTTCCCGCTTTATGTTGAAGACGGCATTGACGATACAATCGATGCCCGCCATCCTGGCCATCTCTTCGAGATCGGCACGGAGCACGTTCCCCTCGATGTTTCCGCAGCGGAGCGTGGGGTGAAGCCTGCCCATCGGGTTTTCCGGTGTGGGGGCGCTGCGGCCGCCGACACCGTGATGATTGCCGTAGATTGTGTCGATGTGAGAAATACCGACCATGAGCTTCGCCCCGCCTCCAAAACCGGCTGTCGGGTGGGGCACGATCCCTCCCACAAGGATCTTGAGGTCGCAGCTCATTACCTCGCTGTTTATGTAGACGGGGGTGCCGCGGGATGTCTCACCCACATAGGTACAGTTCTCGTAAGGATTGTGGTTAAAGACATCGAACCTCTGTACCGTTTTTCTCCCCAGTTTTTTTTCAAAGTCCATAACCTTCATGGCGCCGTGCATCCCGATACCGGCGATAAACCTGATCGAGTTGTCCCTGATGCCCGCTTCTTTAAGCCCTGCCAGTATATAAGGGAGGAGCTCGCTCACCCTCGTTGGCCTGCTCAGGTCGTCAAAGACGATAGCCGCTTCCCGCCTGCCTTTCGCAAGCTCTGAAATACGGGGCGTCCCGATGGGCCGGTCAAAGGCGGCCTTCATCCCCTCTCCGGTAAGTCTTGTCATGTCCTGGCCCGGCATTGCACAGATAGTCACGTCCCAGTCTCCCGGGAAACCTATCTCGCAACGCGTATCCCCATACCAGGGGCGCTGCGGGAGCGATATACTGATCTGCTGTTTATCCATAACGCTATTCCTGCTCTATCACCTTCGTCACCGCATGGCTGCGGATCACATAATTGGGGCAGAAGAGGGTATGCTTGCCCGCCCCTCCTGCGACAATAACCATCAGGTTCTCAGGCCGCCGCAACACGGGGATAAAGTCATCGTCTGCAAAGTTCGGGAACTGCATCTCCCGATGTTTTCTGGAGAACGCCTTCTTCGGGATACGGGCGTTCTCATAGAGGTACTGTTTCACCTGCGCCTTTGAGAAGCCGCTCCCCGCAAGGATACGTGCGTGTTCCGGCGCGGGGACAAGAAGCGGTTCCCCGTCCTGGTAAAGGACGTTGTTGTTGCCCTGGGTCGACATCGATGCGGCTATGGTCGTCAAGAGGTTTTCAGCGTCTTCTGCAGTATGATCGTTGATGTTGTGGGGGCTTTCGACGCCGTTGACCGTTACCGTGCTTACAGACCTGTCGAATCCCATCTCGACATGCAAAGGCTCCCAGGGGCTCTCTTCTTCGTTCTCGGCGATGCAGAAGGAATACTTGCTCGGCTGTCCATGCGTGGAGAGATCGAGCGCACCCGGAAGGGCGCCGCCGATATTGAGAAGGATGAGTCGTACGGCGCGGCCTATCGTTGCATTGGCCCTGTTGGCAGGACCAAAGAGGTTGCACCCTGAATTCATATTGATCCGCTGCCGTATGGGCCCGTTAACGATCACCAGGGGCGCTACGGGGTGTGTTGTGGCCTGAAGGTTATGCAGCCCGAGGTCCGGTTCCGCCAGCGCCTGTACCGCGGCAATGAGCACGGGCATATATTCGGGAAGGCAGCCCGCCATCACTGCGTTGATAGCCACATGACCCACAGTGGCGTCGTTTCCCGAGGGAGGGAGGGTCCCCAGCACGTGAGATGCCTCCTTCTTTGTCCCGGTAAGCATCTTCGCGATCCGTTCTTCCGTGGGAGGGATAACCGGCAGTCCGTCGGTCCATCCGCGTTCGTAAAAGAGCTCGTATACCTCTTCGGGATCATCAGGCACTTCAAGGGTCTGTATGTTCATCTTTTTCAGGTCTGTCATGATCATCTCTCCGTTTCAAGGCCGAGGAGCCGCGCCGGGTTCACCTTTATCAATTGTTCCATCTCCTCCCCGGAAAGACCGAACTGGAGCATGGTTCCCACCATGGACCTGAAGGCCTCCGGGGGAGAGGGGTTGGCATTCTGCCCCATATCGGTATCCAGGATACAATTTTCTGCACCGAGCGTTTTAATACAATCGACCATGAGCTTCGGGTTCATCCCTCCGAGGACCGGCATGCAGGCCACGAAAGAATGCTCGATAACGGCACCCATGGCAACCAGCTCCTTCTGTTGTTCAACGGTAAGCGTGCAGCCGAAACCTGTCGTCATGGGGTGTGTGATAGTGATCCTGGCCCCTATCCTCTTTGCTCCGGCGGTGAGGGCGTATATCTCTTTCAACGACACGTGGCCCGTTCCGAGGACTATGTCGTGGGCCTTGATGAGTTCGAGGATCGTCGTTACTGCCGGCAGGAGCTTCTCCTTATCGTCGAGGAGCGGGATGCCGGGTTTGACCTTGCTGTCCATCGTGGAAGAGCTGGTGGGCATCCAGATGACCTTAGTCCCTCCCTTGATTGCAGCCTCGACAACATCCGGATTGATCCCCCCTGTCTCCCTGTTCAGGCAGAGACTGCCTATCATGAGAAAACCGGGGACCATCTCATTAACAAGGGCCGCAAGGTTGGCCGTGCAGAACTGGTGGTTCTTCGCCACAATGGCCCTCATGCCCATGGCCTTTGCCTGAAGGGCAAGATCGAGAACGTTCAATCTCCGTTTGTGATAAGGGTCAGGGCCGGGATGGACGTGAAAATCAATGGCACCGTCCATAAGCCCTTCGATCATTCCGCCTGGCTCCATCAGCGACCTCCTTTTGCCGCCGTCCTGGCGTCTGCCGTGACAAGGGTGCGGACCACGTCTTCTATGGCCCCGTCAGCCTTTTTCCTGATAGCGGCATTATCATTTAATGCAATGGGGTGTGTTACTATGACAAGGGGCATATCGACAAGGCCCTTTGCCTTTGCGGTTGTTTTCAGGAGTGCCGAAAAATTTGTTGTACAGATCGTTGTTGTGGGCAGCCCTCTTTTCTCCAACTCCATGGCGCTCTGGATACACCAGAGTGAGCAGCCCCCTCAGTCGCCGGTGCCGATGATCGCAGCATCACAGGTCGCCACAAAGCGGTTGACCACCGCCTGCTCTATTACCCTGTTGGTGTCTCCACGGTCATCTACCCTCTCCACGACCGTTACGCCGAAACGTTCTGCAAGCACCTCGGAAACCCTGCTGAGAAAAACGTCTCCCCCGAGTTTTCCGTTCCAGACCACGCCGATGCGTTTCCCCTCTATACCCGATAGGCGGGGTGCCCCCACCTTTTCTTTTCCGCTCTTTGTCCCTGTAGGATTAAAGACGAGGATCTTTCCTGTTCCCATTACTCATCCACCTCCTCATAAACAATAAACTGCTACTTACGCCCCCCCAGTCTCCCCGCAAGCGGGTCATAGCCCCGCTTCTTCGAGGGGAGCGCCACAATCCCGTATCCGGGCATCACCTCTTCCCCCCTCTGGTTGGTCGCTGTGGTCTCTATCTTCACACAGCACTCGTTCTCATCGTCGATGAACTTATCCGTTACAGTCCCCTTAAGCCAGACCACGTCCGAGAAGTAGACAAACCTCCGGAACTCGCAGGAGCTCTTCTTGAGCCAGCCTTCGTCCCCGGTGAAGTTGGTCAGGAGGTGGATCTGCCAGGCGTTCCTCTGGAAGCCCACGTCATACTGGTAGGGCAGCCCCTGTGCCTTTGCAGCCTCCCGGTTGTAGTGGACCGCGTAGATGGGCTCCAGACCGCAGCTCACCGGGTCACGGAAGGCCCATGCGGGGTGGCGGCGGTAGAAGGTAAGCGCCACGGCATGGGCGGTGAGCCTCGGTATGGGTGCACCCCCTCCGATCAGGAAGGCGATCTCGTCGGTCATCGTGACGGGTCCCTTCACGAGGGGAGGAAGTATGTGGCCTACCTCGATATCGTCCCAGGAGGGGGTATGGGCCCCGCTTCTCTTCTCGGCAAGCACCTGCTCCTCGATCTCCTTCAACTCCTTCCCGGTCCAGGGGTGGGGGAGCTCGATGTGGTGGTACTTCCCCTTCTTCTTGGCCTTCGCCCGCTCGAAGTGGATCACCTCCCAGGTGACCTTCGTGACCAGCTTCCCGTGCTGGTTGGTGTAGAGGTTGTCG
>MVRS01000163.1 GCA_002067975.1 Syntrophorhabdus sp. PtaU1.Bin058
TGAGGGCGGGGATGTCAATTTGTATGCCTACGTGGGGAATAATCCGGTGATGGGAATAGATCCGTGGGGACTGTGGTTCGATGGAATCGACCATTATGTCCCTAACTATCCCGTTCAGTTTGAGGTGCAAGTGAAAAATGATCCAAGAGGAATGTTTGCCAAAACCTACGGCCCCTTTGTTACGTTCTATGGTCCAACTTATAGAAGCTTTAATCCAGTCATCCAAGAGTCTATCAAATATCATGAAGGTATTCACGCAACCCAAGGCGGTATTCTTCTGCAAGGTACATTAAACAATATGGAATTAAAAGCTTACAATAAAGAATTAGACTATATTGACAATGTCCTCCTGAAGAGAGAACTTGACCTCATTGTTCGAAATGAATTGTTGAGATATAGAGAAGATGTTGTTATCAGTAATATAAATGAACTTAAAGGTTGTCCATGATGTATGAAAAGTAAGTCCAGGTAGGAAACGTGCACATTTCAAATACCAGATATTGAGTTGCGAGGTAACACATATGAATAAGAAACAAATAATAGTATTGATTGCTACAGTCATTTTAATCATCATTTCTTTGACATCAATCCCTACTCTTAACTGGAAGCCTAATACACCTCGGGAGGAAAAAGAACGCATATATGCCGAAAACTTTCGTTACCATTGTATTTATTTCCCTACAGGCATTATCATCATCGGCTGTGCATGTTTTTACCTACTGAGAAACAAAAAATGACAAAGAGTTATACGGAGGCATAAAGTAAGAATAAGAAAATAAGGCCCTTAAAAGTAAAAAGGATGGAAACATTCTTAAGAAATTAAATAACTCTTAAACTCCGGCTTAATACTGCAAGGCCCCTTTTTCCATAACAGATACTAACCCCTTTTTTACTGTCCGTCACATTTTCCGGCAATTTCGTCACATAACTCTGTACCCGTTTTTTCTATCGGGCTATCTTATTCTAAAAGTAAAAACCCTTATGAAAAATATAAGAGTGAGCACACTTTATCGGCTTCAGAAAATAAGAAGGGGACATTGGTTCGGTTAAGGATGATCACGAAAAAAGAGATACACATTGGGATATTTACAATTATCCCTTTCTTGATAAACAAGTAGATATATTATATTCAATCATGAACAATATAAATAAATCATTTCCTTCGATAAGAGTTGAAGATAGGCTTATTCGTTTAATCAGAGATAGAATAAAAATAGAAAAATTTTGGGATGAGCATGAGATTAATTGGCTGGAATTAGAACTAAATTTCGAGCTTATCGTAAGTAACCTTCAGTCTATTACTCGTGATTTTATTATTAAGATGGCAAATAATATTGATAATATCTCTGCATCAGATATAGACGACCTCATTAATCTATTTGTTAAAAGATATGATAAATTTCTCATGGAAATCTCTCGGAATTACTCCTGGATACTTGACTTACGACCTAATTTAAAGATTGAAACGGTAGAATGCGAAAATGCGATCAGTGTATGTTAAACTAACTTTTTCAGCTATATTTTGGGGTGTATCTGCTATAGCAGGTAAGATATTGCTCGAAACGATAACCCCTTCACAAGTAACCTTTTTAAGATTTTTTATAGCAACTCTTATTTTATGCACTATGCTTTTCATCCAAAATAAAGAACAATTCAAGGTTTCATTTTACGAGCATATAAAATTAGCCATCTTAGGTATTGTTGGTATTGCTCTTTGTTATTACTTTTATTTTCAGGGATTAAATCTTAGCACTGCTTTTAATGCCGGGTTGATTGAGTCTACAATACCTTTGGTTACTTTAGCTTTATCAGTATTGATAAAAGAAGAGAAATTTGACATAACAAATGCCGTTGGATTTATTGTCGCATATATTGGTGTTGTTATCATTGTCACAAAGTGTGATTTATCAATAATACTAAAATCAAGCTATAATTCAGGAGACATCATGTTGATTTTTGGTACATTATGCTTTGGCCTGTATAATGTGCTTCTGAAAAAATTTAGTTTTTCATTTTCCTCACAAAATCTTAAGCTATTTTACATTTTTATGTATGGCAGTATTGTATTACTTCCTTGGCTTCTGTTTGACAATAAAGCGAATAATTTACATTGGAGTTTTTCAATTATAGATATCCTTTGTTTGTCAATCTTGTCTATTGGTGCATCCGTTCTTTCATATGTCTTTTTTAATGAAGGTATAAAAAAAATTGGAGCATCCAAAGCATCCAGTTTTATAAATTTAGTTCCTATAATAACAGTAACTTTAGCATTGTTAATTTTGAAAGAAGAACCTAATTTTAGTCAAATAATCGGCTCAGTTGTCATCCTTACTGGTGTTTATATATGTCAAAGTGGTGTACCATTTCTCCTGACAAAACGCTCCATCTGACCGCTATTTCGCTGCGCTCCATAACGGCAGGCGAGCTTTGTCGTTATGTGAGACACCGCCGGGCATCCTGGTCGCTGAAGAAGAAAAAGTAACTTTCACTAAAGAAAAGGATATATGCCTTTTTCATCTTCGTTGTCATCGGCACAATCGTTTATTATTTTCTGCTGATATTCGCGATACTTGCTCTGACTATCAATACAGCAATGTCCGACCGAACAGCTTATGCCTTCTATGCGTTGTTCTTGCTCGCGGTGACCTGCCCCGGGATTGTAATCTACGAGAAGCCGGCAAGGATGGCCAGGAGATAAAGATGGGCATCGTGCCTGCGCATACTCACAAAACAAGAAAGGAGAAACAATGACAGAGAGACGACAAATGAACTTTAAACTGATTGTGTGGTTGTCCGCCGCACTTGTTTTAATCGGCACAGGCTTCAATGCTGTCCCCTCTTTCGCCGAAACGATCCATTATACCTATGATGATCTGAACCGGCTGACGGCGATGGAAGACCCTAATACGGGCGGCGTATTGTACGAATATGACGAAGTCGGCAACCGCCTGTCAAAGAGTTTTGTCTTCAAGGCATGGCCCCTTAATGTCGTCCTGAACGATACCGCAGGGGGTATGGTCACAAGCACAAACGAGGACATATACTGCGGCTCCTCCTGCCTTGCGACGTACAGTTACGGCACTCTGGTTACACTTATTGCGACACCTGATACATCCTATAATTTTACAGGATGGTCCGGCGCATGTACCGGCACGGGGGATTGTACAATAACAATGGACTCCTCGAAAAACGTTACCGCTAATTTCTCAAAAAAGACCTTTACCATTAATGCATCGTCATCGCCGGACGAAAACGGCATATCCCCGTCCGGAAGAATAGAGGTCCAATACGGGGACAATATTACCTTTACTATCGGCTCAAAGGCCGGCTACACGCTGGCGGATGTGAAGGTGGACGGGGTTTCGATAGGGGCGGCGACAAACTATATCTTTTATAAGGTAATTTCAGATCATGTCATGACAGCCGTATACGCCTGTACGGGCCCGGTCTGTCCTTCCGGGTTTACCCTGGAAGGCGGCACATGTCATCGACTTGCCGGCTGCCCTGGCGGAACGTTGGATGCGCAATACGATCTATGCGTTCATGACATCCTGTTCATTTGCCCCTCAGGATACACCTATGTTCCGGAACAGTCCCGCTGCGAGGCCCCGCCGGTCTGTTCCGCCGGATCGTATGATACATCGCGCGACCGCTGTCAGAAGCCCGTCAACAAGCGCTGTCACGACGGCTATATCTACGCAGTCACGCAGGATCGATGCGAGGCTGCGCCGTCCTGCCCGGCGGGAGGACTGTACTCGACGGCAAATAACCGCTGCGAGGCTGCCTGTACGTATTCCTACATATGCAGTCTGGATGATACGGAGAGCGGCGGATGGAGCAACGGGCATACATACGCGGATTATGATACCTGCGCAAACAACTGTTCTCAGACAACGGCGTGCACATCGAAACCTGATCCCGTATCGGGCAGCGAAGTTTACACCTGTCCCTATGGTGCAGAGAACACATGTGACGGCAGCCATAACTGCACACGCACCGGCTCATGCAGTGCAAAGATCCCGTGCAACTGTCCTATCGGTTATTCATGGAACGGAGCAATCTGTGTTGCACGCGCGACATGTTCGCAAGGCAATTTCGACGGCGACAATGACGTCTGTTACCATTCGTATATTCCTTCGTGTGACACGGGGTGGTCATTCGCTATTGGTTCCGGAGCCTCAGGATGTAGTCAAAAGGCATCATGCCCGTCCGGCGGTACTCTCAGTACTAAATATGATACCTGCTATACAGACAGTACAACAGACTGCGGAAGCGGCTACACCTGGGATCCGGACATCTCCCGCTGCCGTATGTCGCCCCAGTGCCCGACCGGATCGTACAGCACGACAAGCGACCGCTGTGAAACCGCCGCCATCTCCTGTCCGTAGTCCCGGCAGGCCGGGCAATCCCTTCTACAGGTGGAGCCGGGGAACGGCAGGCCACACGCTCCTTGAGCTTATCATCGTTCTGTCAATGATAAGCCTTATCGTCGCGATCACGGGCGGCGCGATGAGCCTTGCGTCACGCTCCGTCGATTCAGGGGAAAAGCATATAGAATCCCTTGAAAGGTTCAGAGCCTCCCTGAACATTGTCGATTCCCAGATACAGTCTTTCCTGCCCGTTGCCCTTCAAGGCAGCGATCCCGTGACGGACAAAGGATATATATTCAAGGGGGACTCCACGTCGCTTCTGTTCTCTGCCGGCCGTTCCCTGTGGAACAGCAAGGGAGGCTATGTCGTGGTGCAATACAAGATCGAATCGGACGGCGACGGAAAGCAGTTCCTGCGCATTGCCGAGAAGATGATCGGCATGAAAAACGAAAACACGACAAGGCTTTTTGTCCTCTATGACAGGATCTATTTTGAGTACTTTCTTAAGGAACCGGCAGAAGAAAAAGGGACGTGGGTCGAACAGTGGACGGATAACAAGGTCATCCCCGCCATGATACGGCTGAACCTTATTGCCGGGGCAAGAAGACTCTCCGTGATCATACCGGTCAGGGTCGGCCAAGCGGTCAACAAGAGACTTTCATTGTAAATGGTCCGCAGTAAACACATCCGGCACCTTGCATCACAGAGAGGCATTGCACTCCTCCTCGTGTTGTGGGTATTGACGATCCTGACGGCAATCGTCTTTTCCTTTGCACTCCTCACAAGGACGGAAACGCATTCAACTATATCTTTCATAGAGAGGATGAAACAGCGATACTGCGCCGAAGCCGGGGTTGAACGGGCGATCGCGGAGATCATCTACCGGAGAAAAAACCTGAACAATAAAGATAGTGACATATGGAAGACGGACCGGACGCCGTACAGCGGCCGGGTCGGCGACGGGCACTATATCGTGAGGATCATCGACGAATCGGGCAAGATCGACGTCAACGCCGCATCCGGGATATTGCTGAAAAATATCTTTTTAGAGCTCGGGGCCAAGGACGGCGACGCGGATGTCATCGCCGATTCCATCATGGACTGGAAAGACAAGGATGAACTGCACAGGCTCCACGGCGCTGAAAGCGATTATTACCAATCGCTGCCGAATCCGTATAATGCAAAGAATGCAGACTTTGATGCCCTTGATGAACTCCTGCTCGTTAAAGGCGTGACGCCTGAGATACTCTACGGCACGACGGATAAAAAGGGCGCCGTAGATCTTCTCACGGTCTTCACGAAGAACAACAGGATCAACCTGAATGCAGCGCCGAAAGAGGTGTTGAAGACGCTCCCCGGCATGACCCAGGACGCAGCTGACAGGATAGCAGACTACCGGCGGGATAGAACAATGCTCACCACGCAGGATATACAGCAGGTGCTCGGGAATGCTTACAACGTCATAGCACCCTATATCTTTGCCGGGGATACCGGCACCGTTACTATTGATGCCACGGGATATACCACCGATGAAAAGACCGGCTACCGCATCATAGCAACCGTATTCATCAGCATAAACAACAGCGCCGAATACCTGTATTATAAAAGTCCGGCGCCGTCACGAAAGAAAGATGAAGACAACAACAATTAAACGGTATATATCGATCACCCTCTCTTCGGCGTCAAGGATCAGGTCCGCATGGAAACCATTGTGGAATATCCTTTCCTTCAGCGCCGCCGATAAACGGATATCTCCCAGGAAAAACATCTGCCTCGCCATTGAGCAACACGGCCTGTCGGTCGGTTACGGATCGGGCTCCATAGCCGGGATAAAGGTACAAGGAACGAAACGCTTTCCGTCCGGAGAACATTCATACCCTCACCCGAAGGAACTGGCATCTATGGCTGTGCTTGCTCTGGAGGAACTGGGGGCAACGGGGCCGGAGGTCACCTTGAGCATCCCGAGGGCATGGACGATCATAAAGACAACGGAGTTCCCTTCGACGGTAATGGAAGAGATCACAAACGTCATTGCATATGAGTTCGACAGGCTGATGCCCCTTCATCCTGAAGAGGCGTTGTACGACTTCAGAGTGCTCAAGGAAGATAAAGATTTCGGGAAGATCGTCCTGGTCATTGCAGCGGCAAAGGCAGAGACCGTAAACGAATACTGCGATGCGCTCAGGGAAAAAGGTATCAGCGTAAACCGGGTGGGGATCGGCCTTTCCGGTATCGGGGCCCTTTGCGGATACATCGGCACGGGAAATGCCCCGATCTTTCTCGGGATCGATGACGATGGATACGAGGGGGCCTTATACCTCGACAACGTTGTGTACCGTACATTCGGCGGGAGGTTCCGTGATGCCGGCGAGACTGGTGCCGGCGAGGCGTCGCGCATAGAGACAATCTCACAGGAGATCCTGCCCTTTATCGATGCGGTGAGGCAATACGGCGCATCACCGCACATTGCGGTGCTTACGAACGATCACAACAACAACGTCGCGGAGGCGCTCATGTCGAAAACGAATCTGCCGGTTGTCCGCCTCGACGAAAAAGGCAAACACCTTCTTATGCCGGGACAGGCAGACGGCATCTCCTATGCTGCTACCGGCGGGGTCATCGAATCGCTCTCGCCGAAAGCAAAGGGGTTCGACCTCCTCACGAAGGGACGCCGTGAACATGTCGGAACGCCCGTTGCATTGACCGTGCTGCTCTTATTGTCCATCGTTGTCCTGTGGATCATATACCTGGTCGCCCCTCTTTCACTGGAACGGAAAAACGTCGAGGCCATCGAGCAGCAGATCATTGCAAGGAAGGGCATTGTCAAAGAGGTCGATGCGCTTGGCAAGAGGATAAAGGACGTAGACAGCGAGGTTGCTGCAATAAGCGGCTTCAAAGAAAACAGGCCCATGTCAATCAATATCCTCAGGGAACTGACAACGATACTCCCGAAGACGGCATGGCTGACAAGGGTCAGGATCACCGGGGCCGCCGTCGAGATAGAGGGCTACGCAAGGGCGGCTACCGAGCTTCTCTCTAAGCTCGAGGCATCGAAATACTTCGGAAAGGCAGAATTCGCCTCCCCGACATTCAGGGATACAAGGACACAGTCCGACAGGTTCAGCATAAGGATGGAGATCAGGAATGACGGGGTGAAAAAGGAGGAGCCCGTTGGGAACACTAAAAAATAGGACATTGACCTTCCTGATATTGCTCATGGCGGCCCTGTTGATAGCCGTTGCTTACCGGTACGGCTATCTCGCCGTGAAGGCCGGGATCGCATCGGTCAGAGAAGAACGAGCGATAAGGATAAAGACCTTTCAAAAACAGATGGCGCTGATCGCTCAAAAACCGGCAATGCAGAAGAAACTGGACCTGTTGATAGAGACGAGGAAGGCGGACAATTCAAAACTGTTTGACGGGAAGACATCTTCCATTTCAACTGCGGCGCTGCTCGAAACGGTGAAGGGTATCATAACCGGCAGAGGGGGAACGATCCTGAGCGAACGGGCAGGAAAACCAGGGGCGCTGGGGAGGCTTACGGTGATAGCCGCAAGTATCGATGCCTCACTGCCTGACGCACGGACGCTCGGCGATATCCTGTATGCCATGGAGACACGCACCCCATACCTGGTCGTAAAGGAGATCGACATCAGGGTCAAGGCATTGAACGAGCCGAAAGCACTGTCGGTAAAACTGGAGATCACCGCCCTGTCAGGGGAAAAGAAATGACCGGATACCTCGCGAGAAGTATTACCGTATTGAACGCAGCGCTTTTGTGCGCCGCCCTCTTATTCGGATATTATATCGTACTGCCTCCTTTCACGAGAGGAGGCGGTGATATCCTGCCCGCATCAAAAAACGCAACCGGAAAAGACGTAGCCGGCGTTGAGGCCAAAGAGGCAGCGCAGCCTGTAACGCTGAATGTACTTGATTACGCGGTCGTAGCCGAACAGAACCTGTTCCATCCCGAAAGGAGGATCCCCGTAGAAAAGAAGGATGCAAAGCCCTTGCCGAAGCCGGAATTCGTACTATACGGCGTATTGATAACGGAGGACACAAGCCTCGTCTATATGGAAGACAAAAAGGCCCCCCGCAGCACACCAGGCAGGGGAAAGAGATTGAACGTACTCCGGATAAACGAAACACTGAGCGGATTTACACTCAAGGAGATCAGACATGATTCGATCGTCATGGTTCGTGGCAATGAGACGATAACGGTCTTGCTGAGCGAGTCAAGATCGAAGCAACAGGCACAACCGGGCACAACAAACCGGCCCCATCAACCAACTCCGCCTATAAGATAAACACTGATCTATACACCCCGGATACTCGTTACTCGATACTGGTCACTCGATACTGGATGTATAAAACAAGTACAAGGAATAAGTTTTCCCGGAAACAAGAGGGGGCGTTGGTTCGTCAGCAGCAGGAGGCCACAAGAGGTAACCGATCTGAACCAATGTCCCCGTTCTTTCCAGGGCAGTAGGATATCCGGCGCCCTCACATTGTTCGTCACATTTTTTGGCGCCTTCGTCACATAAACATATACACGGTTTCTATTTAGAATTATTATTGAAAATATTTTATGCCCCGCAAAGAGCATACCATGTCATTAAAAAAATAACGCAATATAGGGAGGAATTTATGAAAATTGTATTAGCTGGAGTTAAAAAAACACGTAGGGTTCTGCCATGGATTGTAGTCACATCTGTATTGGTGTTGGTTTTGGCGGCCGGCAATGGGTGTTCGGTATATATGGCTGCAAAACAACCAGACAAGAAGAATCTTAATATCCTCGCTGTCGGCACTCCGCGCAGCCTTGTATTGGCAGAGATAGGGCAACCGAAATCGACCGAAACGAGGGATGGCAAACGGGTTGATGTATTCTCCTTCGTTCAGGGTTACAGCAAGGGCGCAAAGGTTGGGCGAGCCTTTTGGCACGGAGCAGCGGATGTATTTACTCTTGGTTTATGGGAAGTGGTAGGCACGCCAACTGAATCCATTTTTACCGGTGAAAAAGTAGCTTATGAAGTAACCTACACCACGGATGACAAGGTGGAAAAAGTTGTTACGCTAATTCATCATGACAATGAGAACAAGGCGCAACCAGCCGAAAACATTAAAGGGGAATCAATGGCAACACAAAGGTATTAGCAGATGAGCCAATCAAATTAATAAGGGGGGGCAGGAATGGCCGTTACAAAAAAAGGTTTATGCGCAATTGCCGTGCTTCTGGCAATTGTTCTTCATGGATGTGCATCTTCACCGGATAAGACGCTCGCGAGAAAGGATCTACAGTCTATAGACCAAATTAATCTTGTCAGGTATGAGTTCCCAGGATATATGAAAGAAACGACCGGTTCCAAGGTAGCTTCGACGGCAATTGCAGTACCGTTCATGTTATTTGGAGCCATTGGCGGAGGCATAGGGGGCGGCCTGTATGCTTCCGTAAAATCCTCAATGATGACAAGCGCAGGAAAGGAAATGCAGAACAAATACAATCTGCCCGATTTTACAGGGGTTGTACATAAAGAATTCTCGGAAAGGCTTCCGAAAAACTTTCCCGACTGGCCGAGAATAATCATAGAACCCAATGCGGTAAGCGATGACTACCAAAATCCATCCGGGTGTTTTTTATCAATCAAATCTCTTGTAATGGTGTCAGACGGCGCAGGTTTACAAACCGATACTATTGCTCAAATGGTAGATTCGACACAAAATGTATTGTGGCAAAAAAGAGTCTCCTATAAATCGAGTGATTTCAACCGTCCGTGTAAGTTCGAGCAACTGGAAGCCGATAATGGAAAGCTACTGCATGAAGAAATCACCTTAGCAGTTGAAAAAACGGTGACAGGATTGATTGGTCATCTTAAAAATGGAACCGATACAGTAGAAACAGATTCGACCGAGTAAAAAAAAACTATCTCTCCTCTTGCCGGTACGCGAAAAAAGTGGCAACACAAAGCAAGTGTCACTGATCTTCGTGAACTTCGGGGGGTCACCACTCCCCCTCATCTTCTTAGCCGACCTACCGGGGCGATACAGAAGGGCCTTCCGACTGATTGGAAGGCCCTTTATCTTTTTGGACTGTTTACTATTCACTATCTACTATCGACTGCCCCTATCT
>MVRS01000164.1 GCA_002067975.1 Syntrophorhabdus sp. PtaU1.Bin058
GTATCCCGTCATATTATTGATTATAGTATTGGCCTTTTGGGTCTGGTCCGGGATTAACCCACACGACACCCGTCTTACCTGGGTCCTGGAAACCTTCCCGTGCATGATCGCCTTTCCGGTCATGCTGCTGACGTACAGGAGGTTTCCGCTGAGCAATCTTACCTACACCATCATCGCAATCCACTCCATGATCCTCATGTTGGGCGGCCACTACTCTTATGCCAAGGTGCCGCTGGGTTTCTGGATGGAGGACTGGTTCGGCTGGACGCGCAACAATTATGATAAGATCGGGCATTTCATGCAGGGTTTCGGCCCGGCGATATATACACGTGAAATTTTGCTGCGCACATCCCCGCTTAAGCGCGGCAAGTGGCTTGGTTTTATATCCGTCGCCGTACCCCTTGCCTTTTCGGCATTATACGAGATCATTGAATGGCTCGCTTCCCTTTCAAATCCCACCGACACCGAGGCATTCCTCGGGACACAGGGTTACATCTGGGACACGCAAAGCGATATGTTCTGGTGCCTGATAGGCTCGGTCGTTGCGCTCGTCCTGCTGACAAGACTGCACAATAAATACCTTCTGAAGATCGGAGTGCGCTGATCCTGATGGAAAATCTCTTTTCCCCCGAATCGCTGCATTAAAAAAGGAGGAGACATTACATGGAAAACATAGTAACTGAAGAGACTGAAAAATCAGCGAAGACTCTCACCACGGTTATCTATGCGCTGTACGCAGCATCGTATTTCATCGGCATATCGGCAATCGTTGCGATCGTGATAAACTACATCAAGAAGGATGACGTGGCAGGGACATTTCTGGAAAGTCATTTCCGATGGCAGATCAGGACCTTTTGGTTCGGCTTGCTCTGGGGTGCGTTGGGGGGATTAACGCTGCTGATCGTTATCGGTTGGCCCGTGCTCATTGCCGACGGCATCTGGGTCATCTACCGCATCGTCAAGGGTTGGCTGCGTCTCAATGATAATAAGCCTATGTATGTCGCAAAAACTTGCTGATGTGGGCACTATTTAGTTTACTCTTAGAGGAAGAACGACAAGGTTACAGGAGACGACCTGCATGATCAATAGACGCGATTTACTAAAGGCATTCTGTGCGTTTCCTTTTCTTACCTTTCTGCCGGGGGTTGGGAAGGCCGGAAATATAGTCGATTTTCCGCAATTGAAAACAGGGTATGCGCATCGCTTGAAGAAGATCCTGGCCGCCGGCGGGTTGCCTTATATCGATATAGAAAGTTCATGCAATTCCACGAAGCTGGACATTGATTACATTGCAAAAAACATGGATCGCCTTAATATCGGGCTGATGGCGCTTTCCGCAGACATCGGCGAGGGCCGGTTTAAGAAAGGGGTGCGGTTCGACAACCTGTCGGAAAAACTGCTTGCCGGTTATCCTGACCGTTTTATCCCTGTGGGAAACGGCGGACAACCTCCTGCCCTGACGGAGGCTCCGGACGAATTTTTAGATGCCCAGGAGGCTGCCGTCCAAAAGAAACAGATGATGCTTCTGGGCGAATTCGAATTCCGCCACTACCCTTCGCCCAGGCAGGTAAAGCGCGGCGAGGTAAAACGCGACGTCAACATTCCAATCGACGGCCCGATCGGGCATCGGGTGTTCGGTCTGAGTGAAAAAACAGGAATGCCGTTCCAGATTCACTATGAAGTAGAAAATGAACTGCTCGCCCCGCTTGAATCAATGCTGCAACAGTATCCAAAGGCCAGGGTAATCTGGTGCCATTTGGCCCAGATACGCTATATCGAACGCGCTTCCCGCTATACGCCCGCATATGTCGATGCCTTGATCGGGCGTTTCCCAAATCTGTATTTCGATACCGCATTCGGAGACGCCGGTTCAATATATCCTCTCAGCAACCAGCGGCATTCGCGCGTATGGGCAGACGATGGCGGCCTTAAGGCCGAATGGCGCGACCTTATCATCGCCCATCCGAAGCGATTTTTATCAGCCCTGGACCTGGGCGGAGACCGCCTTAACCGGATCGCTGAGTACGACTATAAGCATAGGAACTTCTTAAAACACCTGCCGGTCGAAACGCGACATCAGGTTGCATACGGCAGCGCGTGGTCATTACTGTTTGGCGAAGATTTTGGCTGAGGGATTAAAGGACCATTGAACAAGGAGGGATAATGGAGAGTTTCACAAATGATGAAAGATTTGTTTCCGCCATCAACGAACTGTTCAACGAGAGGATCCCCTTCAACAGGGTACTCGGTCTTAAGGTTGAATCAATAAGCTATGAGCACGTGAGGGCCTCACTTCAAATGCGCAACGAATTGATGGGGCACTACAAGCGGGGGATGCTCCACGGAGGAGCTATATCATCGGTCCTCGATGTTACAGGCGGCCTGGCCGCGTTTATGGGCGTTCAGCAAAAGATATCAGGCGAGGTCCTGGAGACAAGACTTGAGAGGTTCGGGAGGGTAAACACGATCGATCTGCGTGTTGATTTTTTGCGTCCCGGCATCGGCAAGCGGTTTGTCGCTACGGCCTATACGTTAAGGACGGGGAACAAGGTTGCCGTTACAAGGATTGAGTTGCATAACGATCAGGACGATCTGATTGCCGTCGGTACCGGCTCATACATCGTGGCATAATAGAGGACCGGATTTTGTCTTTCGACTATTCACTATCGACTCACTGCCTTTATTTCGCGTTTTTGCGGGGATGGCAAAAGCATATGGCCCTGGAGGTGGCTATGGATAATGAGGAATGCAATGACTTTTTTGGTTGTTTAGCTAAGATATTGATCAGGACGTTCTTTTTGGGCCTGGCGCTTCTGATACTCTGGTCTCTTTTCTTTGCCTTTGCCGGTGACTTGATGTACCGCGTGCAATCACATTGGTTCGAGATGACCAGGACCAGTTTCGATTTAATCAATTATTGCGGCCTTGGTCTATTGAAGATTACCATTCTGGTCTTTTTCCTTTTCCCTTACCTCGCCGTAAGGTTGGTACTGCAAAAAAGGACAAGAACCATGTAACCGGTATTCTTCAAGGCAGCCATCAGGCCTCCGATCATGGCCAATTCTTCATCAACGGACAGGTTACTTCGTCCTGTTTTCTAAAATTTTAATGTCAGCGTCCCATACCACGTTCTCCCCGGTGCCTTATAAGAACTGTAGTATTCCTTGTCAAAAATGTTGTCCATCGATGCAGAGATGGTCGCTGACGAGGTGACCTGGTAGGACACCTTGGCATCGGCCGTGAAAAACGGGTCATAGGATTGATAGACCCCGTTGGCCCTGTCGCTGTTGTCATCATCCTGGTATCTCTTGCCAACATATCGCCCGATCACACTCGCCGTCCAGGATTTATGCACAAAGGTACCGCCGAGATTAAACATCTGAACAGGCATATAAGTAAGCCTTTTCCCCTCTATCTCCGGTTTGATACTGCATTTGTCGATCCTCGCATCGTTCCATGTGTAGTTTCCAAAGAGCCTAAGCCCCATGTCGAGTTTCTGCTCAAACCCCAATTCCACACCGTTTATTTTTGCCTTGCCCACGTTGATCTTGTCTGTGAGGGTTGCCGAAACAGTTCTGCCGTAGATGAGGTCGTCTATATAGCTCTGAAAATAGGTGGTCTTGAGTACGCCGCCCTTCCAGAGTTGTTGCTCTGCACCAATGTCCCAGGATATAACGGTTTCCGGCTTCAGGCCGGGATTTCCCGAGTATGTTCTCCCCGTTGTTGTTGTATATGATCCGTACAGCTCATATAATGTGGGGGGCCTGAAGGCCTTTCCGATAGAGGCACGCAACACCGTGTTCTTGAAAGGGGTAAAAACAAGCGCACCTTTGGGGTTAAAAGAAGAGACCGAGTTATGAGGATAATGTTTTGAATTGATTCCCACCGAGTTTGAATAACCGTCAAAGCCTCTCCACCAGTCTTCCCGGAAGCCTATGAATGCGGTGAGTTTATCGATAGGATGTATTTCCGCCTGTGTGAAAAACGCATAGGTCATATCCCTTCCGCCTGCATCTCTGGTAAATCCGTTCAGAGAATTCTCGTCCTTCCAATAGACAAGGTTATACACCTTGCTGTAGGTCCAGTTGTATCGATAAGCGCCTCCGATTGTGAGAAAATGTTTATCGAACAGGGGTCTCGTGGCCTGGAGATCCAGATCCCACGACCCGGAGGGATTGATGCTTGTGGTACCCGGTCCGCCGTTCAGTTTTGTGGCCGCCGCTGTGCTGTAAGAGTAGTTGTACCAGCTATAACCCCTATTGTAGGCCGCAAGGAATTTAACCTTTGTATCCGATACCTCCGTTTCATACCCGACCTTGTAAATGTCCTGGCTCTTGCCGCCGGGAAACCCGATGAACGTATTCTCGTTTACACCGAAGCCGCTGAATGCGGGCAGACCGTTTCTGTAGACGTAAGTATTCGGCGGCCCATAGTTATATTCATAGAGGCTTCTCATAAATACCAGCGTAAAACGCGAGAAGCTCGTTATATCATATGCGGCCTTAAATGTAATGTTCTCGTCCCACCAGCCGTTTCGTCCCTTGTCCCCTACAAGGTAAGCAACTTTCCCGGATCTGGTAGTTGTGGGACTCCACCCCGAATAGCCTGCGGCCGGTTTAGTCGTTGCTACATTGTAGTCGGTAATATCGCCTCTCGTGCTGCGATAGCCATAACTTAAAAAGGTGCTCACTTTCTTGGCGAACTTATCGCCGTATGAGGCGTAAGCAGTCCAGAGGTCGTCGGAGCCGTAACCGCCCTTCAATGTGATCTCTCGCTTCTCAGGCATCTTTGTGATGAAATTGACCACCCCTCCCATGGCATAGCCGCCGTAAAGGCTTGACGAAGGACCCCTGACTACCTCGACCCTCTCCAGGTCCTCGGAAGCCAATCCGCCGAATACAACGGTGCCGTCGTATGCCCTGTTAAGGGCAATGCCGTCAAGCATGATTAATGTCCGTTGTTGTCCGGGTACGCCCCTCAGGGAGATGGCTGCCTGAACATCCATAATCCCTTTACCGCGTCTCTCAAAGACACCGGGGAGCGCATTCACCGTCTGATCAATTGCCTGAATGTTTCTCTCTTCGATCTCTTCTTTTGTCACCACGCTCGTAGATGCAGGCGTATCCACGATCTCCTTTTCCGTTCTCGTGGCAGTTACCACAATCTTGTCAAGTTGCATTTCCTTTGTTTCGCTGACCTGCGTTTTTGCCTTTTCCTCGGCCAAGACAGGCACGGCAATACATAACAGCACAATTAAGAACAGGTACCTTTTCAGCATTGTTGACCTTCCTCTTTTTTCACCTCCTTTCATGATATTATGGACATGGAGGCGGATACACCTGATGCGTATAACGTGCAAGCAGTCTTCCAGGGTTTAACCTGCCCGTTTTATTATGATCCACCTCCTTTGCTCGAAACCAAAAAGGCATTCACGTATCCCACCCCGGATACTACCGGAATAGCAAGAAAACAAATGGTGTTACAGATTTGATATACGTGCCACTATAAAG
>MVRS01000165.1 GCA_002067975.1 Syntrophorhabdus sp. PtaU1.Bin058
AGGTGCGTGACAACGAGTTCGCCTTCTTCGCCTGCCGGCAACACGGAGCCGGTCTGCGGATCGACGACCTCGTAAATATAGCCGTCCTCAAATGCGTGCAATCCGGTCTGCTGCCTGCACTCAAAGCCCAGAATGCCCAGTTCCACCATCGCGTACGCATCGCACACCTTTACATCGAGCTCGCTGCTGACCTGTGCCCACTTTCCTTGGTGCCGTTCTCTGACGGAGGGTATGGAATATCCCGGTTCACCCCAGCCGACCACGGTCCTGATGGGCAGCTTCTTTCCCTCTTTTTCAATGATGTTAACCACGAATTTCGAATATGACGGATTTATGAAATATGCAGCAGGCGGATAAAGCCTCGGGAATATTGTTGCATTTCTTTCCGCCCTTTCCATACCCACCGAAAGGACCTTTGATCCTGCATTGATCGAGCTAAGCCCCATATTCATGAATATGGGGTTAAACTGGGGAAAGTCGGCAAGGTAAAAGAAGTCTGCTGCGGTTATTCCTGCCCCTATCAGGCCCCTTGCACCCAGCTTGCCCTGAAAAGCACTGTCGTGCAGTGAAAGGACCATCCTTATAGGCCTGTTAGAATAACTGATCTTCACCCCGGTGAGGCCGATCGTCTGGCCAGGGTCTGTCCATTTCGTCGCCATCAGGCTTCCGAGCCCGCCGTATCTTTCCTGATCCGCAACGATTTCGTCCCTGGTGGTAAACGGCAGTCTCTGTATATCTTCCACCGTTTTGATTTTCGAGATTGAAACCTTCTCGTGTTTGAATTTACTGCTATAGAACCGGCTGTGGACAGAGGTATAATCGACCATTCTTTGAAGTTTGGCTGACTGGATCTCCCTGATTTTTTGCCGATCCGCAGTTTCAATCTGCCTTATCCAGTAGTTCTTGCCGTTGTTTTCCATTATCAATCTGCCTCCTTAAGCTCTGTGTAACGCTTCAGTCCGGTCTACCCGACGCTCAAATCAATAGGGCAGCGCGCATATCATTTAACTTCACTATCCGGCACCATGATGTATATCAGATAATCGATACATGGGGCATAACCTAACTGACGTTAATTATATTAATAAATCATAGACAATATTCCCTGTCAAGAAAAAAATAATTTATCCAAAAGAAGGGTCTCTGCCGTGGATCAAACGGCGGCAGGTGTCCACGTTTCTGTTTTATCGCAGTGACGGAAGATGAGATCATGGCAATACGCGGGCCGGGGTTTTTTACTGTGCGTGCCCCGAACCGGCCGGCAGATCTCCGGCTCAGGATTTCAGGCTAACGGTTTCGTGCGGTTACTTGTTTGCGCCGGTTCCCTTGCGTACATCGGCAACCGGCGGAATGTGCTTCGATTTAAGATATTCGTCCCTGGCGCGGTAGGCAGCCCCTAATGCGCCGGTACTCTGAGGAATCTCCGGGATGCAAAGAGGCGCCTTTATCCTTTCCTCAAGGATTTGTCTGATACCCATATTCCTTGCCACGCCCCCCGTAAAGGCAACATCAAGGAATACCCCTCCCATCCGGTTAATCGTCTCAAATACTCTGGCAACGATGGATTCGCAGATGCCAGCCAATATCTGGTTCAGAGGGACCTTCTGCATGATTTTAGAGATCACTTCACTTTCGGCAAAGATTGTACATATGTTGCTGATCTTGGTCCTCGCTGCACCGGCTGAAGCGACAACCTCACCCCACCTTTCAAATTCGATCCCCAGGGCCTTGGACATGACTTCCGTAAACCTGCCGGTCCCTGCGGCGCACTTTGAGTTCATGGCAAAATTGAGTATGCGACCGGTATCGTCTAATCTGATGGCCTTGCTGTCTTGCCCTCCGATATCTATTATTGTCCTGACGGTCGGAAACAGCTTGTGAACACCGGTTGCGTGGCAGATAATCTCCGTCAGATTTTTCTCTGCGAAGGATACCACGTGGCGCCCGTACCCTGTACTGAACATACACAGAAGGTCTTCTTTGCGGAGCCGGGCCTGACGAAGCGCCTTCTCTCTCAGTTCCATACTCAGCAGATCCACATCCGGAATAGTGTTCTCAACAACATAAGCAACAACCTTTCCATATTCGTCCATTATCAGAAATTTAGCGGCAACCGAACCGATGTCTATACCCCCGAAATACATCATTTCTCCTCGCTGTAAAATTAAGTGTATCTGTTAACCGGGCAGTAACGGCTAACAGAGCATGCACCCGTTCAGTCTAAACGATATGGAAGAACCGCACCGGACCAGCTTGCATTGCAATCATACCTAACGATCGTACGTCATTTACGATCACCAAATATAATCCTTTGTCGTATAGTTGTCAATAACAAAATGCCAGGCGGATTGCCTCATAAAATGCCTCCAGGGGCGCGGGTCAACGGGCTTTCCAAGAATATCTTGACTTCAACTGCATTCGCCTATATACTTATTTTGTTATAAAATTTGTGAGGTAGACGTGATCAAAGAGACCCCGAAAGCAAGTTCCACGAATCTGATAGACAATATCCTCCTGCTCGTCGTCGTAGTGCTTGTCGTCGTCGTGCACCAGTTTGCACCGACGGGTCTCGGGTAAGTCCTGACATAGGTGACCTGTAAGCCCCTGGCGGTGCAAACCGTCAGGGGCTTTTTTTATTCCGAAAAAGGAGTGGATTATGAAGCAAAACGGAGCTGAAATGATCATCGAAGCTTTGGAGAGACAGGGCGTGAGGATTGTTGCGGGGATCCCCGGAGGGGCCAATCTCCCCATCTATAATGCCCTCTATAAGAGCCGCATCCGTCACGTCCTTGCGCGTCACGAGCAGGGGGCGGGCTTCATTGCCCAGGGCATGGCGCGCTCCACGGGCAAGGCAGGCGTCTGTCTTGCCACTTCGGGGCCGGGCGTTACGAACCTTCTCACGGCGATCGCCGACGCGAAACTGGACTCCGTCCCTCTCGTAGCCATCACCGGCCAGGTGCCGACCTCCATGATCGGGACCGATGCGTTTCAGGAGGTCGATACCTTCGGGATGACAATGAGCATCACGAAACATAATTACCTTGTAAAGGACGCCCGCGAATTGCCGTACATAATAGGAGAGGCCTTCCGTGTTGCCGAAAGTGGGCGGCCCGGCCCGGTGCTCATCGACGTCCCCAAGGACATCCAGTTGCAGGAGGTGGAATTAGACGCCTGGCCCGACGTGCCGGAGCCGCCGGCCCATGGCGGGATTGACGACGGCACGATCAGCGAGATCGCGCGCATGATCGACGGCGCCGCCCGCCCCCTCATATACGCCGGCGGCGGGATAACGGCATCCAGGGCCTCAAATGCCCTGGCCTGCCTCGCGAAAAGGAATTCCATCCCCGTTACGCTGACCCTCATGGGACTCGGAACGTTCAGCCCCGACGATCCCCTGTACCTCGGCATGCTCGGCATGCACGGCGCGCCGTGCACGAATTATATCCTCGATGAGATCGACCTGCTGCTTGCACTGGGGGCGCGTTTTGACGACAGGGCAATCGGCAGGGTAAAAGAGTTCTGTCCCGGGGCGTCGATAGTCCATATAGATATCGATCCCTCGGAGATCGACAAGATCAAGCGGTCCCATATCTCTCTCGTGGCTGACGTGAAAACAGCCATAGAACGGATTATCCCTCTCGTGCAAGACAATCGCCGCGAAGAGTGGACAAGACGGATCAAGGCGATAAGGAATGAACACCCCCTGCCGACCCCGCAATCCGACGATCCGCTGAACCCGCTGAACCTCATCAGGCATATCGGCGCCATCGCGGGCGCGGATGCGATCATCACTACCGACGTGGGACAGCACCAGATGTGGGTTGCGCAGGTCTACCCGTTCCGCACGGAGAGAACGCTTCTTACCTCCGGGGGCCTGGGGACGATGGGTTTCGGTCTGCCGGCGGCCATAGGCGCCGCGCTTGCGCATCCCGGCAGGCAGGTTGTCTGCATCAGCGGGGACGGGTCGATACAGATGAACCTTCAGGAGATGGCGACGCTTGCCGACCTCGACCTGAAGGTCGCCGTAATCATCATGAACAACCGGCACCTCGGCCTCGTAAGACAGCAGCAGGAGTTGTTCTTTAACGGGAACTACATCGCGTCGAGGTTTGACTCGAAGCTCGATTTTGCCGCCATCGGCCGCCAGTTCGGCATCCGGGGCATTAACCTCGAAGACGCGATCGACCCTGTCAGGTCTATCGAGCAGATGCTGAAAGGAAAGGGGCCCTGCATCATCGATGTCCCCATCCATTACGGCGAGAATGTCTTCCCCATGGTCCCGCCGGGCGCAGCGAACAGGGAGATGATCGTAAAACGACAGGTGATAGGTGAGAGCAAATAGTTCAACGTTCTAAGTTCTATGTTCAAAGTTCCTTATCGTATTGTCATCGCGATGAGTTCTCCTTGTCAATGAGGCAGACATCAGGGATGAGTGTGAACGAGTGAAGGAGCAGTATCAGGAGAATAGAGAACTCTTGCCAAAATCTGAAATTGGGAACAATGCGGTAAAGATTAACGCAAAATGAGTGTATGGTTGAAACGGAGACTACTCCACGACCTTAAAAAAACCAACGGGCGATGAAATATGGTAGAATGTGCCGGTGTCGATATGAGATGGAAAAATGTTATACTGGATTTCGACGGTACGCTCGTTGATTCGCAATCCATTTTTGTTGCCTGCGCAAACGAATTAAGCAAGACATTCGGCCATGGCCGGATTGAACCGGGCTCGAAACCTCGCGAGAAAAGCACGCGCGAGGTGCTGATCGACGTGCTGGGCCTCCTGCCCGAACAGGTCCCTCTCTGGGTGGAAAGGTTCAAGGACCTGCTTAATCGTAATATGCGCAGCGCCGCTACGGTCAAAGGGATGAAAGAGGTTCTCTCTGCGCTGCAAAAAGACTATCGGCTGGGCATCGTGACATCGAACACGGAAGAGACGGTGAGGCACATCCTTGCCAGAGATGATATCGGGCAGGTCGATTTCATATGGGCCGATGCACCTGCCCTGGAAAAAGACAGTGCTATCGAAGGGGCGCTCGCGAAGCATACCCTTTCTCCGGAAGAGACGATCTATGTGGGAGATGATACAGGGGATATCGATGCCTGTCGAAAAGCGGGCATTAAGATTATCGCCGTATCCTGGGGCTTCAGCTCAAAGGCAATGCTTGAAAGAAAGGGGCCGGACTATCTGGTCGAGACACCGATGCAGTTGCTTGCCGTCTTGGAACCTTCATGACATTGAAGGACCGCTATGGACTCAACCCCATCGGCATCCTTCCGGCCAAACCCATGAATACCCTACATCGGGTATTGCCGCAACCTGTACAATTTCTCGCCCGAGCAC
>MVRS01000166.1 GCA_002067975.1 Syntrophorhabdus sp. PtaU1.Bin058
AGGGCAAGGATAATCGTGATGATGTATCTCTTTGTTTGAATAAACCGGATCATGTCGTTCACCCTTCACATGTCGTCTTAAGCCTTTAACCCGCGAAGCCATTCCTCGATCTTACTTTTTATTGCGTCCCTTATCTGCCTTGTCTTCTCAAGCCGTTCTTCATGAGTACCGGTAAATGAAGCAGGGTCTTCAAAGCTCCAGTGGACCGGTTTTGTGAGAAGCCCCGGGAAGATCGGGCACATCTCGGCGCTTGCCGCATCACAGACAGTAACCACGTATGAAAACAACTCGCCTTTTTTAAAGAGGTCAAAGGCGCTCTTTGTCTGTTTCTGTGAGATGTCGATGCCCGCCTCTTTCATGACCTCCACGGCGAGAGGGTTGAGGACGCCGGGTTCGAGGCCCGCGCTGTGCGCCTCGAACCTGTCGCCTGCAATAGCATTAAGAAACGCCTCAGCCATCTGGCTTCGTGCGCTGTTATGGACACATACGAACAAGACCCTTTGTTTATCCATTACATTCCTCCTTATTTATTCTTGCAACTATAATAACAGACTCCCAACGGCGTCTCAACAGCATAAGGGAAATATTTTCTTTTGAACCAGAGCGCGAGGTGCACAAGGTTAATAAGTACCGGGACCTCCACGAGCGGCCCTATGACGGCGGCGAATGCCTGGCCGGAGTTGATCCCGAAGACGGCGACCGCTACGGCGATGGCAAGCTCAAAATTGTTCGAGGCGGCAGTGAAGGAAAGTGTAGCGGCCTGTCCGTAATGCGCCTTCACCTTTACGCTCATATAGAAAGAAACGAGGAACATGACAACGAAATAGATCAAAAGCGGTATGGCGATCCGTACCACGTCGAGGGGGATCTTCACGATATATTCGCCTTTAAGCGAGAACATGACAAGAATGGTAAAGAGCAGGGCAATGAGTGTGATGGGGCTGATCTTCGGTATGAACCTCTCATGGTACCATTCCTTGTCTTTCACGTTAATCAGGACAAAACGGGTGATCACCCCCGCAATAAAAGGGATGCCGAGATAGATGAAGACGCTCTTTGCGATCTGCGCGATCGTGATATCCACCACGACCCCCTTGAGCCCGAGCATAGGAGGCAGGACAGTGATAAATATGTAGGCATATACGGAAAAGAAGAGCACCTGGAAGATCGAGTTAAACGCAACAAGGCCGGCGCAGTATTCCGTATCCCCTTTCGCGAGGTCGTTCCAGACAATAACCATGGCAATGCACCGGGCAAGACCGATCATGATGAGGCCCACCATGTATTCCGGGTAGCCCCTGAGAAAAATTATGGCAAGGATGAACATTAAGATGGGGCCTACGACCCAGTTCTGTATCAGAGACAGCGTCAATACCCTGTAGTTCTTGAACACCTCGCCCAGTTCCTCATACCGCACCTTGGCAAGCGGCGGGTACATCATGAGGATAAGTCCGATGGCAATGGGGATATTAGTTGTCCCTGACTGGAACCGGTTCCAGAAGTCCACAACCCCGGGAGAGGCATACCCCCAGCCTACTCCTACGAACATGGCAAGGAATATCCATAACGTCAGATACCGGTCAAGAAAAGAGAGCTTTTTAGAAATACCTTCAGTCATTGTGACAGCCTCCTCTAAAATCAGCAAAGAGCCTTGTGCTCTTTGCTCTCAGCTCTTTGCTCTCAGCTCTTTGCTCTCAGCTCGTTACAACAGTTTCTTTATCTCCTCTACCGAAAGCACCTTTCCCACACTCTTTACCTCGCCGTCGATCGCGAGGGAAGGTGTTATCATGACACCGAAGTCCATGATCTTGTTTATGTCTGTTACCTTTTCGATCTGAAAGTCTATCCCTTTTTCCCTTGCGGCCTTTTCAGCATTTTCTGTAAGTTTTATACACTTCGCACAACCCATGCCGAGTATCTGGATCTTCATTGTTCATACCTCCTTTAAATCTGTTCAAAGTTCAACGTTCTATGTTCAACGTTATTAAGATCATGAAAGATCTTTTGCATTAACTTTGAACGTTGAACTTTGAACATTGAACCGCCTTTATTGTCCTGTCATCCATCCGAATATCATCCCCACGATGGTTGACAAACCGACTACCAACCCAAAAAACACAAGCGATTTCTTTGTTCCCAGTATACTCCGTATAACGATCATGTTCGGCAGCGACAGGGCAGGGCCAGCAAGGAGCAGGGCCAGTGCAGGACCTTTCCCCATGCCCGAGCCGAGAAGCCCCTGGACGATCGGCACCTCCGTCAGCGTCGCAAAATACATGAGCGACCCCACAACAGAGGCCAGGAGATTGGCATGCCATGAGTTGCCTCCTACGAGCTCCGCGATCCACTGGTTCGGGATGATCCCGTTATTCGTACCCGGCATACCGAGGAGGAACCCCGCGATCAGGATACCGCCAAAAAGAAGCGGCAGGATCAGCATCGTGAAAGACCACGTGGCATCGATCCACCCCTTGGTCATCTCTGATGAGGACTTGCCGGCGTAGACGAGAAAGAGGATGCCGGCAGAGAAGGAAAGCAGGGGATAGCGCGGGAACAGAACGGCAAGGACTGCAACAGCGATCACGCCTATAATGGATAGAACGGGTTTTGCCTTCAGCCACCTGATGAAAGTATATGCGAAGAGAAGACCGAAGGCGCCGGTAACATACCATTTAATCGCATATACGGCATACCAGAATCCCTCTTCTGCCTGGGGCTTCGCCCAATTGGCAAAAACAAGGACGCCTACCATGGACGCCATGTAGACCGTTTCCCGCCGGAGGGAAAGCGGCGGCTCTTCTGCGGGCATTACCATCTGCATCTTCTTTTTCTCTTTCTCGTCCTCCCTGAAGATGAGCGCCATGAGGAGTCCTATGACGTATGCAAAACCGACAGAGCCCAGCGCCCTGGCAAGGCCGATCTGCCAGCCGAGGACCTTGGCGGAGAGAATGATCGCGAGTATGTTGATCGCCGGACCGGAATAGAGGAACGCAGTTGCAGGACCTATACCGGCCCCCATCCGGTAGATCCCCGCAAAGAGAGGGAGCACCGTGCAGGAGCAGACGGCAAGGATCGTTCCCGATACTGAGGCCACGGAATAGGAGAGGAATCTATTTGCCATGGGTCCGAGATACTTCATTACCGATGCCTGCGAGATGAACACGGAAATGGCGCCGGCGATAAAAAATGCCGGCACAAGGCAGAGGAGCACGTGCTTCCGCGCATAGTCCTGGAGCATGAGGAACGACTCCAGTACCGCCTTCTGGATCGCCATATTCTCAAAGGGGATACAATATGCTGCCCCGAACACACCGAGGACAATGAGAAATTTATGCCATTCCTTCATAACGTTCTTTCTACCTCTTCGCGCTACCCTTGCAGGTCGCCCCGTCACCCGGCAGGCATTCCGTCTTGTTTTTCATGAACTCTTTAAGCCTTTTTTTGTCATCCTTTAAGACCTCATCGTTGATCTCCTCATGAACGGAGAGGACAAGAAACCGTTTGAACATGTCCGTATCGTCAATCCGGTAGTGCATCCATTTGCCCTCTTTCCGGTCTTTCAGGAGCTTTGCCTTCTTTAACGTACGGAGATGGAAAGATACCTTGGGCTGGACCATATCGAGGGCCGCCACAAGATCGCAGACGCAGAGCTCTCCCTGTTCGAGGAGCTTGATGATCCTGAGCCTCGTCTCGTCTGAAAGTGCCTTGAATGTTTCCG
>MVRS01000167.1 GCA_002067975.1 Syntrophorhabdus sp. PtaU1.Bin058
CCCTCTTCAAGCCTTTTCCGTAGAGTCTTCCCTGACCAGGCCGAAGATCATCAGGGCGGCCAGGGCCATTGCACCACCGAAGATGAAGGGTGCGCCGGGACTCACATATCTCCAGAGGAAACCTGCAGTGAGTGAGGCAGGAAGCGCGGTTATGCCGGTCAGGGTCTGGTAGATACCGTATATCGTACCGGTAAATTCATCCTTGGCGTGGAGAGAGATGTACGCCTTCCCGATACCCTCTGTGAGGGCCATATAAACTCCGTACATGGGAAAAAGCACCCAGAGGACAGCGGGCATTTCAACAATGCCCAGCAGAAGATAGATAAGCGCGAAAAGGGCAAAGCCCCACAGAAGGACCTTTTTTTGCCCGACCCTGTCGGAAATGATACCAGCCGGATGGGACAAGACAGCATAGACGATGTTGAAAAGGGCATATGCGAGGATTGTGGTTCCTACCGCAAAGCCCAGGTTGTGCGCCCTGAGTATGATGAAGGCATCGGAGCTGTTGCCCAGGGCAAAGATGGTGCTTGCCAGAAGGAAGACCTTGAAACCTTTGTTGAGCCTCATATCCCGCAGTCTCCAGGGCAGTTGCCCTCCGGGCCCGGTAGCCCTTTTGATATCCCTTACGAAGACAAGGAGGAGCACAACACCTGCTGCCGCCGGTATGAAGGCAAGATAGAAGATAAAACGGAGGTTGTCTTCAAAGGCCTTAAGGAGAAAGAAGGCAATAAGCGGCCCGACTACCGCTCCCATGGTATCGAGGGCGCGGTGGAAGCCGAAGACCCTTCCCCTGTAACGCTCTTGTGAGGTACCGGCGAGGAGTGCGTCGCGTGCAGCGGTCCTGACGCCCTTTCCGAAACGGTCGAGAAATCTTCCGGCCATGACCGAGGTCCAGCCCGATGCCGAGGCGATGATGAGCTTCGACAGGGCCGACAGGGCGTACCCTCCTGTCATGAAGGGTTTTCTTTTTCCGGACCGGTCGGAGAAGTAGCCGGAAAAGATCCGAAGGAGGTTGGCAGTAGATTCGGCGATGCCCTCGATGAGGCCCACGATGGTCACAGGTGCGTTAAGGACGGCGACGAGAAAGATCGGGATTACCGGGTAGACCATCTCCGAAGATATATCGTTGAGAAGGCTGACAAGGCTGATGGCAACTATGTTCCGGTTGATGCCGCGGAAGGTCCGCTCCATTAACGACCGCATAGAGCCAATATAAATCAATACCGCCATCAAATCAAATCCTGGGTCCTTTCACTGGGTTCTTTCAAACGGAGGGGAGTCTGATCTTCAGGCTGCGGCCACCATTTCCTTATGCCTTTGTCCCATGCTGGTGATGAACGGTATTCTTGCGTTCTCTGTCGTAGCGTGCAGCAGGGATGAGGCCGGTCCCGATGACGATACAGATAATGCCGAAAAGAACGACGTACTTATAACGGATCGCTATCTTCGGTTTTAGTATCAGCCCGCCAAACCTGCGATACGCCCGCTCCCTTCTGAGGGCAAGGTACACGTGGCCAATGGTTTCGTCAAGGTCTGACAGGAAGATTATTCAATTATTGATAACATTCCGGTTCGTACATTGCCGATTAGTAATGTTCCGGCAACATGGGGGCAAGTTTTTCAGGTTTATAATAATTTCAGAATAATAGCTCACTATGAGAGGAAGAAATGACCTATCTGAAAACCGAAACTTTTAAGCATTTGATACTCCTTTTGATTGTTGCCGTGCCGCTCTTTTCCCTGGGCATCTCGAATCACGGACTCTGGTCGGCGGACGAACCGAGGGTAGCGGAGATTGGCCGCGAAATGGCGCTCACCGGTAACTGGGCAGTACCGACGCTGAACCGGAAACCTTTTCTCGAAGAACCGCCCCTTTACTATGGGGCTTTGGCCCTCACCTTTAAAGCATTTGGGGGAGCCTGCGACAAGATAGCCCGATTTCCATCGGCCCTTTTCTCTTTTGCAACGGTGCTGGTCCTGTTTTTTCTCGCAAATTCGATCTTTGGTCCGAGGGTGGCCCTTCTCTCGGGGCTCATCTTAGCTACATCGGGAGAATACTTCCGCGTGTCCCACTGGATCGTGGTTGACAGCGCACTAACCTTTTTCGTGGTAAGCACACTGGCCCTTTTTATCACAGGATACCTCTCCGACAGCAGCAGGAAGAAGTTCCTCTGCTACACACTTGCCTATGTTGCATCCACCTTAGCCTTCTACGCGAAGGGGTTCATCGGCATCGTAATCCCCGGCTTAAGCATCCTGGCTTTCCTCTGCTTTGAGAGGAACCTGAAAGAGATCCTCAGGATGCGGCTTTGGCTCGGCATCCTGATCTTTCTCGGCATGACCCTCCCGTGGTTCATGGCCCTGTGGCGGCAAGCCGGTGCGGAATACTTCAAGATTTTTTTCCTGCACAACCACCTGCAGCGCTTCCTGCCTGCGAGCATGGCCGGGCAAATATCGGGTGCCGCCTCGGGCCATCACCATCCCTTCTATTATTACGTGACTGAGTTTCCAGGCGGCTTTCTGCCATGGAGCATCCTGCTCATTCCGGTCCTTTTCCATGCTTTTTCGAGGACAGGTTTGCCGTCTGATCCGGGTTCTCCACAGGCTAAGGGCCGCCTGTTCGCAAAATGCTGGTTTCTCGCAGGCATCATTTTCTTAAGCGTGGCATCAACAAAGCGTACTCTTTACCTGATGCCCATCTTTGCCCCTATTTCTTTGCTTACGGCAACCTACAGCGACTTTACATTGTCTTCCGGAACGGTGGATAGAATGGGCAAGGTTTTCCTCTGGGTCTTTGACGTCCTGCTCATTGTGGTCGGCGCTGCTTTGATCCCGGCCTATTTCTATCTGAAAGAGGTCTACCTTCAGACCCTCCCTGCCAGCCTCCTTGCATCCGTTATCCCCGTCTCCATGCTTATCCTGGCCCTGGCGCTTGCAGGCGCGTTCTATCTCCGTCGCGGAAGTCTCAAGCCTTACTGGGTTTCGGTCAATATATCGGTAGTCGTGGCCCTCCTCTTTACACTCACAGCGATCGTGCCCATCCTGGACAAGCACAAAAGTTTCGTTCCCTTCTGCGATCAGGTCACCGCCACGGTGCCGGCGGAAAGACAACTCTACGCTTATCGGCCTGACGAGACTTTGCGAGGGGCCGTGCCCTTCTACACGGGGCGTTTCGTGATCGAAGAGGAAAAGATTAATGGCGCTCTGTTTTCAGAAGAGAAGCCCTTCTACCTCATAATAAGAGATAGAAGAGAGGCCATGGAGAAAGAACTTCTGTCTACGGGCAAGCTGAACGTCCTGGTGAAACAACTGATGGGCTCGGACAGAGCACTCGTGCTCTTCACAAACATGCCTGTCGCGCGAACCGTGACGATTGGCGACGCCTTCAAGAAGGCCGGGAAAATCAGAACTCCGAATTATCATAGGCAATCATGAACTGGAGGAATAATGAATAAAATTGCGAAAGCGACCATGTGGGAAAAGGTTTCCGGAAAAGGAGGTAAGTCTATGAAAACGAAACATGTGAGGGCGGTGGCTGCTTTGCTGACCGTTACCACACTTGCCCTGCCCGGAGCGTTGCTCGGCGCTGAAAAATTTATCAGACAGGGCATCACCCGAGTATCACAGGGGTGTCATGCCCCCTATGATGCCGATGGGTTCCTGGCTCGTTATTATCAAAATGGGGCCTCTGCGGGAAGTTCCTGGGAGAGTTTGGTTGAGAATGGGGTTCGAGCCATGTAAAACGGCCCGCACAGCGGGGTTCTTGTCGTCATCGGTTGTTCATGATACAATAAAGGTCGATGACGGGCACGCACAGAGAGAGGATAAAGCGATGCGGCTTTTAGTAGTTGAAGATGACCAGGTGATTTCTTCCTTCGTGGTCAAGGGCTTGCGGGAAGCTGGCTTTGCCGTTGACCTTGCGATGGACGGAGAGGAAGGCCTTCACCTCGCCCTTAATGAACCATACGACGCCATGGTCGTAGACATCATGCTGCCGAAACTCGACGGATTAGCCCTTATCGGGGAACTTCGGGCGCGCAGGAAGAACACGCCGGTGATTATCCTGAGCGCCAAACGCGAGGTGGATGACCGGGTGAAGGGTCTCCAGACCGGAAGCGATGATTATCTCACGAAGCCCTTTGCGTTCTCGGAGTTGCTCGCACGGGTCCAGGCTTTGATCCGAAGGTCGACCGGCTCCGTGGATCCCACAATACTGGAGGTCGGCGACCTGCGGATGGATCTGCTCAAGAGGGAAGTCACAAGATCGGGAGGAAAGATCGATCTTCAGCCCCGCGAATTTGTCCTGCTGGAGTACCTTATACGGAATGCCGGACGGGTTGTTTCAAAGACCATGATCATGGAACACGTCTGGGACTACAACTTCGATCCCCAGACAAACGTGGTCGAGTCCCGGATGAGCAGGCTGCGGGATAAGATCAACAGAGGGTTCGACAAACAACTCGTCGAGACGGTGCGGGGGGTGGGCTACGTACTTAGAGAAGATGTATAAGCTGTGCCGGACCGTCGCGTTTCGGCTTACACTTTGGTACGCTGCGTTTTTCACGGGCTGTATTCTGATCGCATTTGTAGTATTTCATTTTGTCCTTCTCCATGGTATCCACCATGTCCATCTCACCGCCGATTCGCTTCAGGAGCTGCTCGAAGCCTACCGCAGCTTCTTTGGTTTTTCCCTGGCAGGTGTCGCTCTCGCCTCGGTTTTCGTAGGCTGGTTTCTCGCCCGGCGGGCCCTCTCCGGCGTCGAAGACGTGCGGCAGACTGCTCAGTCTATAGCAAAAGGTGCATTTGATAGTCGGGTGCCCGTCAAGGGCACGGGAGACGAGGTGGACCAACTCGCCATTACGTTCAACTGGATGCTCGGGCAGATTCAAAAGGTGCTTTCCAGCATGAAGGAGATTACCGACAACATTGCCCATGATCTGAAAAGTCCCATAACCAGGATGAGGGGCATGGCGGAGCTGGCACTTTTGAGCAAGGGGCCGGTCGGGGACTACGAAACCGTGCTCGGACGGGTCGTTGAGGAATGTGACCGTCTGTTTGGCATGATCAATACGATGCTCGATATCTCCGAAGCAGAGGCCGGGATCGCGCGGTTTTCCCCTACAGAGGTCGATGGAGGGCAGATGGCACGCGATGTCATAGATCTCTTCAGTCCCGTTGCAGAGGACAAGCGGATCTCGGTGAACCTCCGCGTGTCAGGAGATCTGTCTTTGCGAGCGGATGAACAAAAACTTCAAAGGGTATTGAGCAATCTCCTGGACAACGCAATAAAGTATACCCCCCCAGGCGGGTCGATCACAGTCTCGGTATATGGGACGGATCGTGCGGTACGGATCATTGTACGCGATACGGGTGCAGGCATATCTGAGCCCGAGCGGAGCCACATCTTTGACAGATTCTACCGGGGAGAGAAAAGCCGTTCCGAGCCCGGCAACGGTCTTGGCCTCAGCCTCGCCCGCGCTTTCGTCCTGGCACACCAGGGCTCGATAACGGTCACAAGCACGCCCGGCGAGGGTTCGGAGTTTGTCGTTACAATCCCGAAGATCATTTCCGTACAGCAGTCGTAACCCTCCATCAACCATTGCTGAATAATAATCTTCCGACCATCTCCCGATAAGCTTCAGGGCTTATAATGAGAGAAGAAAGGAGGTGATATACATGAAGAGAGTGGCGGTAATCGCAAGCATTATCGTTGTTGCAGGCTTCCTGGCCATCGGAGGGGCATTTGCCCAAAAGGCTGGCGGTGTCGGAAGCATCCCCATTAAGGGCGGTGACGAGGCAGTCCTTGCCGGGATGGCGAAGATTCCCATTGACTCTGCTGTCAGCGAGGCGCTGAAGGCAGTTCCCGGGAAGGTGGTGAAAGCGGAACTGGAAAACGAGGACGGCTATCTGGTTTACGGCATCGAAATCGCGAAAGCAGATCGTCAGATCGCAGATGTGAAGGTGGATGCCGGAAACGGGAAGGTTATGAAGATCGACACTGATCGGAAGGACCGTGATGGTCATGAAAAGGAAAAGTCTGAAAATGATCACGAAGAAGCAGACGAAGAATAGCCTTAACGGGGAGGGGCGGAACTGCTTCCGCCCCTCCTGGGGAAGATGGAGGGAATGCTTATGATGATAAGCGTGGAAAATCTGGTCAAGAGGTATGATGGTCACACGGTGCTCGACTGCCTCAACTTTACAGTGGAAGAGGGAGATCTCTTTGGGTTCCTCGGACCGAACGGCGCCGGTAAGACCACAATGATCCGCATCCTGACAGCCGTTCTCCGGGCCGATTCGGGGAATCTGATAATCGATGGGTATGACGTATCCTCGGAGCCGCTTGGGGTAAGGAGAATCATCAACGCTCTTCCCGAGTCCAACGGCTACTACGAATGGATGACGGCTCGTGAATACCTTGAGTTTTTTGCAGGACTTTACGAGCACAAAGGCCCGCGGCAGGAAACTGACGAACTCCTTGAAGCGGTCGGGCTTCAGGAGAGGAAGAACAACCTCATCCGCACCTTTTCGCGTGGTATGAGACAGAGGCTCGGCATTGCCAGAGCACTCATCAACAAGCCGAAAGTCCTCTTCCTGGACGAACCAACAAACGGTCTGGACCCGGCCGGAAGAAGGGATGTCCTCGAGCTGTTGATGACCCTGAACCGCGAGCGGGGCATGACGCTCTTTTTGTCCACCCATCTGCTTGATGATGTGGAAAGGCTGTGCAACAGGGTAGCCATCATCAACTACGGGAAGATCGTTAGGGAGGGCAGTCTCGATAAAGTGAAAGGTAAGAGGACCCTGGAGGATACTTTCCTCTTCTCGACAAAGGATGGTGGGCAGTGAAAACATGTCAGGTAATGCGCAAGGAAATCAGAGAAAGCATGGTAACCCCGAAAGGGTTCCTCTGGTACGTTATGACCTCCGTTATCTTAAGCGTCCTTAGTTACCTGTTCCTCACCAACAGCGAGTTGAGCCTTCTCGACCAGGGGCAGATGGTTTACATGCTTATGAATCTCGTGACTGCCCTGGGGATAATCGCGGGCATTGTATGGGGCGCCGATTCCATAGCGGGTGAAATAGAAAGGTCAACCCTGGAAACACTGCTTCTTAGCCCCGTGGACAAGACGCAGATCGCTGCAGGCAAGCTTGGAGCCATTCTATCCAACTGGTTGATCATTCTTGCCGTTTCGATACCGTACCTCGTTGTCGTGGGAGGTAGGGGCCACAACCTGCCTGTCGGAATTGCATATCTTGGAATTCTCGGAACGCTCGTGACCATCGTTTTCTCCGCGTTCTCCATGGGGGTCTCTGCCGGGACAGGATCGGTAAAAAACTCTCTGATAATCTCCTTCCTGGTATTCCTGCCGGCTGCGTCTCCCATATTCCTGTCATCGGCCTTGAG
>MVRS01000168.1 GCA_002067975.1 Syntrophorhabdus sp. PtaU1.Bin058
ACTCTCCGCTCTCCGCTCCATGCTCTCTGCTGCCTTATACCGGGGCTTTGGCCCCTTTTTACGTCACGGCAAGGGATTCCCCTATCGTCTTTGCGTCGGGGTAGGCATCCCTGCCGAACTTGGTGGTGCTTATCGATGCTGCCTTAACGGCGGCCCCCAGTGCCATGACCGGGTCTTCCCCCTGCATATAGAGGCCCAGGAAAACGCCGTCGAGGACGTCGCCGGCGCCGGTATTATCGACAACATGGACCTTCTCGCCAGGTGAGGTCGCGTTTATCTCCTTT
Organism: Syntrophorhabdus sp. PtaU1.Bin058; assembly: GCA_002067975.1. Lineage (GTDB taxonomy): Bacteria > Desulfobacterota > Syntrophorhabdia > Syntrophorhabdales > Syntrophorhabdaceae > UBA5609. Next base: position 285 of record MVRS01000168.1, read on the forward strand.
GTACAGAGCGATGCGCCGTTCTTCCCTTTTTTTATAACAACGATACCGACCATCTCCAGCGCCTTTTGGACGGCCCTGTCCATATCGTCGCCGAAGAGCATCCGCATCTCTTTCTCTGTGATGAAGAGTATCTCGGCGCCGTCGATAAGGGGGTATACCCTTTCTCCCATTGCCGCATATATCTCCCCGGGGTCTATACTGAAGGACACCTTTCCCGATAACCGTTTTTTCGCATGTATCTGGGCATCGATGGCCTGATCCTTGATGTAGGAACTCATATGGACCCACCGCGTCCCTGAAAGATATGCCCCCTCTATGTCCTGTGCCGTGAGGTCGCTGTTGCTGTTGGGTATGACAATGATAGATCGGTCTCTTTTCTGGGTGTTGACGATATAGGCCATACCCGATCTGCCTCTTCGGACAATCATGCTCTTCTCCGCGTACGGTAGCTGTTTCAGGTAGAAATCGCCTTCCCGGTCCTCGCCGAGGACGCCGACGAGGCCGACGTCAAACCCCATCCGTGACAGGACATGGCACGTGTTCGATGCAGAGCCGCCGGGCGTGACCTTTTTCAACGTCCCGAAACGGTTCAGTTTGTCGCGGAGTCCTTCCAGGATGCCCTCGTCCCCGACGACCTCTTTCCCTGCTTCGGTGTCAATACCGGCCAGTTTCAGATAGCCCAGGTCTTCTATCTCATAAATAAAGTCAAGATTGAGCGCGCCGATACCGATTACATCCATCCTTATATCCTTATATTAAAACCGTATATCGTAGTTCGCATATCGTATATCGTAAGACACCCCTCTTTCTTCTCTTGTTCTTTTGCTCTGTATGGTTTGAACGTAGAACGTAGAACATTGAACGTTGAACAGCATTTCCTCCTGCGTTCCACATACAGTTTCCGTTCAGGATTTTATCTCCAGCAGGTATCTTTCAAGGTTCACGGCTGCCAGCGCCCCGTCGCCGACTGCGGTCGAGATCTGCCGCAGCATCTTCTTTCTCACGTCGCCGGCTGCATACAATCCCTTTGTCTTCGATCCAAGGTTCTCATCGGTAATAATAAAACCCGACGCATCCCGGTCCACGAGGTCGCCGAGAAAGGCGGTCTTTGCCCTGTAGCCCACGTAGACAAAGACGCCGCTGACATCGACCCTGCCGTGTTCACCGGTCTTTGTATCCTCGACTGTGATATATTCCACCTGGTCTGTGCCGCCGATCTCCACAGGTCTCTTGTTCCATAGAAATTCCATCTTCTCGTTCCTGAAGGCCCTGTCCCGGAGTATCTTCTGTGCCCTCAGCGCGTCTCTCCGGTGTATGACGTAGACCTTCCTCACGATATGCGCCAGCGACAGCCCTTCTTCAATCGCCGAGTCCCCGCCGCCGATGACGGCGACGTCCATGTTCCTGAAGAACATGCCGTCACAGGTCGCGCAATACGAGATGCCTCTTCCCACAAGCCTGTCCTCGCCGGGGATGCCCATCTTCACCGGTTCTGTGCCGGCCGTGATGATGATCCCCAGGGACCTGTATTCTCCTTCCGTTGTCGTGACAATAAACGTCTTTCCGTCGTGTACAACGCCCGACACCTCGGAGAATTCCTTTATGGGAAGGCCGAAGGTCTTTGCGTGGGCGGCGAACCTGTCCATCAGCTCTCTGCCCGATATGCCCTCAGGAAACCCGGGGTAATTCTCCACCCGATCGGTATTGACCGGCATGCCTCCGGCAAGGGCCTTTTCGAGGAGCAGCGTTTCGATACCGGCCCGCATGAGGTATATCCCCGCTGTAAGGCCGGCCGGACCTGCGCCTATTATGATCGCATCATGAAGCTCAGACACTGAAACCTCCATATAAACCAGTTTATCGTTGATGGCAGATAGTTCATAGTAAATTCTTATTAATTCTTATATCTTTGATGAGTTATTGTATGCAATCCGGTCCTATTATTCAAACGATTTTTCAGCCGTTGCGGGCTATCAGCCGTCAGTTATCAGCTTTCTTGCCGTCTTCCTGCAACTCCTTTTACAGTTTTTACACATCAGGTTTGCGTTGCATTGTTCGTAGAACCTCTCCGGATGCCTGAAGTAGATATATTCCCACTGGATAAGGGTAACGGTGGACATAAAGAGGATTGAATAGGTCCAGAACGACGGTATGTAGATCATGGGCGAAAAGGCCATCAGGTATCCCCAGTTGTTGATCCTGCATGTGTTGCAGCACTTGCTCTGCGCCAGCCACATGAAGGGGCAGAAGACGGTGATGCAGAACTGGTCCATAAAGACGAAGAAGAGGACGATGATGTACAGCCAGGCATCGCTCAGCATGCCTGCCTTCCGCCAGAAGCCTATGGTGAGGACAAGGAGGACCCAGTAGATAGCCGAACGTACGGCGCCGCTGTCGGCCTTCCTCTTCGATTCGCGGAAACGCTTTTCCCGGGCCGGGGTAAGCTCGCCTGCACTGAGAAAATTCCTTACGTAGATCTTCCCCAGGGACATCTTCGGGTTCAACTGCGGTATGAGCCGCTTGACGAGTATCAGGATCACCATGAGCCACAGCACGTGGTAGACGCGGAAAACGAATATCCCGAAGGTAAAGAAACTGACCAACCATTCAGGACGGAAGATCGCAAAGAGCCCGGGGACAACAACCATGACCGCCTTGAATATCAGCCTCCTGTACCCGTCATTTTCGCATACGCCGAACACTGCACGACCTCTTATGGATAATTTATTCAGAAAAAGACTCCCCTTAGTGTAAGGGAATTGAAGATAATTTACTATCAAATTTTGCAGGAACGCACAGGCGTGCCAAGGGTTTATCCCTCTCTGCGTTAACGGGAAAGCCTGTCTGTTATGGTAAGAAAGAAAGCCACTGATAAGCAGGCGCGACCAATATTTTGTTCGGACCGTTTGAAAAGACCCGGAATGTTGTACCTTCGTTGGTAAGCTGGACTGCCGGTACATTGAGCATTTGCTGAAACTTTTTCAATCCGAAAGAAGGCTCCTTTTCGGCAAGTTTCGCCTCTACAAGCATAAAAGGCTCTTCCTCCCTGACAATCAGGAAGTCCACCTCCTGCTTTTCCTTGTTCTTTATGTAGTGAAATGAGAATCTTCCGTACCCTGCATCATTCCAAAGCGTAACCGCCCGCAACAATTCAATCGCGACCATATTTTCGAATCGGGCGGCAGGATCTTTGATACGAGGCGTGTCAAAGAGGTACACCTTCTTCTCTTTATGGATCGCCCGCGCTATCCTCTTTGCCCACGGGGAGATAGCAAAGAGCATGAAGAACCTCTCGAAGACCGAAAGCCAATTCTGCACCGTGTTGTAAGCAGCCTTCATGTCCTCTGCGAGCGATGTCACTGAGAGCGGGCTCCCTATTTTCGACGGCAACAACAGGTACAATGTTTCAAGATCCCCTATTGATTTAATATCCGTTATATCCCTGATGTCTTCCCGTATCAACTGCTGTGAATATGTATTTGACCACCTGTTGTACGTTGTCTCCTTCCCGGATGCATAGGGCTCGGGGAAGCCGCTCAGGTGCGCAAGCCTTTCCCATATCCTTTTCAGCTTGCTGTTCTCTTCCATTGTCATGTAGAGAGGGTTTTTCACAAATTCCCTGAAGGACCTGTTCTTCCCGCCGAGTTCTGAAACCGTAAACGGCCACAAGTGGAAAAGGAAATACCGTCCCGCCAGGGAGTCGCCCCCTTTTCTATAAATGTCAAGCCTTCCACTCCCCGACACGAGAAACCTGTAAGAAGCGTGGAATGCATCGTAAACGCCCTTTAGGTAGTTTTTCCAATCCCTGTACTTATGGATCTCGTCAAATATTATGAGCGGCGTGCTTGAGTCTTTTCTCTCCATGGCCTCAAAAAAAGAGGGGTTCTCTATAAGCCATTTTCTGTGCTCCGGGATATCGTAATTGCAATAGAATCGGTTCCGGAAGGTGCGCGATATGATCCGGGCAAGGGTAGTTTTCCCTACCTGGCGAGGTCCTGCGAGGAAGACCATGCTTTTTTCTTTTGAAAGCCTCTCCCATATCCTGACGTAAAGCCGCCTGTTGATCATAGAGATATTGTTTCATGGTACTGAAAAATAGTCAAGACTATTTTTCAGTAGACGTTAAAATAGTCATATGCCCGGGGATTCTGCGATGTGTCAATCGCCCTTTTTTCTTCATCCGATTCGTCATTTAGAATGGCCAATCGGAGACCGCCTCTCCCTCCATTGTGCGACGATAAGCAGAGTCTCATGACCAAAATCATCCTTGACAAAAAATTGTGAGAAATGCATAGAATGTAAGTACATCATCGGGGGGGTCCATCTTCGATGAACCTGTTGATTAGGGTAAATAATATTAGAACCCCATAACATACTAATATATTCCACAATTACAAAATGTTAGCCCTCTTTTTAGTGTGTCGAAAGTCCAACGAAGTATGATGAAATTCAACTGAATAAAAAGTTAATAGAGACAGCTTGAAAGCAGCACTCATTAAGATTGCTCCCCATTAAAAATGGAAATTGGCACTTGGAGGAAAATATCTACTCCCGATATTGATGTTTTTGAATATTTATCTATTATGTGATATATTGAATCCTATATTGCCATCCTCAACCTATCCGCTACCGAGCGTTCATTTGCTAACCCCGCATAGACTGAGTCATCGCAATAAATAACTACACAGAAGGAACAATCCATAGAAATGGAAAAATTCGAAGACCTTGCCCTGTCGAAAGAAGTCCGCAGGGCCGTGGAAGATATGGGATTCGAGGAACTGACCCCCATACAGGCAAGAGTAATACCGTCGATCCTTGACGGAAGAGACGTCATCGGACAGGCACAGACCGGGACAGGCAAAACGCTTGCCTTTGGGATCCCGCTGTTGGAAAAGATCAATCCCAGGACAAAGAGTGTACAGGCGATCATCCTCTGTCCCACGAGGGAGCTTGCCATCCAGGTCGCCGAAGAACTCAAGCGGCTCCTCCTCCACAGAAAAAATATCCGGATCCTCTCCGTGTACGGGGGACAGCCCATAGACCGTCAGATCAGGGGGCTAAAAGGCGGAATCCACGTTGTTATCGGCACGCCGGGCCGCACCATCGATCATATAAACCGTGGCACGCTTGACCTCTCCGATGTAGAGACGGTTGTTCTCGATGAGGCTGACGAGATGCTCAATATGGGATTTATCGACGATGTGGAAACCATCCTCCGGAGAATTCCTCATGAGCGGCAGACGCTCCTCTTCTCTGCAACAATGCCGAAACCGATCCTGGACCTGACGCACAAATATCAGCAAAATCCAGAGTTTATAAAGGTTGTCCACAAGCAGCTCACAGTCCCGCATGTTGAGCAATCCTATTTCGAGGTAAGAGAAGGCGCGAAGCTCGATGTGCTGTGCCGGCTCATTGACATGTACAACCTCAAATCTTCCCTTGTCTTTTGCAATACGAAGAGGCGGGTCGATGAAGTGGTTATGCATCTCCAGGCGAGAGGATATATTGCCGACGGCCTCCACGGAGACATGACCCAACCGCAGCGCGACAGGGCCATGAACAGATTTAGAAAGGACCTCACCGAAATACTCGTTGCTACCGATGTGGCGGCCCGCGGGATCGACGTTGAGGATATTGAGGCCGTTTTCAACTATGATCTCCCCAAGGACGAAGAGTATTACGTGCACCGGATAGGCAGAACCGCACGGGCCGGTAAAAAGGGACGGGCCTTTGCCTTTGTCGTGGGGCGCGAGATCAATAAACTCAAAGAGATCCAGTCATTCGCGAACATCAATATACGGCGTCAGTCGATCCCCTCTCTCGCCGACGTAGAAGAGACAAAGATAACCAATATGCTGGAGAGGGTGAGGACAACCGTCGATGACGGCGATCTCCACCAGCATATTGCCACCGTAGAATCGCTCTGTAACGCAGATTATACCCCCGTGGACATAGCGGCGGCGCTTTTAAAGATGCTCCTCAGTACAGATAAAAAGGAACCCCTGCATCAGGGAAAACGGGCACGGGAAACGAACCGGCGGGAGGCAATGACGGCGCTGCGTGTCAATACGGGCAGCAAAGAGAAGGTAAAGGCCAAGGACCTCGTTGGGGCAATTGCCGGAGAAACGGGCATCCCCGGCAACCTGATAGGAAAGATCGATGTCTTTGAACGCCACAGTCTTGTGGAGATCCCTGAGGAGATTGCCGAAGATGTGATGTTACGTCTCAAAGGGTGTTATATCAAGGGAAAAAAGATAACCGCAGAGTTTGCGGATAGAAATTGAGCGCTATGGGCATGGATAACGGCAAACTGCCGTTACTGAAGATTAAGGGCAAAACGATACAGGTACCGATCATCCAGGGAGGCATGGGCATAGGTGTGTCGCTTGCTCCCCTTGCCGGTGCAGTAGCCGCAGAAGGCGGCATCGGCATCGTGTCGAGCGCATGCCTCGACAGGCTTTTATCGAAGAGGAACGGGAGATCTTTCAACACCTATGAGGCGGTCCGGGAAGAGATATCGCTTGCAAAGGCGAAGGGCGGCGTTGCAGGCATCAATATCATGGTTGCCATCGCAAGGGATTATAATGATTCAGTGAAAGGGGCCATTGACGCCGGTGCAGATGTAATCATATCCGGCGGAGGGATCCCCCTCGGTCTACCCGCCATACAAGACCCCGGTGATACCGCACTTATCCCTATCGTCTCATCTGCAAGGGCGCTTGAACTTATATGCAAAAAATGGGAGCGGGCAAGATATCGTCCCGATGCCGTCATCCTGGAAGGCCCTCTTGCAGGAGGCCACCTGGGTTTTGCATTCGACCAGATAGGTCTCGAATCAAATAAACTGGAAAATCTTTTCCCATCGGTGAAGGAAGTGGCCGAAATGCATGGCGGCTTCCCGGTCATCGTGGCCGGGGGTATCTATACTCACGATGATATTGTGAGGTTTATCCGTATGGGCGCCGACGGGGTGCAGATGGGAACGAGATTCCTTGTAACCGAGGAAAGCAGCGCATCGCCGGATTATAAGCGCGCCGTTGTCAATGCCGGCAAGGAAGACATCATTGTCGCACAAAGACCGGGATCGCCCTGCAACATGCCCTTCATGGTGATAAGACAGTCGCCCATGTTCATCGATTCCCTCCAGGGGCAGAGAAAACCTAAATGCGATAAGGGGTATATACTCTCCAAAGACAGGGACGGATGTTTCAACCGGTGTGCGGCAAAAGAAAACAACGAAAGCAGTTTCTGTATTTGCAACGGACTTTTAAGCTCTGCCGGTTATAACCCGGATGCCGAAAAACCGCTCTACACGGTCGGTGCCAACGGCTACAGGGTCGATCATGTCATGACCGTGAAAGAATTGATGGATGAGCTGACAGCAAACGGCAAGGGAAAAAGCTAAATTGGCATATGATATTGCGGGCCCGGTTCATCTTCGGGTGTTGTTCATCCCCGCTTTGTCTCTGAGATGTTAGAAAAAAAGGCAGGCGAAGAAGATCTCAGCCTGCCTTTTTGTGGTTAGCCTTTTACGACGTTTGATGCTGCGGGACCCTTCGGGCCGTTGACAACATCAAAACTTACGGTATCGCCCTCGTTCAGCGATTTGAAACCACTACCCTGAATAGCAGTGTGGTGAACAAATACATCCATGCCATCATCTTTCGTAATAAAACCAAAACCCTTTGCATCATTAAACCACTTTACTGTACCTTTTGACATCTTTACTACCTCTCTGTTTAGAATTTGAAGGATGCGGAATGTGTTAAGGAGAGACGACAAAAACGACTATTTCTGCAGTTACTATTAACAAGTGCTTCCGAAGCTTCAGTGTATGAAATATTGCATAAAAAAAGAAAGATTGCAATACATTTTTTTCTTCAAATTTTATGGGAAGGGTCGGAAATATGTGGTCGGGCCTGGTCAGTCTGTGTCTTCCTTTACTACTGATGCTGTTGTGTCTGTTTCGGCTTGTGCTGTTGTGTCTGTTTCGGCTTGTGCTGTTGTGTCTGTTTCGGCTTGTGCTGTTGTATCTGTTTCCTTCACGGCCTGCTTACCAAACCGGCGCTGTCTCTTTTCTTCCTGTTTTTGTAATCGTGATAACTCCTTTTGTCTTTTTTTGCTATTAAATGTCCCACTATGTTTTGCCAAGATAACCTCCTATATCTCCCCTCTGCTGTCCATATGGAACATCCAACAGCATAAGGCTGACCTATTGTACTACCTCTAAGGTTCATTTATCCACTAAAGAAATTATTAAATACCATTTATAATCTTGTATTGACCTATGTTTTCACCATGGAAGACGGCATCGGCACGGCGCTCCTTCGCGGCGTGGAGCCTGATTGTCGTGATTAATCCACTACGGCTCCTTAAGCTCATGGGCCATGCCGGCAAGCAGACGGTTTATGAAGTGACGGGAATTACGTGGAGGGGCCGGAAAAGGATGGTGAGAGAATTCCCGAATACTTTGGCGGGGACTTTGTTTTCACCCGGAAAAGCAGATTCCTGGCTTCATATGGGTACAGCACCAAGGACAGCCGTGAAAGGCTTGAGGTAACGCCTATTAGTATTTTTTGGAGCGGGCAACGGGGATCGAACCCGCGGCATCAAGCTTGGGAAGCTTGCACTCTACCAGCTGAGCTATACCCGCCCTGTGTATATAGTGTAAAAGAATCAGACCACGCTGTCAACCCTGCTTTCTGTTATAACCGAACCTCTCTTCAAAGATAGGGGCGATCAGGTTGTCCACAGGGGCGTGGTCGTCCCTGATCGTGATCGAGTACCGTTTCGTTAAAAGCTCTTCGACGAGGTTTTCCGGCACTATAGCAGATGTGGCGTGGACCTTCAGCTCTTCATCGATGAACCTCCTGAATGCCTTCATGTCGAGGCTGCCGTTGCTCGCTATGACGATGAAGGTGCTGATGCGGGTATTCTGAAAATCAGGGCTTACTGAGATGAGGCGCACGTTGTTGTCGCCAAAGACCTCCCGCAGCGTCTTCATATAGGAAGGCAGGAAGGCGCCCTTGTGGAAATTGTCGATGATATTGGACATCAGGATCGCATCGGGGTTCATGATGTCTTTCAACTGCTGGGCGAATTCCTTTGTCGTAAGATGATAGGGGATGGAAAGGTCGTTATAGGCGTCGGTGAATACGACGTCGTATTTGTCTTTACAGTTCATCACGAACCAGCGTCCGTCGGTATTGTACGAAGCGATCCGCGTGCTCTTCGGCAGCCCGAGACGATCGTGGACGATCTTCGTCACCTCGGGGTCGATCTCGACGACATCGATATGCGCCTTCGGGTAATATTTTTCCATGTATCTCGGAAAGGTATAGCCGCCGCCGCCGATGGTGAGGCTCTTGAAGCCAGTATCCTTCCTGAATCTCCACTTCAATACATCGGCATAGATCCTCTCATATTCATATTCAATGTGCATGGGGTCTTTGAGGGCGACATAGGAATGGATGAGGTTGTCGAGGACCATGGCCTCAAGCTGAGTCTTCAGGTCGGAACTGACGGTCCGGGTCAGCTTGATCGTATAGTAGTCGCTTTCCTTGTAGAAATAGGTCCTGTCCGGCATAGGGACCCTGTACAGGTAGCGGTGGATGAGGGCTATGCCCGGGATCGTTATAATGAGAAAGATCGCTATGGCCTTTTTCGACCTGAAGAGAGATCCTGAAAAAAGGGCGACAAGGAGCAGTATAATGCCCATCGTGAGGATGATCATCCGTGTGCCCATCCAGGAGATAAGGAAGAAGCCGGTGACAAAGGTGCCGATAATGGCCCCCAGGGTAGACATGGCATAGATCTTCCCTATCACGTTGCCGGCATTCTCAAGGTCCTTCAGCGTCAGCCTTACCACAACCGGGGATATGGTGCCCAGGACACAGCCAGGGATGAAGAATATGATCGACGTTACGATAAAGATACGAAGCATGAGAGAAACGGGGAAGCGGTACGACGCAATAAGCCCGGTAAGGGGGATGATGGACAGCGCCGTAATGCCTGATATAAGGAGGAGCCAGCCGAGGGTCTTCCTCGTAGGGAAGCGGTCGACGAGCTTGCCGCCGATATATGCCCCGATACTGATACCGGCGAGGATAACGCCGATGATGCTCGTCCACGTATATATGGAGACGCCGACAAAAGGCGCGAGTATCCTGCCGGCGACCATCTCGATGACGAGGGAACAGAAACTTGCGATAAACATAATAATATAGGCCTCTAATAGACTCATCTGCGTACGATACCTCCTTTAGAAATGACGCAATATACTTATAGCAAGCGGTGTTTTTTGTCAAACATTTTCAAGCCGTTATTGAAACGTCAAACAATTATCAGCTTTCAGCTATCGGCAGTCAACCGTGAACTTCCTGTGGGCAATTATCCATTTGGTCCGTTTCGCTGAAATTCTAAAAAACCAATTTTTTTAAAAAGAAGGATTTTTCTGTGATAATGTTTTATAATATTATGCAGATATGAAAATTCTCCTTGTTGAAGACGAAACAAAGGTTGCACATTTTATCAGTAAGGGGCTCGAGGAAGAGGGCTATCATGTTGATGTCGCATACGACGGCAAAAAGGGCCTCGACCTCGTAACGGTCTCTCCGTACGATATCGTCCTTCTTGACCTCATGATCCCGGAGATGGACGGGCTCGAGGTTCTGAAAAGGATGCGGGCATCGGGCATCGACACGCCGGTCCTCATCATCACGGCAAAAAGCTCTAAAGAGGATGTTGTGAAGGGCCTCGATACCGGCAGCGATGACTACCTGACAAAACCTTTTTCATTTGACGAACTCCTGGCGCGCATAAGGGCGCTTTTGCGGAGGAGCCGGAAGGCGGAACAGCTCCTCCTTGAATACAGGGATATTGCATTGAACCCTTACACGAGGAAGCTGAATATAGGCTCAAAAGAGGCTGAGTTGACGGAAAAGGAATTCCTGATCATGGAGTATCTCCTGAAAAACAGTGAAAAACCCCTGACGAGAAAAGAGATCGCAGAGTATGTATGGCAGAATCAGGACGATTCATCGAACATCGTCGATGTTTACGTGAACTTCTTACGCAAAAAGATCGAATCCATCTCCGAAAAGAAATATATCCATACAGTGCGGGGCATCGGTTACACGTTTAAAGAAGACAATGAAAAAAATTAATCTCCCTATCAAATGGAAGCTCACGATATGGTATGGCGGGATCCTGGCCCTGATCCTCGTTGTGTTCTCAAGCGGGGTCTATATCTATTTCAGGAACAGCCTCGAGAGAAGCATCGATGCAAAGATCAGATCCATAGGGGACGTCCTTTCCTCGTCCATGACCGAAACGCACAACCAGACGGTCTTCGGTAATTTCGAGCGGTACCTCGAGAATGTCCTCGGCAGAAAGCCGAAGGGCAAATTTATCCAGATCATCGACTCCTCCGGCAGGATCGGCGCCAAGATGAATGACATAGAGGCAGAAACGGTACCGACGAGTTTCCGTACCCTTGAACGGGCCCTCAAGGGCGAGGTCGTCTATGAGACAATAGAGACGGCACGTCCGAGATTAAGGCTGGTGACGATCCCGATCATGGAAAAACAAAAGGTGTCAAGCATTGTGCAGATCGGTACGTCGCTGGAAGATTTTGATGAGACCATGAGGAAGCTCTTTATCATCATGATAATCAGCATCCCTACGTCGATCGGCGTGACCATCGCCATCGGTTATTTTATGGCAAAGAAGACGCTGAAACCCGTTGACCAGATAAGAAAGGCAGCGGTCAAGATATCTTCGAGCAACCTCGACGAGCGGATCGATATAAGGGGAAGAAAGGACGAACTGGGTAAGCTCGCAGAGACATTCAACGCAATGATCAGCAGGCTCAAGGACGCATTCCAGAGGATCAACCAGTTCAGCATCGATGTGTCCCACGAGCTGAAGACGCCCCTTACGATCCTGAAAGGCGAGACAGAGGTCTCGTTGCGGAAGGACAGGGATACGAGTGACTATAAAAGACTTCTCGCGAGCAACCTTGAGGAGATCGACAGGATGTCGAGGATCATCGATGACCTGCTCCTCCTGTCGAAGGCGGAGACGCATGATATAAGGCTGAACCTCGAAGACATCTCGCTCCGGGACCTTGTTGCGGACGTGTGTGTGAACATGAGGATCTTCGCGGAGAACAAAGGGATCCGGCTCGTTGTAGAAGAGCTGGAGGACATAAGGGTGAAGGGAGACGAACTGAAACTGAGGAGGATGCTCTGGAATATCCTGGAGAACGGGATAAAATATACCCAGAAAGGCGGTCTGGTAACGGTATCTTCACATTTAAATGACGGATATGTTGCAATACGCGTAAAGGATAACGGGACCGGCATCTCCCAGGAAGATATAAAATATATATTTGACAGGTTCTATAGAGCAGACCGGTCGAGGAAACGTGAGAGCGGCAGCGGTCTCGGTCTTTCTATAAGCAAATGGATCGCCGAGGCCCATAACGGGAGCATAGAGGTGCAGAGTCAACCTTCTCACGGCAGTCTGTTTTCCGTCAAATTGCCCATTTAAACCGGAGGAAATCGATGAAAAACAAGAATTGGTTCTTAATTATTTTACTTCTCATTGCGGCAGTTCCTGTATTCGTGTTCGTCAAGGGACAGATTATTCCCGAGAGAACTGTCTTTGACGCCAGCAGGCCAACAAACATCAGAACAGTGGCATTCGACAAGGGGTTGCCGAGCTTCAGCGAACTCGTAAACCACGTGAAGCCGTCGATAGTCAATATAAGCACAACAACCGTCATCAAGGGCCCGAGCATGCAGGACAGGTTCATGGGGCCGGGACAGGTTAATCCCTTCAAGGATTTTTTTGGTGACGATTTTTTCGATAAATTTTTTGGGAATTCACCGAGACGTGAGTTCAAACAGAGAAGCCTTGGGTCCGGTTTCATCATTGACAGGGAAGGATATATCCTTACCAATAACCACGTCGTAGAAAAGGCACAGACAATTAAGGTAAAGTTATCCGACGAAAAGGAATATGATGCTACCGTTGTCGGAAGAGACCCGAAGACCGATATAGCGCTCATCAAGATCGATGCAAAGCAACCGCTGCCTGCGGCGACATTCGGTGATTCCGACAAGCTCGCAGTGGGAGACTGGGTTGTTGCCATAGGGAACCCCTTTGGACTGGAACATACCGTCACGGCCGGTATAGTCAGCGCCAAAGGACGGGTGATAGGCGCCGGACCATACGACGACTTTATCCAGACCGATGCCTCGATCAACCCCGGAAACAGCGGAGGGCCGCTTCTCAACCTGAAGGGCGAGGTTATAGGTATCAATACGGCCATTGTCTCCGGCGGGCAGGGCATAGGATTCGCCATCCCTATAAATGTCGCCAAAGACATGCTTGCGCAGTTAAAGACAAAAGGCAAGGTGGCGAGAGGATGGATGGGTGTCGTTATCCAGAAGGTGACGCCTGAGATCGCAAAGAATTTCGGCCTCGCAGAATCTGAAGGTGCACTGGTTGCAGACGTCATGGAACAGGGTCCGGCCGAAAAGGCAGGGATCAAGCGGGGAGACGTTATCGTTAGCTACAACGGTAAAAAGATCAAGGACAACGACCAGCTCCCGCGTCTCGTAGGCGCGACGGAGATCGGCAAAAAGGTTAAGGTTGGTCTGATACGTGAAGGAAAACCGATCGAAGTTGAGATCGTCATTGCGGAACTCCAGGAAGAAGGCATGAGGGCCTCGAAGAAACCTGAGATAGAGAAGGATTTCGGCCTCGTTGTCCAGGATATTACCCCGGAGATCGCAAAACATCTCAATCTGAAGGATAAGAGGGGCGTTATCGTAACGGACGTGGTGCCGGGCAGCCCGGCTCAGGACGGGGATATCAGGTCCGGCGACATTATCAAGGAGATCGGCAGGAAGCCGATCCGGAACGTTGCCGACTTCAGAGAGGCGATGAAACGGGTAAATATCAAAGAAGGCGTGGTTATACTCATCAAGAGAGAGAACACAACGTTCTATACGGTGGTAAGGGAGTAAAATAAAAAATAAATTTTCTTTGCATAAATATTTTTTTCATGTATTATTGACTTATGCCCCTATACGAATGGGAAGGTAAAACAATCTCGGGCACAACACGGAAGGGGACAACAAAGGCCCCATCCGATGATGCTCTCCGGGCAATCCTCAGGAGAGACGGTGTAATCCTCACCAAATTCGTCGAGAAAAAAGAGGAAAAGAAGGAAAAATATAATCCCAAGGCAAAGGTGCCTACGCTCCAGATCGTGATCTTCACAAGGCAGCTTTCCACGATGATCACCTCCGGCCTTCCCCTTGTGCAATCCCTCGAGATACTCGGGGCGCAGATTGAAGACGCTAATCTAAGGGGGATTGTCCGGGAGATCAAGGAGAAGATAGAAGGCGGTTCACGGTTTGCCGACGCCCTCAGGGATTATCCGCAGTGTTTTGACCAGCTCTTCGTCAACCTCGTTGTTGCCGGTGAAGAGGGCGGTCTGCTGGACGGTGTCCTCCAGAGGCTCTCGGTATATATGGAAAAATCGGAAAAACTGAAACACAAGGTCAAATCCGCCATGATATACCCGATAAGTATCGTCGTCGTTGCTGTCGGGGTCGTCTTTGTCCTCCTTCTTTTCGTTATCCCTGTCTTTGAGACAATGTTCAAGGACATGGGGGCTGAACTTCCGTTGCCGACACAGATTGTAGTGAATATGAGCAGGGCGGTTAAAGGCGGCATTATCTACATTATTGCCTTTGTGGTAGGTGTCTTTTTCGCCTTTAAAAAGTACTATCAGTCGCAGGGCGGCAGGAGAACTATTGACAGGCTGACGCTGAAATTACCCATATTCGGTGTCTTGACGATAAAGGCCTCTGTCGCGAGGGTCACAAGGACCTTGGCAACCCTCCTCTCCAGCGGCGTCGCCATCCTTGAAAGCCTCGATATCGTTGCGAGGGTTGCAGGCAACAAGATCGTGGAAGAGGCGCTGGTCGTTGCAAAAGAGCGGATCAGCGAAGGAAGGAGCATGTCGGAACCGTTGGAACAGGCCGGCATCTTCCCGCCGATGGTAGTCCAGATGGTCCAGGTCGGTGAATCGACGGGCGCCTTAGACAATATGCTGAACAAGATTGCAGACTTTTACGAGGACGATGTTGACAACCTCGTATCAAACATGACGGCGCTTATGGAGCCGATGATCATGGCCTTCCTGGGTGTTATCCTCGGCGGCCTTGTCGTCGCCATGTACCTCCCGATCTTCAAACTCGGTACGGCAGTAGGATAAGAAAATCAAGCACGAAATTCCAACCATGAAATCATAAAATACCGGCCCCATTGCCTCGTCTTCATGTTTCGATACAACAGCTG
>MVRS01000169.1 GCA_002067975.1 Syntrophorhabdus sp. PtaU1.Bin058
GGGGGGGTTGGGGGGTTGTTAGAAAACCCTTGAACCCTGGCAAGAATTGATCTAAAGAAGGATATGGTAGATCTCGTATGCCTTTCTGCTCAGGTCCTCCCTGGACTTCGGGTCTGCAACGTTTATAAGCGCCTTCATCCTTTCACGTACCGTTTTGCCCTTTAAAGCGGCTATCCCGAACTCCGTCACGACATAATCGACGTCGTTCCGCGATGTGGTAACGGCAGCCCCTTCCTTCAGCGTAGGGACGATCCTCGATAAATTCTTAGCGGAGCTCGGCAGGGCAATGATCGCCTTTCCTCCCCGGGACATACGTGCGCCTCTCACAAAGTCAACCTGGCCTCCGACGCCGCTGAATTGTCTCGGACCCAGCGTATCGGCGCACACCTGTCCGAGCAGGTCGACCTCAAGGGCGGAGTTTATGGCGACCATATCCCTGTTCTGGGCAATAATATAGGGATTGTTCGTATAGTCAACGGTGCGCATCTCTATGATGGGATTATCATCGATCCAATCATAGAATTCACGGGAGCCCATGAGAAAGTTAATGACGATCTTTCCCTTGTGAAGCGTCTTTTGCCTTCCCGTTATAACGCCTTTCTCCACCAGGTTCTTGACGCCGTCCGAGATCATCTCCGAATGAATGCCGAGATCCTTAAAATTGGTAAGGTTTTTAAGGACCGCGTCGGGGATCCCGCCAATGCCGAGCTGGAGGGTACAGCCGTCTTCTATGAGTTCGGCGGCATGCCTTCCGATGTTTTCTTCGATCGTGGTAAGTTTTCCATTTTTGAGCTCATGGATAGGCTGATTTACTTCAACAAAACAGTCGATCTCCGAAACATGGATAAAGGAATCGCCATGCGTTCTCGGCATGGTCGGGTTTACCTCCGCTATAACCGTCTGCGCACACTCTACCGCCTTTTTTGTGTAATCCACCGAGACGCCGAGACTGCAGAATC
Organism: Syntrophorhabdus sp. PtaU1.Bin058; assembly: GCA_002067975.1. Classification (GTDB taxonomy): domain Bacteria; phylum Desulfobacterota; class Syntrophorhabdia; order Syntrophorhabdales; family Syntrophorhabdaceae; genus UBA5609. The sequence goes on from MVRS01000169.1 coordinate 960, forward strand.
CCTTCTTGTCCGGAGGCGACACGGTTATCATGGCTACATTTACCGGAAGTACGGTTTCAAACAAAAAAGGTATTTCATTGAAGAAGTAGGGGATATAGTCGGCCCTGTTCTCCCAGATCGCCTCCCTTGTAGGACCACCTGAAAAAAGCGCGACATGGCGGAAGCTTCCGGCGTATTCCGGCTTGCAGTATAAGGCTTCTCCCATGGGAACCATATGAACGATCTCCACCGCCTTAAGCTCATCCACCCTCTTCATCAGGGCACCGGGGAGGACCAGGGGTTCTCCGGCCGCATGCGAGAATACAATCCTATCTCCTGATTTTACCCTTTTAACCGCCTCTTCGGCGGTGCATACCTTCTCATTGTAATGCTCCATTACTCTCCTCCTCCGTCAACGCCGCGTTTGCTTTGCTCAAAGACCTCACGTACGAACAGATTTAATCTCCTTTGTGTCGGGTCGGGTTTCATCTTCTTTGTCAGGCACATCCTGGGGCACCCGTTGACACATATCAGCACATCATCATCCATATCTGAAGCCATCTTTTCAAGGACCTTCCTTATCTTTCTGGGGTCTGCCTCCGGGTTACAGTTGCCGCAGTACTTTATCTTTGCCATCTCGCCTGCCGTCAATCGCTATCACGTGAAACGGCTCCCCGTTATCCCTGTCCCGCAAAGTCTTCCCGTCTTTCAACACCTCACGCATAACGTCTTACGGGTATCTATCTCTTTATCCCTGCAAGTTCCTCTGCAAGCTCAGCCTTATAATCGAAGTTTGCAAGTCTCCCTATCATGATCTTCTGCGCCTGCGGGGATCCCGCCCCGTGGAGCGATTCCGTGAGATAGCCCACGGCGCCCATCCCGAGGGTTAGGTTCTCTATCAATCTCTGCATCCTGCACCTGTCCTCTGTGCTGTACGCCGCTGCGCTTTTGAAATACTTTTCAAGATATTCACCTATCTCCGGGTTCTTGAAGTCTTGCTCTCCGGGCATTGTCACCACAAGGCCTCCCGCTATATCCTGGGCCAGGCGGGAGATCAGATACGGCAGGTGGGTTACGTGGAGCTTGCATACATTCGCCAGCATCAGGTCAATAAGATATGTTCCGGAGGGCGTCGGCTTCCCTTCAGCCGAACAGGCCACACCGCAGGCATAGATCGTTTCATTCATATGCGTCATCTCTACCAGTTTATCCTTCACGTGAGATGCCTTTTCAATACCCTGGATCTTTGAAATGGCCTGGGCAGCCCCTATCAGGACGTCCCCTACCCCGCTTTTGCATCCGCCGTAGCTCTGTCTGTGGTACCCGGCAAACCTTTCTACGAGCGCGCCCGAGTACTGATACTCGCCACACATGAAGACCCTTTCCCAGGGCACAAATACGTCACTAAAGACGATAAGCGCCTCCTGGCCGCCGAACATCGCATTTCCCACGTCTATGTCGCCCTCTTCAAGCCTCCTCGTATCGCAGGACTGCCTGCCGTAGATATAGAGTATCCCCTGGGCGTCAGCCGGTATCGCAAAACAAACAGCGTAATCCTTGTCTGCCTCTCGCATCGTCTGTGTAGGCATAACCAGTATCTCGTGGGAATTTACCGCCCCTGTCTGGTGCGCCTTCGCTCCCCGGACCACAATACCGCCGGGCCTCCTTTCCGCAACGTGGACAAACTGGTCAGGGTCCTTCTGTTCCGAAGGGGCAAGCCTCCGGTCTCCTTTTGTATCGGTCATGGCACCGTCCACAACAAGATCGTTGTCCTGCACATACTCAAGGTATGCCCGGAATCTATCGTTGTAATCCGTCCCGAGTTCCTGGTCCATCTCGTAGGTGACAGAATCAACGGCATTGAAGCCGTCAAAACCGACGCAACGCTGGAAACAGCAACCGGTCTTTTGACCGAGCACCCTCTGCATCTTTACCTTTTTTATAAGGTCTTCGGCACTCTGGTGGAGGTGCGTGAAACGGTTGATCTTTTTTCCTGTCAGACTTGATGTGGCCGTAATAAGCTCCTCGTGCTCCGGCTGTGCACTCAGTTCATAGGTCATTGCACATGAGTTTATTGAAGGCCTTATTATGGGGTGATCCACGTAATTATCTATCTGCTCGCCGCCGAGGAATATCCGTTTGTCAACCCTTCTCAGGCTTTCGATGTACTGTTCAGACGTCATGAGTGCCATAATATCCTCCTTTCATGGTTTTCTGTATAATAAATAAAGCAATTTATGTGCCACGGCAAATACCGTAAAGCGTTAGGCGAAAGGCGTTAGGCGAAAGAGATATAAGATGTTATAACAGTATGAATTAACAGGATATTTATATAAACAAGCAGGTGAATGTATTTCATCTTTTCGCGATAATCTCTGTCCTCTATACCATTCTGCACAAAATGCTATGCAAAGATGAATTGCGTTGATGCATTTTTGCATCGGCGTATCGTCTGCTGCGGGCATCTGTTTTCTCTTTATAGTGCGATATACGATTTATCCATGAAGCATGGACCAAAAGCCGTCAACGTGTTTCCGTTGCACTCGTCCGATTATACCGCAAGATACTGTTTCTTGATTGCGTCGTCCTTTTTAAAGGTCTCTATATCGGATTCGTATCTGATATACCCCTTATCAATAATTGCAACACGATCTGAAACAGCCATGGCAAACTTGATGTTTTGTTCCGACAGGAGGATTGTTGTCTTAACCTCTTTCAGCTTGAGGACAAGGTCCTTCAGGGTTTTTACCATAACGGGGCTCAAGCCCTCTGTAGGCTCATCGAGGAGAAGCACCAAGGGATTCCCCATGAGCGTCCTCGCTATGGTGAGCATCTGCTGTTCACCGCCGGATAGTGTCCCGCCCGGCCGTGACTGAAAATCCTTCAACACGGGAAAAAACTCAAAAACGAGGTCAAGATTCCAGATCCCTTTTCTTCCCTTGCCCATTGCCGTACCGAGGATCAGGTTCTCTTTTACCGTGAGGGGTCCAAAGATCTTGCGGTCCTCGGGAACAAGACCAAGGCCGAGACGGGCAACCTTATAGGGTTTCATCCCTGTGATATCTTTTTCCTTAAAATATACCTTCCCTCTCTTCGGCACAATATCCATAACGAGGGTCTTGAAGGTTGTGCTCTTTCCGGCGCCGTTCCGCCCCATGAGACACAATGTCTCGCCTTCATGTACTGCAAAACTGACATCGAACAATATATGGCTCTTACCGTAATAGGAGTTGATCTTTTCCGTAACAAGGATATCGGCCATTTTACAGCACCTCTTTCCCGAGATAGGCTTCAATTACCGTTTCATGGTTGCGTATATAATCCGGCGGGCCCTCTGCAATAAGCTGACCCTGTACAAGGACCCTGATGATCTCCGCAATGCCGAAGACCATGTCCATATCATGTTCGATAAAGATCGTCGTCAACTGGAAAAACTCATGAAGCTCTTTCAGGAGACCCATCATCCTTATCCGTTCATCAGGCGCCATCCCTGCAGTCGGCTCATCGAGCAGCAATATCTTTGGCTGCAGCGTCAGCGCTATTGCTATATCGAGGACCTTCATATCGCCATGGGACAATTCCGAAGCCTTCAGGTCCCTGCAATCAAAAAGTCCTATCTTGTTGAGGATAAACTCCGTGTGTTCGCGGGCATCCTTGAAGGCCATCCTGTTGATAAAGACCTTTGCATTCTTACGGAAGTGAGAGAGCGCCGCGAGGTATATGTTGTCATAAACAGACTCTTCCAGGAAGACGCTTGCCACCTGAAAGGCCCGTACAATCCCGAGCTTTACGATATTCTCGGGCCTCGCCCTCGTTATATCCCGGTCTTCGTACGTCACGGTTCCCTCGTCGGAAGGAATGAAACCCGTTATCAGGTTAAAAAAGGTTGTCTTCCCTGCCCCGTTGGGTCCGATAATAGCGGACATCTCGCCCTTTTTGAAGGCGATATTTACATGGTTGGTCACATGGATACCGCCAAAATGCTTGTCAAGGTTTTTAATCTCCAGAATTGCAGACAACCTCTGTCTCCTTTTCCTCATTGTTTTTGCTGCCGCCGATCTTCTTAATCCCCAGTACGCCGTTGGGGAAGAGAAGGACAACGATAAGCACTACGACACCGATACAGAATGACCAGTATTCAGTATACTTCCCTACTATCTCCTCCAGTCCCGTCAGTATCCCCGCTCCCACAATGGGACCGAAGAAAGTGCCCATGCCGCCGATGGTCGCCATGAGGATCGCGTTCCCCGATGTGGGCCAGTGCAGCATGTCGGGGTGGATGCTCCCGTCAAGGCCTGCATAGAGCCCGCCCGCCGCACCTGCGAAGAATGCCGATATAACAAACGCCTTCAACTGGTTTTTGTACACGTTCAAACCAAGGAAGGTGATCCTCTGCGGGTTCTGCCTGATGCTGTTTAAAACGGCCCCAAATGGTGACCTCCTGATCCTCCATAACACATATATACAAATGGTCACCACTGCGAAGCTGAAGAGATAGTATTTCGTCACACCCCCGCTCAGGATCTCCGGTTTGGCTATTGCCTGGATCCCGTCATCCCCGCCCGTGAAGTTATAGAGCTTGAAGGTGAGGCCCCACACGAGCTGGGCAAAGGCCAGCGTCAGCATGGTGAAATATATGCCTGTTAATCTCAGCGTTAAAAGTCCGATGAAAAAAGAGACAAATGCCGCTCCCACGGCTCCCAGCAGGATATAAAGGACAAAAAATTCCGGGCTTGTCGCCTTGACGAGCATGCCGGTTATGTATGCACCGACCCCATAAAAGAGCGCATGTCCGAAGGATACCAACCCCGTTGTGCCGTATAAGAGATTAAAGGCAACGGCATAAAGACCGAAGATGATAACCCGTGAGACAAGATGGATATAATGGGTGCCCGGGTTGACGACAAGGAGTCCGAGAAAGAATACGAAATAAACGATCCAGGGTAGATAGGCTTTAATCTTTTTCAATGTACTATTTCCTCCCCACCGCTTTTTTCGCAAGAAGCCCTTCAGGTTTGACGATCAACACGACGATCATAACGATAAAGGTAAGCACCGTTGCCAGTTCCGGCACCCAGAGGATGCCGAAAGAGAGGACCTCGCCGATAATGATCGCACCAAGAAGGGCGCCCCAGAAATTACCGAACCCTCCGATCACCACTACGATCATCGAATCGATAATAACCTCAACACCTGCACCCGGCGTAACCGTTCTCAATGGCGCTGCCAGCACGCCGGCAAGCCCGCCCATTGCTGTAGCCACTCCGAATACAACGGTCATGATCATGGGAACGTTTGTCCCGAGAAGACCGAGCATAATCCTGTCAAGAGACGATGCCCTCACCGTTTTGCCGGTATCGGTCTTCGTGAGAAAATACCACGCGAAGATGACAACGAGAAAACCGACAACGATAATGAACACGTTATAAACGGGGACCATTACAGTCCCCAGGTTAAAAGAACCTACAAGGGAAGCAGGCTTAGATATGGTTTTGTATTCAGTACCCCAGATAAATTTTACCATGTCGTCGAGGATAAGGATAAACGCAAATGTCATCAGCAGTTGAAAAGCCCCCTCCTGCGCCCTGCCGTAGATGCGCCTGAGGAAAAGGACCTCGATGATCATCCCCACTATCCCCGCACCTACTGCACCGGCAAGAAGCCCGATCCAGAAGTTGTCGAAGAGTTGCATGATCTGGTAGGCAAAATAGGTGCCGAGGAGATAAAACGAACCATGGGCGAAGTTCAGGACATTAACCACTCCGAAGATCAGGGTAAGACCGCTGGAGATAAGGAAGAGCAGCATGGCAGTGGAAAGCCCGCTAATAAACTGTGCTAAGAAAGTATTAATATCCATACCTAAGCCCCATTCCCTTTATTTGATTTATTTACCTTTTATCTTTGTCATGTATTCAATATACTCAAAATTCGGCCACAGCTTTTCTGCCGGGTATGTCTTGAAATTGCCGAGCATGTATTTTGCCGGCGGGAACTTGTCGTTCTTTACCGTTGTGCCGATGGCCTGGATCTGGACGATCTGGTGCGTCTTGGGATCGATATAGGAAGTAAATCCCTGCGGGTCTTCCGGGCACTGGATCTTCATGCCTTCCATGGCCTTTACGAGCGCATCCGAGTCATTTGCGTTGCCCACTTTCCTGATTGCCTCGGCGATCATATGGACGCCTACATAAGCGCCTTCCGCTGCATAGGATGGATACCTGCCTGCGGCCTTGTAGAATTTCTGGACATACGTCTTGTTCGCTGCCGTCTCAGGCCAGTTGTTGTGATGACGTGCGGACATGATGAGCCCTGCCGGCATGTCGGCGCCGAGGGCTGCAAGTGCTTCATAGTTGCCGCCTGCATCGACATGGAAATATTTCATCTTGCTGAAAAGACCGTATGGCTTTGCCTGTTTGATAAATGCTACGGTGTCCCCACCCCACATTCCGTTCACAAGGATATCCGGCGCCGCCTTCATGATAGCCGTGATATATGAAGTATAGTCGGGCTCATAGAGTTTCGGCCAGTATTCACCGACAACCTCATACTTGACGCCCAGTTTGTCGAGACCCCATTTCAGTTCCATCCACTGGTCTCTCCCGTAGGCATAATCAGGTCCGATGTAGGCGATCTTTTTCCAGCCCTTCACATCGTCTTTCAGGTAGTATGCCCCTGCCATCATGGACTGAAAGGTATTATTTGCGCTCCTGAAATAGTATTTCTGGAATTTATTGGCGGTCAGGTCTGTGCCGGCATGGTCTGTGCCGACAAAGACGATTTTATACTCTTTGCTCACCTCCGTGACGGCAAGGCCGATTGCGGTCGAGATGATACCAAAAAGGAACTTGCATTTTTCATCGGTGATATACCGTTTTGCCACGCTGACTGCATACTGCGGGTTCTTGTCATCGGTGATAATCACATCCAGCTTGGCCCCGCCCGGTAATCCCTTTGCATTCACCTCGTCGAGGGCGATCTTGATGGCAACCTCTGAGTCCTTGCCATATTGGCCTCCACGGCCGGTCATTGTGTAAAGTGCACCGATCTTGATCGTCTCAGCGCCTTGTACGACGCCAAGGGGGATCAGGATGGCCGCGATGATGAATAACGAAATAAGTTTACGCTTCATACAAACCTCCTTAAGATTTTTTAATATTTGCCAATCATAAAGCAATTTGTATGCCATAACCGACAACGCTGCCAAATACTTAGAAATCCACTGCTTTCCGCAAGGTATCCATACATTGTACACCAACAGGGCAGAAAAATATGATGCAATTTTGCATCATATTGATGCAATAAGAAATCATATAGTATTATTCGTTGTCACGGATCTTGATATTCAACCTTTTCATCTTTCTGACGATCGTGCTCTGGCTTATCTTAAGATTTTTTGCAACCTTGTGCGTGCTGCCGTATTTCTCGAGTGCGTTTTTGAGCACCTTATACTCCATGAGATCTACGATCTCGCTGTATGTCTTCTTTCCGTCGTCTAACAATAAGCCCTGTGTATCAACGATATTCCGCACCTGAAGCGGTAGTTCGTCAGCCTCCACAATCTCGCCCTTGCTGATGAGAAATGCCTGCTCAACCATGTTCGACAGTTCCCTCACATTGCCCGGGAAGGCATAAGACATAAGGAGTTGGACAGCCTCAGAACTGAAATGTTTTTTCATGCCGTAGCGTTCATTTATCCGCTGCGTAAAGTGCTGGACCAGCGGGATCACATCCTCCATCCGCTCCCTTAACGGAGGGATAACGATCGAAATGGTATTGACACGGAAAAAAAGGTCCTGTCTGAACTTCTTGCTTTCGATAAGGGCATTGATGTCCTGATTCGTCGCCGCGATGATCCTCACGTTGAGCTTGATCGTTTTCGTTGACCCAAGCCGGTTCATCTCTTTTTCCTCAATGACGCGGAGCAGCTTTGCCTGTAAACGGAGGCTCATGTCGCCGATCTCGTCAAGAAAGACCGTCCCTTTATCGGCAACCTCGAGAAGACCTTTTTTTCCTTTTACACTGGCCCCCGAAAAGGCCCCGGGTTCATATCCGAAAAGCTCGCTCTCAAAAAGGTCCTCCGGTATCCCGGCGCAGTTGATAATGACGAAGGGGCTGTCCTTCCTGCCGCTCGACTCGTGTATCAGTTTTGCCATAAGACCTTTGCCCACACCGGACTCACCTGTTATCAATATATTGGAATCGAACTGGGATGCCTTTATCGCCGTTTCGAGGAGTTCGATCATCTTTTTGCTCTTCGTTGCAAACTTCGTCTGCTGCCGCTGCAACGTCTTTATCTTATCGAGCTCCGCGAGGTAACGGTTCACCTCCAGTGTCGTCTCGTGGAGTTTGTCCTTTAACTCGATAAGCTCGGTAATATCCCTTACGTTCGTTACGACAAGCTTGATCTGCATCTTTGCCATATCAAAAACCGGGGTTCCCGTAACCAGTACCTTCTTGCCGCTCCTCAACTCCTGCATGATCGTTACAGGGGAACGCTTTTCGATAACCTCAAGGCTGACCGAGCGGTCTATAGCGCCCGAGGCAACAAGCTCCCGCATATTTTTGCCCAGCACCTCCTGCCGTTTAATGCCCGTTATCCGTTCGTAGGCCTTGTTGATCATCAGTGTATTGGCATCGCCATCGGTGATATAGAGCCCGTCATAGGCATTTTCTATAATCGCTTCGAGGTCGTTTATGGATTTTTTCAATGAATCCATTGTGTTGAAAAACCTCCCTTTTGTCATACATTACCGGAAATGTCTCTCTTTTTCAATGTAAATCGGCGCTGTATACATGTTGACTTTGCGATTGCGGACATAGTATCGTTTCAAATACTATAAGGGGGTCTGTAATGGGCAAGAACAACACCGTCTTTTTAGAGGTCATCGAGTGGTTCGACGAGAGCGGGCGGGAGATCGCTCACAGGGTCCCGGAGAGCGGCTCCGGCGAGATCAAGTACGGCGCCCAGTTGATCGTCCGGGAGAGCCAGTCCGCGGTATTCTTCTACCAGGGGAAGGCCTACGATGCCGTCGGCGCAGGCAGATATACCCTGACGACGCTCAATATCCCCATTATTACAAAGATACTGAGCCTGCCGTGGGGCTTTACAAGCCCACTCAGGGCGGAAGTCTACTTCGCCAACATGAAGGTCTTCCCGAACCTTACATGGGGAACAAGAGACCCTGTGGCGTTCAAGGACTCCCGGCTCGGGCTCATCAGGCTCAGGGCCTTCGGCGTCTTTAACATGCAGGTGGTTCAGCCGACCCTTTTCGTGAACACTATCGTCGGTACCAAAAATACCTACACCGTATCCGACATAGAGGAATACTTAAGCAGCGTCATTGTCTCCCGCTTCAATGATTATCTCGGGGATAAGCTCGATACGGTCTTTGATCTTCCCGGTCAGTACGACGCCATATCAGAGGGACTGAAAAAGGTCCTTGCAGACGATTTTTCCCGGTTCGGACTTATGCTCTCCGGCCTCTATATCAATTCCATCACGCCTCCCCTCGAGGTCCAGAAGGCGATCGACGACAAAAGCAGGCTCGCCATCTTCGACGACGTGAACAAGCTCCTGCAAATGAAGGCCGCCATGGCCATTGAAACTGCCTCGCAGAATCAGGGTGGCGCCGGTCCCGGCCTCGGCATGGGCCTCGGCTTTATGATGCCTTCCATGTTCGCGGAATCCCTCAAGGGTACAGGCACGAATATCAGGGATGCGTTGAGGTGTCCTGACTGCCAGAACCCTATCACGGAAGAGGCGAGGTTCTGCCCTTCCTGCGGACATCAATTGCTTATATATCAGCAGTGTGTAAAATGCGGCAAGAACCTGCCGCCCCATGCAAAGTTCTGCCCCTCCTGCGGACAACGGACTTCAGAAAGACCGCTTCCCGTAAAATGCACCCATTGCGGCACGGAGAACTTAGCCGGCTCGGTCTACTGCAATCAATGCGGGGAGAAGATATAAGATCCCGTAAATCGTAAGGCGTGAGAGCGTTAGGCGATTTAACCCCTTACGACTTACGACTCACGACTTACGGATTTCAGGTTCACCCATGAAGATCGAACATGAATGCCCGCAGTGCGGCGCGCCTATCATCCTTGACGAGACAGACAGGCTGTTATCATGCCGCTTCTGCCGCGTCAGACTCTATATCCAGACAGGAGACTATTTCCGATATTATTTCCCTCCCGGAAAAGGCATAGACGACGATATCCTGTTCATTCCCTACTGGCGTTTCCGCGGAATGCACTTTTCATGCATAACGGACAGGATAGAACAGGGTTTGATCGACAAGACATTCCCGGCAGTGATCAGCCAATCCGTAGAACCTTCACTGGGTCTGCGGCCCAGTTCGTTAAAGCTCAGGTTCGTTCAGCCTTCGGACAAGGGGACATTCCTGCAACCGCAGTTTTCATTCAAGGAGTCATACGCAGCAACCGAGCAGAAGGTATCTTTCGAACAGGTGGCCGTTCATAAAGACCTCACGGTATTCGAGTCATTTGATATCCCCATCACCGAAACAATCATCAAGCAAGAGGTGCTCTTTTACGAATCCTTTATCGCAGAAACGCTGAGCCTCCTGTATACACCGGTATATATCCGGGATGCCGTGATCTATGACGCGATACTCAATGAACCTATGCCGGGCGCTGCCGGCGATGGCGGCCTTGACGTCCGTGGGGCCGGGAATACCTCCGGAATCACGTTCCTTCCCACTATGTGCCCGAACTGCGGCTGGGATATGGTCGCGGAACGGGACAGTTGCATATTGGTCTGTACGCACTGCAACTCCCTTTGGGAAACTACCGGCGGGGGCTTCAGAAGGACCGACTTTGCCGTTGTCAGGGCGGCAAAGGATAATACCGGTCTGGTATACCTTCCGTTCTGGAGGATGAAGATCAATGTGCAGGGGATCGACTTTAAGTCTTATGCCGACCTTGTACGATATGCCAACCTTCCGAAAGCAATACGGCAGGAATGGGAAAAGGCAGGGCTGTATTTCTGGGCGCCTGCCTTTAAGGTCCCGCCTTCGACGTTTCTCATGCTTTCAAAACAGTTAACGTTGCTGCAGCCGGACAGGGAGATCGATGACACCCTCCCTGGATCACCGGTGTACCCTGTCAATCTGTCAAAACAGGAGGCGATAGAAAGCACAAAGATAACCCTTGCCAATATGTCGGCCAGAAAAAAGACCCTCTTTCCCCGATTAAACGATATCAGCATAGGCTGTGTCGAGTCCCTGCTCGTCTACTATCCTTTCATTGAAACAAAGACCGAATATATCCAGGAAGAGTTCAGGTTGGGGATACAGAAGAATGCATTGAAGCTGGGACAGACGATATAAACACGATACCGGATACTGGCGATAAACCCGTAAGTCGTAAGGCATTAGGCGATTAAACCCCTCACGACTTACGATTCACGCCTAACGCCTTATGCCCCATGCCCTTTGCACTACGCTTTAATCCACTCACGATTTACGCCTTACGACTTACGGATATTCCGCTTTTTGCTCCCCTTACGCCTTACGACTCACGACTTACGGATTTCTAACTTGACTAATGGCATATTAGCACTATAATGGAAAATAGGGAGCGATATCCAGACTGCATGCAGGACCAAAGGGGGATTATCATGACGGTAAAAAAACAAAAAAATACTTCTAAAATAAAAAAGGCACAAGGCAAAAACAGCGAAGAAAAGAGATTCAACAACGCGTTAATAGCCTTTGGGACACTTGCACAGGAGCGCGTCCGTAATGCCCAGGACCCATTTGCAACGGGCATAAAGGTTGCCGGGCAGATAAGGAGATTGGCTGAACAGATTGAATACGAAGTCAGGGATGAATCCATGGCGCTCACCGAGGCCGGGTACGCCTCAGGAGACATTGTCGGCGTGGGTATCGGTGTTTTTTAATCAGACATTGAAACGTATGTGGAGTATATCCCCGTCCCGTACGATATAATCGCGGCCCTCGAGCCTCAGCAACCCCTTTTCCTTTGCCGCATGTTCGGACCCGCACCGGATAAAGTCATCGACGTTGACGACGTCTGCCTTTATGAAACCCTTTTCCATATCCGTGTGGATCTTCCCGGCTGCCTTCGCGCAGGTAGTATTTCTGGGGATTGTCCATGCCCTCATCTCCTTACCTACAACCGTATAAAACGTGATAAGGTTCAACACCTCATAACCGACCCGGATGACGTTCCCAATGGACATCTTCTCCATGTTGTACAATTCCATATAGGATGCCTTTTCCTGGTCGGGGAGTGCCGAAAGGTCTTCCTCAAGCTTGCCGCAGATATAGACTGCCCTTCTGCCTTTCTTCTGTGCAAGCTCCTCCATGGCAGGAACGGGGAGGCTGCCGAGGGTCTCTTCGTCGACATTCGCAATGTAGAAAATAGGCTTTGTTGCGATCAGATTGAATGAGCGGACGAGCTGTCGCTCATTCTCATCGTACTGCTCCGTGTCCACGAATGCACCCCTTTCGAGGTCTTCCCTGATCCTGAGAAGCAGGCCGTGCTCTGTTTCGCCCTTGTCTTTTGAGACCTTTGCAAGCCTTTCGATCTTTCGCAGTCTTTCCTCGACGATCTCAAGGTCGGAGATGAGGATCTCCGTTTCAACGATCTCCGCATCCCTTCCAGGGTCTATATCGCTGTATACATGTGGGATGTTCTTTGTATTGAAATAACGGACCACGTGGGCTATTGCGTCGACGTTCCTGATGTGGGACAGGAATTTATTGCCGAGCCCTTCGCCTTTATGGGCATCTTTGATAAGACCTGCAATATCGACAAACTCTATTGTGGTGGGTGTTACCTTTTCGGGCTTCAGTATCTGCGCAAGCCCTGTCAGGCGGTCATCCGGCACCGGGATAACGCCGACGTTCGGCTCGATCGTACAGAAGGGATAAGGATGACAGGGAACGGACAGCGTAGTCAGGGCATTAAATATCGTCGATTTGCCGGAATTCGGCAGCCCGATCATTCCACAGGAAAAACTCACTAATCAACTCCATTCAGCAGACAGCCCGTAACAAATCCGTAAGTCGTGAGTGGATTAAAGCATAGCGCAAAGCGCATGGCGCATAGCGGAACACCCGCAAGTCGTAAATCGATGAAACTCGTGAATCGTGACTGGAATATCCTGCTCTTAGCTCTTCTGATTTTCATTGTCCCTCGTCCTTCGATTCTCTCTCGCCTTACGAATTATAACGCTATGCGCCATGCGCTTTGCGCTATGCCGTAGCCCTTTCACCTTTCACTATCTCCTATTATACATACTCATCGCCTTTGCCTTGCCCTCAAAGACAAAGGTCCTTGCGGCCTCCACCGCGGTTTCCAGGGTCTCTTCCAGTATTTTCATCTCATGGTCCCGGAAAGGGGATAACACGTACTCTTCGGGAGGCATTGCATGGTCTCTTCCGATGCCGAGCTTCAACCGGTAAAACTGCGAAGAGCCGAGGGTCTCTATGACGGACCTTACCCCCTTGTGTCCGCCGTCGCTTCCGCCGAGCCTTATCCTTATCCTGCCCAGTTCCATGTCAAGGTCGTCATGGATGAGCAGGAAATCTTCGAGCTTTATGTTCATCTTTTTGAGAAGCGAGTAGACAGGCCCGCCGGAAAGGTTCATGTAAGTAACCGGTTTCGCAAGGATCAGGTCTTCCGAGACGCCGATCCTGCAACCGGATATCTTTTTACCGAAAGGGATCTTCAACGCCTTTGAAAAATGCTCCACAACAAGGTACCCGGCATTATGTCTCGTGCCGGCATACTCAGAGCCTTTGTTGCCAAGCCCGCATAGGAGGAACAACAATACCTCTATTCTTCTTTTTCTTTCTTTTCAGGCTCTGCAGCAGGTGCCGCTTCCTCGGTCACAACAGGTTTTTCTTCGACTGTCGGAGGAATGACCGTGACCACCGCAACATCCAGATGTTCGAGCAGTTTTATACCCGGTATCGATATCTGGTTCACATGATAGGAATCACCGATGTCGAGGTCTGATATATCGATCTCAATCTTCTCGGGGATCTGGGTGGGAAGGCATTCCACCTTGATTGACCTCAGGTGCTGATCGACAATACCGTCATTTGCCTCTCCCTTTGAGCGCCCGACCAGATGGATCGGTATCTCTACCTCTACGGTTCTTTCCATCGACACTTGCAGAAAATCTATATGGAGGATCTCGTTCTTGAGAACGCTTGTCTGAATGTACTTGATCATGACCGGCCTGTTCTCTGCCTTTTTCTTGAGGCCATGTACCTCCATGTCAAGGATCGCGTTTCTCTTAAGTTGTTTGCCCAGTTTTTCCCAATCCTTCAAGGAAACAGAGATGGAAAGAGGATCGATCTCCCTGCCGTATAACACTGCAGGTATCCTGCCATCTTTTCTTAACCGTCTCGCTATGCTTTTTCCTTTCTCTGCCCTTGTATCTGCCTTTATCAGTATCTTTTCCATTAAAAAAACCTCCTCGTTTGCCTAAATAAATAATGAACTCACCGATTCATAATTGTGTATTCTCTTGATCGCCTCACCGAGGATCGGTGAGACATCGAGTATCTTGATCTTTTCGGATTTTCTGGCGCTCTCCGAAAGCGGTATGGTATTCGTTGCCACCATCTTTTTGAGAGGAGAACCGTCGATCTTTTCAACGGCGCTCCCTGAAAGCACGGGGTGCGAGCAGCAGGCATAGACCTCTTTGGCGCCGTTATGCATAATCGCCTCCGCAGCCTTGACTATCGTACCGCCCGTGTCAATCATATCATCAAGGAGGATCGCCACCTTTTTCTTTACATCACCTATCACATGCATTACCTTCGCCTCGTTCGCCTTTTCCCTCCGTTTGTCTATGATCGCTATGGAGGCGTTCAGACGCTTGCCGAGCTCTCTCGCCCTTTCCACACCCCCGGCGTCCGGCGATACTACAACAACCTCCCCCTTGATGTTCCTGAGGTAATCGAACTGCACCGGCAGTGCATAAAGATGGTCTACCGGTATATCGAAAAAACCCTGGATCTGTCCTGCGTGGAGATCCATGGCCAGTATCCTCGAAGCCCCCGCAACCGTGATCAGGTTTGCAACGAGTCTTGCCGATATGGATGTCCTCGGCAATACCTTCCTGTCCTGTCGCGCGTAGCCGTAATAAGGGATGACAACCGTTATCCTGTCGGCAGATGCCCTTTTCAGGGCATCGAGCATAACGAGAAGCTCCATCAGGTTCTGGTTCACCGGCGGACAGGTAGGCTGGACCACAAATGTATCCATGCCCCTCACGCTTTCGTCGATCTCTACCTGCACCTCGCCGTCGCTGAAATGACTGACGCCGGCCTTGCCGAGCTCTACACCGAGAAACTCGCAGATCTTCCGTGCAAGTTCAGGATTCGCATTTCCTGTAAATATTCGCAGCCTGTCCAATGAAGTCCTCCTTTAAAAAATTCTGGGGCGGGAGGATTCGAACCTCCGAATGCAGGCTCCAAAGGCCTGTGTCTTACCGCTTGACGACACCCCAATATGGTATTTATTGAGATGGTTGTTTGTTTACTTCTTTCTCGTAGGCTTCCAGGACGCTTGCTTCTATCTTCTGCCTGGTAGCGTTATTCAAAGGGTGTACGGTATCCCTGTATGAACCGTCCTTCATCTTCTTGCTCGGCATAGCCACAAAGAGCTTGCTGTCGCCATGGATGACCTTCAGGTCCCTGACAATAAAACAATCATCGAAAACAATTGATGCATAGGCTTTCACACGCTTCTCATTTACCGGGAATATCTTTACGTCGGTAATCTCCATATACCCATCCCTCCTATAAACTATGTGCCAAAAAAACCTCCCCCAGGTCTTTCACATGGGCCAGTGCCTTTTCTGCATCACGTTCAGTTTTAAAGATGCCAAATACAGAGGAACCGCTTCCACTCATTAAAGAACCAACTGCGCCACTCTCTTTTAATGTCTTTTTTATGGTCTTAATTTGTGGACACATTATAATACCGACTTTTTCCAGGTCATTCTCTAAAATATCCGCTATGTCATATAAGGTGTTGAATTTTCCCAACAATTTAATATCATTTTCAGTGTTTGTCAACACGATTTTTATGCGGTTGTAAACCTCCTTCGTTGGTATTTCCACATCCGGATACACAACAATATACCACATTCCGGGCAACTCAACGGGAGAGATTATGTCGCCTATCCCGCGCATGATGCAGGGCCTTCCGTAGAGGAAGAGAGGGACGTCGGCACCTATTGCCTTGCCGAGGTCGCGGAGTTCATCCTCCTTCACATTGAGGCCCCATATCCCGGCAAGCTCCCTGAGCACCGTTGCAGCGTTGCTGCTTGGTCCCCCGAGACCGCTCCCTATGGGTATGTTCTTTTCAACGAAGATCTCTACCCCTTTTCCGATCCGGTAACGCCCCCTGAGAAGCTCAACCGCCCTGAATATCGTGTTCCCCCTGCCGTCTGGCAGAACTCCCCTGTTGTCCCTTACGACTATCCTGCCGTCGTCAATCTCCTTTATGTGTATCACGTCGTAGATCGATATGGGGTCAACGATACTTTCGATGTTATGGTAACCGTCAGGTCTCCTGGAGAGTATCTTCAGGTAAAGATTGACCTTGGCAGGGGATAGCGCAATATGTTCCATATAAACGGTTAATGGACCCCTTCCACCTGAAATTTATCGATACTGAAACCAGGGTTTGCAATAAGATTGATCTTGGTATTATAGGTATTTTCGATGAGCTCTATGGAGCTTTTCTCTTCCTCGTAGAGAAGGCTCGCTACCTCAGGCGCGAGATAGATGTTAAATATCCTGCCCTCTTCTTTCTTACAGGCACTCCGGAGCTCTCTTAAAACCTCATAACATACGGTATACCGTGACTTGATATATCCTGAGCCGTCGCAGTTCGGGCATGTCTCTGTGAGGAGGTTGGTGACGTTGTGACGCGTCCTCTTTCTTGTAATCTGCACAAGGCCTATCTCGCTGATCGGATAGACGAAGGTCTTTATCCTGTCCTTTTTCAGCACATCGACGAGTGCCTGGAAGACGGTCTCACGCGATTCCTTCCTCTCCATGTCGATGAAATCAACGATAATAATGCCGCCGATGTTCCTCAGCCGTATCTGGTAGGCGATCTCTTTCACCGCCTCGAGGTTTGTCCGGAGTATGGTGTCCTCGAGGTCTTTTTTACCCAGATATCTCCCGGTATTCACATCGATAACCGTAAGCGCCTCGGTATAATCAAGGACAATATAGCCGCCTGATTTCAGCCAGATCTTTTTCTGGAGGAGCTTTGTGATCTCCATCTCGATACCGAATACCTCGAATATGGGGTCCTTTTCATCGAAGTATTCCACTTCGCATCCCTCTTCGGGGAGATATTCCTTGATAAAGACCTCTATATTTTTGTACACGAAAGGGTCATCGACGATGATCTTCTTCAGGTTGTGGGAATGAAGGTCCCTTATAACCCTGAAGATGATACCAAGATCCTGGTGGAGTATTGAAGGGGCCTTGACGTTTTTCGCTTTCTCCTGGATGCTCTCCCATATCCTTCTCAGAAAATTCAAGTCGCTTTCGATCTCATCCCTTGTCTTGCCTTCGGAGGCAGTCCTTGCAATGAGTCCATACCCCTTCGGACATATCTCCTTCAACAGCGCTGCAAGACGTTTCCGCTCGTCTTCCTGTTCGATCCGTCGCGACACCCCGATATGATCTGTGGCAGGCATCAATACCAGGAGCCTTCCGGGCAACGTTATCTTTGACGTGACCCGTGTCCCCTTCTGGCCTATCGGTTCCCTTGAAACCTGCACGATCAGTTCCTGGCCGTCCTCCAGGACGCCTTCGATCCTCTCCCCCATCTCCACGGGGAACCCCGAGTCCTCGTACTCTTCGTACATCAGCCTGTCCAATATGATATCCCCGACATAAAGAAAGGCGGATTTTTCGAGCCCTATATCGATAAAGGCCGCGTCCATGCCCGGGACGATCCTCACTACCTTGCCCTTGTATATACTCCCGACCATGCTGTTGTTATCCTTCTTCTCAATAAAGAACTCGACAAGAACGCCGTTTTCCAGAAAGGCGATCCTCTTCTCGTTAAACGTCACATTGATAATCAGTTCAGATGCCATGTATTCTCCCGGTTGGTGTCTTTACTATCCTTGCAAACTGTCCCTGCTGCCACATTTGCTTGATACCCTTGCCCTGCCAGATGAAAAAGGACCTTTTTCCGTATTCCTTCCATCTCGCAGTCCCTACGTTAGTATACCCTTCTGCAACCAAAATGTAAGAAAAATCTTTTGCCGTCTCTTCCAGGCTGCCTTCAACATGTTCGTAGATCTTCATCCCTTTCGGCAACAGCCTGTTCATCGCCTTGATACAGGCCTGATCTATGTGCGTGCCCTCTTCCGTCTCCACCTCGATAAGCTCGCAGATGCTTTCAATACCCACCGGCAGGGCCTCTGATAATTTTATCCTGGGCAGGGGGTGGTATCTGCCGTGCATCCTGATCCTGATCCCTGAGGCCCTGAAGATACGCAAAAGGATATTCATCGCGTCGATGTGGCCGATATAGCGTGAATCGCCGTATTTCCCGTAACGGAAGGTGAACTTCTTCGTATTTCGTATATCGTATATCGTAGGTCGTATATCGTATTTCGCATCCTCTGTCCTTCCACTCTTCTGCTCTTCTGCTCCTCTCACCTTCTGCTCTTCTGCTCTTCTGTCGGTCCTGCATTGCAGACCGCATCCGGCGCAGCCGCTGTAGCAGTCAATGCTCCTCTCTCCTGCCACGGCCCTCCTGTATTCATCCTCCAGAAATGCGTCGCTTATGCCGGAATCGACAATATCCCAGGGCAACGGCCCATCGGGTTTCCTCCCGCCTGTATAATCTGCCATCGATAATCCGTTCTCTTCGAACCATTGCTCATAAAGGTCGAAACGAAAAGATTCACGCCAGGCCTCGAGCCTTGCGCCTTTCTGAAAGAGATACTCGAAGAGCCCTGAAAGCCTCTCGTCGCCCCTCGACAGCACGCCTTCGATCATACTGAGCTTGATATCCCTGTATTTTATCCTCGCACCCCTTCCTTTGAGCAGTCCTTTCAGCAGGCGCATCTTCTCCTGCAGGACACTCTCGTCGTCCATGGGCAGCCACTGGAAAGGCGTATGCGGCTTCGGGACAAAGGGCGAAACCGCGAGGTTCACCTCGATCCCTTCCTTCTTAAAGGGGAGGAGTACCTCCCTGACGGCTGCGAAATCTTCCTCTTTCTCCCACGGGAAGCCGAGCATGAGATAGAGCTTTATCCGTTTCCAGCCGTATTGCTTCAAAAGGGGCAGTTGCCTGAACAGCATCCCGAGGTCAATATCCTTGTTAAGCATGGAGCGTAATTCCCCTGTGGCCGCCTCAAGGGCAAAGGTAAACCCTGTCCGCGCCACGCTGCCTATGACGCCTATCTCGTACTCGCCTATGCTGCCGATCTTCAGGGAGGGCAGCGAGATCGATATGCCCCTGTGGTTGTTCCTTACATGTTCCATGACGTCAAAAAGACCGCTGTAATCCCCGGAGCTCAGTGAAAGCAGGGATACCTCTTCGTATCCCGTATTGCCTATCCCTTCATCTATGATCCTGCATATGTTTTCTACTGACCTCTCCCTGTAAGGCCTGTACCCGAACCCGGCAAGGCAGAACCTGCAGCCGTTCCCGCAGCCCCTCGATATCTCCACGTTCAGCCTGTTGTGGACGCTTCCGACAACGGGGATCGGAGGGGTTACAGGATGGTATACAGCGTCAAGGTCTTTCACATAGAGCCGTTTTATCCTCTCCTTCGGGAATAACGGCGAATAGACGCCCTCAAGCCCTGACAGCTCTTCGATCAGCCCTGCCCGCTTCATCCCCTTCAGGGACTTTGCAACGGTAAGTATTTTCAGCAGGACCTCGTCCGCCTCCCCCACAACAATGAGGTCGAAAAACCTCTCATACTGTTTCGGGTTCAGCATCAGAGGCCCGCCGCCGATAACGACAGGGCCGTCCGTCCTCTCACCTGACCTGATCTTTATCCCACCGAGCTCCAGCATGTTGAGCACATTCGTCACATTCAGCTCATAGGTCAGGGAGAAACCCACGTAATCCATTCTATGAAGGGGTGTCCGCGATTCCAGCGTGCAGAGGGACAGGCCCTTTTCCCTGATATGTCCGTCCATGTCGCTCCAGGGGGCGAAACACCTCTCGCACCATACACCGGGAACGCTGTTCGCCAGTTCATAGAGCAGGAAATGGCCGTAATATGACATCCCGATCTCGTAGACGTCCGGATAGCAGAGGGCGAAACGGAGGTCCACGTCGCCGGGGTCCTTCATGACCCTCCCCGGCTCATTCCCCGTGTATCGCGCCGGCCGCATTATCGTTTGTGGTATATTCAGCATCTTAAATCCATAGTATTTCGCATATAGTATATCGTATGTCGTATATCGAGATTCTAAGAAATCCCTTTGGCGTCAGTCGTTCGGATCCCGGTTCAAAGAAAAAATTAAGAATGGAGATACCCAACGAGTCCCCATTCTTAATATGTAAATCCGGTATTGAAACGCTTGCGCTAATTTCCTTTCATCATTGTATTCAGGTCATTCGTGACCATATCCTGGATCCGCTTCATCGCCTCAGGGGTTTCCGCCTCAAAACGCAACACCAGTATGGGGCCCGTGTTCGACGGCCTTACCAGCCCCCATCCGTCGTTCAGGATCACCCTTACCCCGTCTATGTCAATTACCTTATAGCGCTCCCTGTAATATTCAGTCAGTCTTTTTACGACCTCAAACTTTACCGTGTCCGGACAGTCAATCCTTATCTCCGGCGTCGAGTACATCTTCGGGACGTCCTTCAAAAACTCAGACACAGGCCTTTCATCCTTGCACATGATCTCGAGGAGCCGGAGCGACGCATAGACCGCGTCATCATAACCGAAGAATTTATCGGCGAAGAACACGTGACCGCTCATCTCGCCGCCGAGGAGCGCCCCCGTCTCCTTCATCTTCTGTTTGATAAGCGAATGGCCTGCCTTCCACATGATCGGGACGCCGCCGTGTTTCTCCACGTCCTCGTAAAGGTTCTTCGAGCACTTTACCTCTGAGACAAAGGTCGCCCCTTTGTGTTCCTTCAGGACGTCCCGTGCAAAGATGATCATGAGGTAATCGCCCCAGATGATATTCCCTTCGTTGTCGATCACGCCGATCCTGTCAGCGTCACCGTCATAGGCTATCCCTACGTCGGCCTTATCTTCCAGCACCGTCTTTCTCAGGGTCGCTATATTCTTCTCGACGGTCGGATCAGGGTGGTGGTTCGGGAAATGACCGTCCATATCGCAAAAGAGCGGTATGACGTCCTGTCCCATCTCCTCCATGATAGGCACTCCAACGGCACCTCCTGTCCCGTTGCCTGCATCAACAACCACCTTGAATCTCTTTGTAAGCCTGATGTTGGACCTCAGAAAATTATAGTAATCCTCCACAAGGCCCTTGTACTCCCTGTATGAGCCCTCACCCTTTACAAACCTCTTTTCCTCGATGATCTTCCGGACATACTGGATCTGCTGCCCGTAGAGGGTCGCCTTGCCGACCGCTACCTTGAAACCGTTCTGGTCAGCAGGGTTGTGGCTGCCCGTGATCATAATGCCGCCTTCGACATCAATGTTGAAGAGGGAATAATAAAAAAGTCCGGTAGGGAGCACGCCGAGATCGGTAACGTCAAGACCGCCTTCGACCATCCCCTGGACGATGAGGTCCCTGTAATGCTCAGAGCTCAGGCGGCAATCCCGGCACACCGAGGCCTTCCTTTTCCCACCCTCGTTCATCAGCGTCGCAAAGCCCCTGCCTATGTTTAAGGCAACGTCATCGGTGAGGTCTTTTTCTACGCTGCCCCGGATATCATATTCCCGGAATATGGCTGCATTCATCAACTACCCCCTTCTTATTTTTTCAACACAGACTTGCGCATTTACGGCCTTATTCTATCATTCGATAAATGCCGCACCGATTATCGCTGCATCTTCTCCGAGCCTCCCCTTCTCTATGAGGAGTCCCTTCAGCGATGGCTTCATCGCCCTCTTCTCCATCACCTTTCTGGCGTCATCCACAAGATATTTCGTTCCGTACACAACGCCGCCGCCGAATAAAACGACCTCAGGGTTCAGAAGATTCACTAAGCTCGCGATGCCTGCCCCGAGGTATTCGATAACCTCGCCCCATATTTTACCACACAAATCATCGCCCAGCATATATGCTTCTTCGATATGCCCGGTATGGAGGCCGTTCAGATCGCCCCCAACGATCTCCCGGATACTTCCCCTGTAGCCCTCGCGTATGCCGTTTTTGACCCTCTCAACGATGTAGGAGCCGCCGCAGTAGGCCTCGAAGCAGCCGTAGTTGCCGCAATGACACCGGTAGCCGTAAGGGTTCAGGATGATATGACCGACCTCGCCGCCGACATTTAAAAAACCATGCAACAGCGTGCCGTCCACGATAATACCGCCACCGACACCGGTTCCGATGAATATCCCGACGACATCCTTATTTTTTTCTTTCAGGCCGAACTTCCATTCACCGTATGTGGCTGCATTGACGTCATTCTCTACGAAGGTACTGATATCGAAATGCCTTTCTACATCCTGTTTCAGGGGTGCGTTTCGCCATTGGAGGTTCGGAGAGAAAAGTATCTTCTGCGTTCCCTTCTCGACCTGACCGGCGCAGGCTATCCCGATCTTCTCTATCGCCCTTACCGGAACCCCGCCCTCTTTCAGGATCGCCTTGATGAGGGCAATAATGTCTTTCTTTATTCCGCCGTAGCCCTTTTTCTGAACGACGGGGATCCGTTTTTTATGTATCACCGTCCCCGAATCATCAACAAGGCCGGCAACGATCTTCGTCCCGCCTATGTCTACACCTATCTTCATGTCTTCACCACGCAATAAAGCACTCGTAAGTCGTGAGGCGTAAGTCGTAAGTAGATTAAAGCATAATGCAAAGGGCATGGAGCATAGCGTGACAACCGTGAGCCATCGCGAGGAGCAAAGCAGGGTATAATCATTAAATGAGATTGCCACGCCCTGCGGGCTC
>MVRS01000170.1 GCA_002067975.1 Syntrophorhabdus sp. PtaU1.Bin058
GCAACGCGCCGGGGATTCCGGATTCAGGGTCGGGGTGTTCCTCAACGAAACCAGTATCGGCACAACCGCCTTTTCCATCGCGCTGATAGACAGTTCGCCGGCGCTGGTGGTGGGGGCAGAGCATCTCTTCGAGTGTTTTCATTCACTTGTTACCGCGGCAGCGCCGATCTTCGATCCCGAAGGACGGTCCGTCGGGGCAATCGGACTGATCGGATTACTCCCCCAATACAGCCCCCAGATCCTGGGCATGGTTGTGGCAGCGGCCAAGGCCATTGAAAACCAGTTGCAGGCGGAACTCATCATCAGAGAGGCTAACGCGAGGGCAAGCGAACTGAACGTAACGCTGGACACGATATCCGAAGGTCTGCTCGTCCTGACCGCTCAGGGCATCGTCACGCACCTCAATGAACGCGGCGGCGCGCTTCTGGGATTGAAGCCAAGCGCAGTAAAAGGAAGACCGCTCACGGAATATCTTATTCTCCCCGAAACACTGGCGCGGGCCATTTCGCGCAACGAGGAACTGAGCGACGCGGGGGTCAGTTTTGTCATAAACGGGACGGCGCATGAATTTCTCGTCGATCTCCGCATAATCCGAGGGCATGACGGGGGATCCGTCACATCTATCATAACCCTTCGTCGCATCGAACAGGTGCACCAACTGGTAACCCGGCTCGTTGGCGCGCAGGCGCGACTCACACTGGACGATATGGTCGGTCACGGGCCGTCGGTAGGCCACATGCGCAGGCAGGTGCTTGCTGCCGCAAACGCCAAGGGCTGTGTCCTCTTGAGCGGTGAACCGGGGACCAGCAAGAACGCCGTTGCCCGGGCCATTCATAACAGCGGCCGCCGCGCCGGCGGACCATTCCTTGCCCTCAATTGTCGCGCCATACCTCGGGAACTCATTCTCGGCGAATTTCTCGGATTCGAAGCCGGAGCCTTTAATGCCGGTCCCTCCACCGGCCAGCCAAGCAAGTTTGAGCTGGCGGACGGCGGCACGCTCTACCTCGACGAGGTGGAGATGCTCCCCTTAGAGGTCCAGTCAGCCCTGGCGCGTGTCATTGAGACCGGAGAGGTCATCCGTCTTGGCGGCAACCGGATCATCTCTGTAGACGTCCGTGTTATAGCCTCAACAGAGACCGACCTCGAGCCGCGCGTGGCTGAAAATACATTTAACGCAAGTCTATTCTATCGATTGAGCACCTTTGTTATCAAGCTCCTGCCGCTACGCGAACGCCCTGAGGACATAACGCCTCTGGTCGAGCATTTGCTGGAACGCTTAAGCCTTCAGGCAGGCCGTCCGATACACATCGGCAAGGCCGCGCTGGATGTACTGTACCGTTATCCCTGGCCGGGGAACATCACGGAACTCGAGTCGGTACTTGAACGGGCTGCCCTCCACTGCGAGGAGAAAACTATTCAGGTCAACCACCTCCCCGAGTCCGTGAGGCAGCAGTGCGCAAAGACGCCAGGGAGGCCCGTGACCGAACCGGTGAGAAGGCTGGCCGAAATGGAAAAGCAGGCGATCATAATCTCGGTACGGGCATCCCGAGGGAACCTCAGCATGGCTGCACGGCTTCTCGGGATCGGACGGACTACTCTCTGGCGGAAAATGAAAGAGGCAGGGATGTCAAAGAAAGATCTGAAAAAGGTATCTGTTTCATGATGAAACATCATGCTGATTTTCTTGTTTTAATGTGAAACAAAACAGTCAATCTTTTTGACGTGGACCGGAGGGCATATTTTATTATAACGCCATGATCGATGATGCACTGCAAAAAAAGACGAAACATATATCGGCATCAAAGACAAATCTATATTTCAACCCAAAAAGGAGGTAAAGAGTCATGTCCCCATTCTTAGGTGAATTAGTAGGTACAATGGTCCTCGTTCTTCTCGGTGACGGCGTCGTAGCCAACGTTCTTCTCAATAAATCCAAGGGTCAGAACTCGGGCTGGATCGTCATCGCCACAGGGTGGGCCTTTGCCGTACTGGCCGGCGTTTTTACGGCCATCGCCCTCGGCAGCCCTGATGCGCATATCAATCCCGCGGTAACCATCGGTTTTGCCGTAAGCTCCGGCGACTACAGCAAGGTCATCATGTATCTTTCCGCGCAGCTCATCGGCGCATTCCTCGGCGCCATACTGCTCTGGCTCCATTATTATCCCCACTGGAGGGAGACATCCGATCCCGGACTCAAGCTTGCCTGTTTTTCTACCGGGCCGGCTATCCGCAGCACCATACCCAACCTGATCAGCGAGATCGTGGGTACCGCAGTACTGGTCCTTGGTGTGGCATCGATCTTTTCCAAGGCTGCTGACAGCGGTGCAACCCACGGTCTCGGCCCCTTTCTCGTGGGCGCGCTCGTCTGGGGGATCGGCGTAAGCCTGGGCGGAACCACAGGCTATGCGATCAATCCCGCACGGGACCTCATGCCCCGACTGGCGCATTCCTTATTGCCCATACCCAACAAAGGCGGCTCCGATTGGGGCTACTCCTGGATACCGGTCGTCGGCCCGTTGATGGGGGGCGCACTGGTCGGAATATTTCTCAAGGTCATCTAAAGCAGGGTCCGGCACAGGACAAAGAACCCTTAAGGGAGGAGAAAGATGAAAAAATTGATCAACGAACCTGAACATATCGTTTATGAAGAGCTTCGGGGCATTGCAGCAGCCCACCCTGATCTGGTCGAGGTACACTTTGATCCCAATTATATTGTCCGCAAGGGCTCACCGCTGAAAGGCAAGGTGGGCATTGTGTCCGGCGGCGGCTCCGGCCACGAGCCGATGCACGGCGGTTTCGTCGGCCACGGGATGCTCGATGCAGCGTGCCCGGGGGCGGTCTTTACCTCACCGACGCCCGACCAGATGCTTGAAGCGACAAAAGGGGTGAACGGCGGCGCAGGCGTCCTGCATATCGTCAAGAACTATACCGGCGATATTATGAATTTCGAGATGGCGGCAGACCTTGCGCGCGATGAGGGTATCGAGGTGGAGAGCGTTGTGATCAACGACGACGTCGCGGTGCAGGACAGTCTTTACACGGCAGGCAGGCGCGGCGTCGGCGCTACGGTCCTTGCGGAAAAGATCTGCGGTGCGGCAGCCGAGACCCGTCGCTCCCTGAAAGACGTCGCCAATATCTGCCGCAAGGTAAACGACCGCGGCCGCAGCATGGGTATGGCGCTCACCTCCTGTATCGTGCCCCACGCGGGGAAGCCCACCTTCAGCCTTGCCGAGGACGAAATGGAGATCGGCATCGGGATTCACGGCGAGCCGGGGCGCATCCGCATGAAACTTGCGCCTGCCGATAAGATCGCCGAGATGCTCATGACGTCCATCATCTCCGATCTTCCGTACAAGAACGGCGACGAGGTGCTTCTGTTCGTGAACGGCATGGGCGGCACACCCCTGATGGAATTGTACGTGGTCTACAACAAGGCGCATGAGATAGCGGTCAAGAGCGGATTAAAGGTAACCCGTAATCTCATCGGGTCCTACATCACGTCGCTGGAGATGGCAGGCTGCTCGATCACCCTTCTCAAACTGGATGATGAACTCACCAGGCTCTGGGATGCGCCGGTTAAGACAGCAGCACTGCGCTGGGGGATGTAAAAACAACAACCATCACAAGGAGGGTACGCATGAGAATTTCACGGGACGACGTTCTCAACTGGATCCGAAACTGTGCAGCCGCCGTGGCAGACAACAAAGAATACCTGATACAACTGGATTCCGATATCGGCGACGGTGACCACGGCGCCAATATTCACCGTGGTTTTCAGGCAGTCCTCAGCAAACTGCCCACCGTTGCCGACAAGGATATCGGTACCATCTTCAAGACAGTAGGCTTCACTCTCATATCGACGGTCGGCGGGGCAAGCGGACCGCTCTACGGCGCATTGTTCATGCAGATGGGCACCGTTACCGCGGGCAAGCTCGAACTTACCCTGGCAGACTGGGCGGCAGCCATCGAGGCGGGCCTGAACGGCGTTATCCTGCGGGGCAAGGCCATCCTCGGCGACAAGACAATGGTGGACGCCCTGATGCCTTCCGCCAAGGCGCTGCATGAGGCGTCTATCGAGGGCAAGTCCCTGCCCGACGCATTGCGGACCTGCGCGCGTGCTGCCGAGAAGGGTATGCGGAATACCATACCCCTTGTCGCCAAAAAAGGCAGGGCGAGCTATCTGGGAGAACGCAGCGTGGGCCACCAGGATCCCGGCGCTACTTCGTCAAACCTTTTGCTCCAGGTCGCTGTCCGCACGTGGACCAACGGCGCATCGTAAGGGTCCGGGAGAGAATCTTTATGGTCGGTATCGTTATCGTATCTCACAGCGCCAAACTGGCAGCAGGAGTGGTTGAACTGGCCCGTAGTACAGCCGGGCGCGATGTAAAAATAGCCGCTGCGGGCGGTCTCGACATGCCGGACTCCCCCCTCGGCACCGATGCCGTTTTCGTACTGCGGGCCATCGAAGAGGTCTATTCCGATGACGGCGTTCTGGTATTGGTGGATATAGGCAGCGCCATTCTCAGCGCCGAACTGGCCGTTGACCTGCTGCCGCCGGAGCGCCGTCCAAAGGTGATGCTCTGTACGGCACCGATCGTTGAAGGCGCAGTCACGGCGGCCCTTCAGGCCCGCCTCGGTCAAAGCCTGACAGAGGTAGCGAATGAAGCCTATGGTGCGCTTGAAGCAAAACGTGCCCAGGTTGCCGCCGCAGTTATTTTTCCTGCCGCAGATACCCTTTCTACCGCAGATACCCTTCCGGATGTACCCGTAACAGGACCGCAACAAGCCGGAACGAAACACGAGATATGTCTGGCTGTATATAACCCCCACGGGCTGCATGCACGTCCTGCAGCCCGTCTCCTCCAGACAGCAGCACAGTTTCAGGCACAGATCCAACTGTCCAATCTGACCACCGGCCGCGGCCCGGTGAGCACCAAAAGCATTAACGACCTGATGATGCTCAATGTCCTTCAGGGGCACCGGTTGCAGGTCTGTGCCTCCGGACCCGAGGCGCGTGAGGCCCTTGATGCGCTGCAGGCCCTTGCCGCAACAAACTTCGGCGACGGCAACGGCACGGTCGGGGACTTAAGCGTCAAACCGGATAAGCAGGAGACAACAGAAAGACCGGATACGGGAGAGGTCGCGAAGACCCCTGTGCCGGACGCATCAAAAAATCACCTTCGGGGGATACCTGTCTCCCGCGGGATCGCTATCGGTCCCGTCCGGCTGTGGTGTATTGCCCTGCCCGACATCCCTCGCGATCGCACCGCTGATCCGCAGGCCGAATGGGAACGTCTGGCTGCGGCGTTGGACATAACACAGCAGCAGATCGAGCACGAGCGCAAAAGCATCTCTTCCCGTGTGGACCGGGACACGGCGCCGCTCTTTGATGCCCACCTGCTTTTGCTCCAGGACAACTCGCTGCGGACGTCGGCCCGCCGGGCGATCTTCGAGTCCGGTCATAACGCAGCCCTGGCATGGCACCTCACGGTGGAGCAGGCCGCCGTGGAATATGTATCCCTGGGGAATGAATATCTGCAAGGCCGTGCGGCCGATGTCAGGGAGGTAGGCCGCCGGGTGCTTCTCAACCTGCTCGGACATGCCGTAACCGGCGACGCGCTCGACAAACCGGGTATCATCGTTACAACGGATATCGGGCTGGGCGACATCGCACAGTTAGATCCGAAGATGATACAGGGCATCTGTACCGGCCAGGGCGGGGCGACATCGCACAGCGCCATTCTCATCGGCAATCTCGGCATCCCCGCCGTGATGGGACTGGGAGACCAGATATCGGCGATCGAAGAGGACGCAACAGTCATTGTAGACGGCGACAAAGGGGTCGTCATCGTTCAACCGTCATCCAGCGAGCTCGATGATTACCGGGGGCGCCTCGAAGCGCAGCAGGCGGTGCGCGATAAGGCTATACGCGAAAGTCTTGCGCCTGCATTCACCCGCGACGGCCAGCGGGTGGAAGTCGTTGCAAATATCGGCTCAACGGCAGAGGCGGAAGCGGCAGTTGCCAATGGTGCAGAGGGCGTGGGTCTCTACCGCACCGAGTTTCTCTTTCTCTCCCGGCAGGAGGCGCCCGGAGAAGAAGAACAGTTTTCGGCATACCGCGATGCCGCCCTGGCGCTCGAAAAGCGGCCCCTGATCATTCGTACCCTTGACATCGGCGGCGACAAGGTCCTTCCCTACCTTACGCTCGAGGCTGAAGCGAATCCGTTCCTGGGTCTCCGGGGTCTTCGCCTGAGCCTGAAGTATCGTGATCTCTTCAAGGCGCAGCTCCGTGCGATCCTGCGTACGGCCGCTGAGTTCCCTGTCAGGATCATGTTCCCTATGGTCACCACGCCGGCTGAATGGCGGGAGGCGATAGCGCTCCTCTCAGAGGCACGCTCCGAGGTGGTGGAGAGAGGACTGTCCCTGCCGGCGAAGATCGAGACGGGGATGATGATAGAGGTCCCCGGTGCCGCTCTGCAGGCGGAGAAGTTTGCCCCGCTTGTGGATTTCTTTTCCATCGGCTCCAACGACCTTACACAATATACGCTGGCTGCCGAGCGGGGCAATCCCTCGGTAGCAACGCTTTCCGACAGTCTTCACCCGGCGGTTCTCCAGCTCATCCGGCACGTTGTAGAGGTGGCGCATGCCCACGGTAAATGGGTAGGCATATGCGGGCAGATAGCCGGCGACGCTGCTGCCGTTCCGTTGCTCGTAGGTCTCGGGATCGACGAATTGAGCATGAACGTTACCGGGATCCCGCTCATCAAGCAGCTTGTCCGCACACTCTATTTCCCTGCTCTCCAGGCCCTGGCAAAGGCCAGCCTGACGCTCGAGAGCGCAGGGGAAGTGCGAAAGATTGTAAAGGCAGTAAATAAAAACAGTCGATAGTGAATGGTGAATAGTAGATAGCAAGAGGCACAAACCCGTTAGGCGTGAGGCGTTAGGGGATAAACCCCGTAATTCGTGAGTCGTAATTCGTAAAGGGAAAAAAACTGTACGGCACAGGAAGAGTGTCTTGTCATTGCGAGCGGAGCGTGGCAATCTCATCCCTTGAGATCTCCCTTTTCTATTCACGACTCACGAATTACGGGTGTTCTGCTTTCTGCTCTTCGCTGCTTTTTTCCTTAAAGTTTTCACAGTTTTAGCCGATGATATTTTCAGGTGACCGGTACAAGGCCGGTACAAGGTGAACTGTGTGATAGAAAATTTAGCCGACAAGGTTGAGCGTGCGATCAATTACCTGCCTCCCATACCTATCGTTATGGACGAGTTGTTGAAGGCGCTCAACAATGAGGATGTTGACATAAATACCCTTGTAAAGATCATTTCAAAAGACCCGTCAATGAGTATGAACGTCCTGAAGGTAGTGAACTCGGCCTTCTACAGGCTTCCTTATCAGGTCTCGGCCGTTGACCATGCGTTACGGCTGCTGGGGCTGAAAGAGATTACGATGATCTGTATAGCCTGCGGCGTATATAAAGCGCTCGCGCCGTCTTACAATGCACAGACCTTTAATCTTGATGAATTCTGGAAGCACTCGGTGGCGACCGGCATCATCGCGAAAAGGCTGTGCAAGGAGCTGAAGATCGGGGATCAGGACATTGTTTACTTTTTAGGGCTCCTCCATGACGTGGGCAAGGTCATACTGGACAGGGTCGCCCACGATATATACGCGATCGTTATCCAGACGACCTATGATGAGAGCATCCCTTTACGGGAAGCGGAAAAGCGCCTCATCGGTGAATCCCACGATGCCATAGGCGGATTGATCATGAAGAAGTGGAGATTACCGCCGATTTTCTCCCGTGTTGCTCAATATCATCACGCCGTCCCGGACGCCCCGGAGGAAGACAGGACAATCGTCGCCATGGTGTCGCTTGCAGACCAGATGGCGCGGGTGCGTTTTCTGGGCTTTGGCGGTGATATGAGCGGTATCGTGTTCTCTGATACCGATGCATTCCGGGAGCTTGAGACTGCCTCACCGGCCATTACGGAGATGGATATAGTAAAGTTTATATGGGACCTGGAAGAGGTGGATGAAGAGGTCATCGAGATGGAGAGGCTGTTGAGCAGCTAAGAACAGTAGATAGTATATCGTATATAGTATATAGTAAAACCAAATACCTGATACTGGATGCTTGATACTGGATACTGGTTCAAACCAGTGACTAGTAACGAGGGATGAGGTTCTTGCTTTTATTGTCATCGCGAGGAGCGAAGCGACGTGGCGATCCAAGGTTTTAACCAGCATCCAGCATCGAGCGACGAGTATCGAATCACCAGAAGGGGGTGAGGATTATGCCGGGTAAAAAAATAACGGAAAAGAAGGATAAGGCAGGCGTTGCAAAACCACCCGCAAGAGGCGTTGCCATCGGGGCAATGGCTACCGGTGCCCTGGCGATCGGGGCGTTTGCGATCGGCGCCGTGGCAATAGGGTCAATGGCAATAGGTCGCCTTATCATCAAAAAGATGAAAACAAAGAGATCTGAAATTGATGAATTAACGATCGGGAAGCTCAAGGTCGATATGCTGACAGTGAGAAAGCTGGAGATCCTTGAACGGGGAGATAAGAACGTCTGAAAAAGGAAAAGCAGGCCCGGGAGAACCCGGACCTGCCTTATTGGCTTAGAGTTTTGTTACATTTGCTGCAGCAGGGCCCTTTGGACCGCTTACGACATCGAACTCCACTTGCTGGCCTTCGGACAGGGATTTGAAACCGCTGCCCTGGATGGCTGTGTAGTGAACGAAAACATCGTCGCCGTCTTCTTTGGTAATGAAACCAAAGCCCTTTGACTCATTGAACCATTTCACAGTTCCTTTTGCCATTAGACTACCTCCTTTGTAGAATGTTGAAGAATGCGGAACTGTGTTAAGATGATGCTACAAAAATGAAGATTTTTGTGGATGCAACTAACAAAAATTTCCGATCTTCGCGTATAGTATCATACAAAGTTTTTTAAAAGTCAAAATAAAAAAGTTATGATTACGGCAGGACCATTCCCTGTGCGACCTCGTTCCTCTTCTGCCTGCCGTAGAGGAGCTCCACAAGCTTAAGGGCAAACTCTACGGCAGTGCCTGCACCGCGGCTCGTGACAAGGTTGCCGTCAACAACGACCGTTTCATCGACCGGCTTCTGATCTCCCGTGAGGTTTGCAAAATTCGGATGACAGGTGAAGCGGCGGCCTTTGAGAAGACCGTGGGGATGGAATACAACCACCGGTGCGCAGCATATGGCCGCGTAGAGTCTCCCCTCGTCCCGCTGCCTTTGCAGCATCGCGGTCAATCCCTCCGCGTCGCGCAGGTGCTCGGCCCCGGGCATCCCGCCCGGCAGGACGATGAGATCGTATGTCCTGTCGAGACATTGGGACAGCAGGCAGTCGGTAACAAGCTTCACGCCCTTCGACCCTGTGACCTGAGGCCCGTCCACCGACGCAAATACGACACGGGCATCGGTCCTTCTCAACACGTCCACGATCGCAACGGTCTCCAGTTCTTCCGAACTGTCGGCAACGGGCACAAGGATGTTTTTGGTCTCTGTCGTTTCCATGACTATCTCTCCTTAGCGGCAGCAGACCTGATCGAGGCGGCGACCTCCCGGCTTAAGTCTGCGAGGGCGTCGCTTATTGCAATGACCGCCGCGCTGTACTCTGTCCCGTTGACGGGCCTGCTGATGTCTGATTCCCTGATAGCGGCCACCGTCTTCCCGTCCTTGTCTATGATGCTCCACTGTACCTTCAGGTAAAGGTTCCCGCCGGGCGTGACGTCGAGGCGGCTGATGGTCAACGGCACCCTGTATGCGCCGGGCGCGTACTGTTTCCAGGATACGACGGTGATGCGGCCTGCAGCCAGGATCGACGAAAGGTCTTCGATGAGCACGCGGCTTATGTCGTTCCTGAGCGAGCCTCCCCACCTGTCGAACTCGGCGACACGGATCTCATTCTGGCCTGTTCTCGTCACGATCTGCGGTCTGTCCACGTAGTCGGGGATATTGACCGGACCGATACGGACAATCGTTTCGGCGTTCTCTCCTGCGGGTCCTTGAACCGGCCCGGCGGACTTCAATGAATTCAGGGTATAGAACCTGGAAGGCGCCGACGTGCCGCAGCCGGCAGCAAGAAAGGGTATGATCCCGATACATATTATGGCTATTCGGAAAAGGACATGGTCTCTCATGTTGTCCTCCTTTACTGTTCTTTTTTCCCTGAGATAAACGATTCGGGATGTTGCTCGATGTAGTCCGTGAGATAACGGACAGACCGGACCGTATTTGATATCTCCTCGAGGGTCGTATTGATCTCATGGGTCAGCACCGAATTCTCCGAGACGATCTCACGGTAGGATATCAATGTCTGCTGTGCCTCCTGCAGGGTCTTTTTCATGACCACCAGGGTTTGCTCAACCTTTTCCGGTATCTTGTCGCCCTTTGCGATGAACGTGCGTATATCCGATGTTACACTTTTGATGGCCAAGAGAACAGGCTTAAGCTCCCTGCTCGCCTCATCCAGCGACTTGATGCTTGAAGTAAATTCCTTGGAATTGACCGCCTTGTCAATACCGTTGATGGCGTTGGTTATCTTATCGAAGAGGTCTTTCCAGTTGATCGCTTCGGCTGTCTTCAATATCTCATCGATGCTGGAAGGTATCGTCGGTATCTCCGGGTACTTGTCTTCAAGGCCTATAAGCCTGATCCTTTTGTCGGGGAAGAAGTCGAGATAGATCATAAGCTGACCGGTAACGAAGCTTTGCATCTGGAGCTGCGCCCTGAGGCCTTTTTCAATGAGCTGGGTAAACTGGTCCTGCTTGCTCGACGTAAGCGGCCTGTCGGTAATGACCGCCCCGGGGTCCAGCTCGACATAGACGGGGATAAGGAAGGACTTGTTCGTATAGCTGTATCGCAACACAATATTCGTAACAGAGCCTATCTTGACGCCTCTGAATACGACCGGAGAACCTATGTTGAGCCCCTTTACGGAACCTTCAAAGAACATCACGTAGGGCATTTTATCGACAAAAAATTTACCTGACCCGAAGACCCATACGGCCAGAATGGCAAGCGTCAGGCCGCTCACAACAAATGTACCGATCAAGGTCTTACTCGCCTTTTTTGCCATCGCTTATCTCCTTTTTCACTGTTTTCCTTGCCCCCCTGTGGCGCATGCGTTGCCCTGTCCTGCAGGATACCGCGATGCAGGTTCCCCATCCGGCGGCCCTCCGTTTGGTTTGCCCCTGGTGAGGAAACTGTGGACCGTCGGGTTTTTGCATTCGGCAAGGAGTTTTTTCGGATCACCCGATGCTATCATCGTCTTTGTATCCGCGTCGAGAAAGACCGAATTGTTCCCTATGGCAAAGATGCTTGCCAGTTCATGCGTCACGACGACGATAGTGGTGCCGAGGCTGTCGCGGAGTTCGAGGATGAGGTCGTCGAGCAGCTTCGCGCTTATAGGGTCCAGTCCTGCGGACGGCTCGTCGAAGTAGAGTATCTCCGGATCGAAGGCCATGGCGCGGGCAAGCCCGGCGCGTTTCTTCATCCCGCCGCTGATCTCGGACGGGTAATAGTCCTCGAAGCCTGCGAGACCGACGAGGGAAAGTTTGAGGGACACGATCTCGCCGATCTGGGCACGGCTCAGGTCGGTGTATTGCTCAAGCGGCAGGGATATGTTCTCCGCGAGCGTCATCGAACTCCACAGGGCGCCTCCCTGGTAGAGGACCCCGAAATGCCTCATGAACTGTTCCCGCTCATCGGGGGACAGTTGCCAGAGATTTACATCACCGTACAGCACCTCGCCCCTGGCAGGCTCCTTGAGCCCGATGAGGTGCCTCAGGAGCGTGCTTTTGCCGCACCCGCTGCCTCCCATGATGATAAAGATATCGCCGCGGTTGACCGTAAACGTTATGTCCCGCTGGATCACCTGCTCCCCGTATGCCATTGTCAGGTCACGGACAATGATATGGGGTTCGGGGGTGCCTGCGGCAACTTTATCTTTTTCCATTATATCCCCAGTACGTCGCACAGTACGGTGATGATCGCGGTCGCGACAACAATGCTCACGATGCTCGTCACCACCGCCGACGTCGTCGCGTCGCCGACCGCAGAGGCGCTCCTCCCGCATTGCATCCCCCGGAGACACCCGGTAAAGGAAACAAGAATTCCGAAAACGAAACTGCTGAAAAGCCCGATCCATATGTTGGCCATGCCAACGGCGTCCTTTGTCTCCTGAAAGTATTCGTTCACGCCTATGCCGAACCCTGTTACGCTGACAATAAGCCCGCCAAGCATACCCATGAGGTCCGCGTAGAGGGCAAGGAGCGGCATCATAAGGGTCATGGCGATGACCCTCGGGAGGACAAGAAATTCGACAGGCGATATGCCTGCGGTCTTCAGGGCGTCGATCTCTTCATTGACCTGCATCGTTCCGATCCTCGCCGCAAACGCTGCGCCGGTGCGTCCTGCCATGATGATCCCCACCATGATGGCCCCCATTGCCCGCGTCATCGCGATACCGACAAGGTCAGCGATAAAGATCTGCGCACCGAACATCTTGAGCTGTATGGAACCGACAAAGGCGAGAATGAGACCGACGAGAAAGCTGATAAGGGAAACGATGGGAAGCGCATCTGCCCCGCATTCCTCAAGGGTCAGCATGAGATCGGAGCGGCGGAACCTGGCCCTGCCTGTAAAAAATTTGAGGAAGGCCACGGAGACCTCCCCGAGGAAGCTCAGCGTCTCGAGGATAGAGTGCCATATACTCACCTCCACGTGGGTGATGTGCGTCAGCAACGATACGCGGATCGATTCCCTGTGTGCCTCCTTCCGCTCCGGGACCACCGATGACAGGTCGAGAAGCCTCTGTACACCATGGGGCAATCCTCCGTAATCTATGGCAGCGTCCTTTCCGGAACAGTGCCGTTTCAGTCTGATGAGAAAGGTCAAAAGACCGCTGTCCCACCCCTCGAGGCCCTGCGTGTTGAAGACTATCCGTTGCGGCTGCGTGGCTGCATCGATCTCCCGCATAAGGGCGTCGGATGAGGGAAGAGCGTCGGTAAGCTTCCACTCTCCCGAAACATTGATAGTAAGGGTATTCTCCGTCGATCGCTCGAAATGCAGTTCACCCAGTTTCACCTGTCCCGTCTCCATTGAAATCATTATATGGTAAGAAACTTTTCAATTCAACAAGTTGTTGCAAATGAGGCAGTCGATAGTCGATAGTGAATAGTAGATAGTTGAAGACAAAAGAAACGATAAGGCGGTGAAATACAGTCGATAGTAATAAAACCGTCGATAGTAGATAGTGAATGGCATAAAAGCGGTGAATAGTCGATAGTGAATAGTGAATAGCAAGAACTTAAGGGGCAATCAGAATGCCTGGGCATTCTGCTTTCTGCGCTTCGTACCTTCTCACCTTCTGCTCTTCTGATTTTCATCGTCCTTCGGTTCTTCCGCTATGCGCTATGCGCTATGCTCCAAAAGAGTGCTCGTGGAAGAGATGGACATCCCCATCTACCCCCCAGATTCGCTTATAATAATTCGATGAATTCTTCGACTGTAAGTCTTGCCTGTTTCAATATATGCGAAAGAGTGCTTCTCTTGATCGGGATGTGAGCAGGGACCGTCAGCTTTAGTGTTTCGGTAGGTATATGTTTGTGGAGCCGAATATGACTGCCTTTTTGTCTCACAACCACCCACCCGTCTTTTTGCAGGGCCTTGATGATCTGAGTAAAAGGCAAACTCGGAACCTTACTCATACTGCCAGTTCAACAATTTCCGCACCGGAAGGGAAGATCTGATCATCGTCAACGGGTTCGAGATAAAGCTCTATGGCTTCACGAATATTTGCCAGCGCTTTCTCCCTGCTGTCCCCTTCACTGATACAGCCAGGTAATGATGGGGCAATAACGGTATAGCCGCCCTCTTCGCTTGGCTCTAATATGACTTTGATAATCATAATTTCACCTCTTCAGTAGTATACACTATTTTGAGAAGTGCCTCTATCTTTTTGAGCCAACAAAAAAATCAGCGGCATCTGTAAGTCGTCCGGTGGATTGCCTCGCTGGGGTAACATGTCAACACTTCAAAAGCGTCCCCTTATCCCCTAATTGAATTTGAATATCGATTTGGGGATAACGCCAGCAAAGTCGACGAAGTTGATTGCAAAATGAGCCAGCATGATGGCTGGCAGGGACCGCGTTTTGAGATAGGCAATCATGAAGACTGCGCCGATAGTTGACGTGATCAATACGGCGTGCAGCCCAAGGCTCCAGTGGATGAGGCCGAATGCACCTGAAGAAATCACGATTATCGCGCACCGGTCTTCTGTGTACCTTGTGATGAATGCATGCAGGAAACCGCGGAAGACGAGTTCTTCACATATTCCTACCATCAATAGCCCAAACGTTAGGTCTACCCAATTCCAGACAGGACTCGTAATCTCTGGCATGCCGCCAAGCGGCTTGTATCCTGGGACTTTCGCCATAAGCTGATATGCATTTTGATCTATTGCCGTGCCGACAAGTGCCACGATCAGGAACACCAGCAGGCCCGACAACAGAGATTGAGTTTTCAGGCCGAAATCAGAGGCCTGCATTTTCTTGCCATAGATCAACCAAAGCGCGAACCCCAATGGAAAGAGCTTTACTGCGGCATAGTCTATGAGCAGCCACCAGCGCCAGTCCTTGACATACAGGTTTGCAAAATCATTCAGGTAAAACGGGCCGGCCAACACAACAGCGGCCATGATGTAAAGCCTATCTTTCCCATCTGTTACATTCTCTCGCATGGTATTTATCTATCCTCTAACGGGCAGGAGGGGACAATTAAATAAACTCTTCCGCTATGATTCTCCCCTCTACCCCACCTTTCCTTCATTTTCGTCTTATTTTATATATTTTGCAAAGGATAATCTATAGCAGCAGCTCACCGAGAAGCATTTCATGATTTACGATTCACATCACGACCGGAAGATTGCCTAGTTGTGCGGCCCTTTTCGTAACATGTCAACATTTCAAGAGCGTCCCCTTGTCCCCACTTCACTTGCCCCACTTAATCACCGGGATTCCAAATCCTCGCAACACTTATCACGCTTCCGCCTTCATACCGGAAAGCAACGCTGTACCATGCTCGCGTTATACCTACGTACAACTTGTTTCGTGAGTCGTCAGTATTTACATCATCAAAGGCAGTCGTACTTCCAGACAGGAACCTCACATGCCTGTCGGTCGGAATTATCAGAACACGCTCAAAGCTCATCCCCTTCGATTCGCCGAAGTTATATGCCGTTCGGCCCTCGCAAAGCTGTTTTTGCGTTCGACGGTCCCATCTCAGGATCATGGGATTATATGCTTTGATGTAGTCCTCAATGTGCGAGGCGTGCACTGCGAAGACACCGTGATGATCTGCGTATTCTAGTGGCACACTAGTGACATTAGATCGCGTCGGCTCATAGAGGCCATCCTTCGCATGCAAGCGGTCAGCCAAGTCGCAGATGCTTTGGATGCAACGCCAGCTAATCGACAGGTTGTCGATTTCAAACCCCATATCCCTGAACTCAGTCAGCTTTTCCGTGCTAGTTTGAGGCTTCTTTGCAGTCTCCGACGTTTCGTAGACCGCTTGCCGAAAGTCACCTACACAATCGAGATCACAGATGCCAGTATCTACGATTGCACGAATGACAGCGAAGTCCCACCCTACGAGATCCTGCATTTCGTCGATAAAGACCGCATCGTAAATCTCGGCAAGTCTACGCGCGGGCTTACCACCAGTTTGCGCGTGGATATTCGCGGCAAGCTTGGCCAAGTAATACGTGTGAGCCCTGTTGTCCTCCTTTGTTACGTAGTGCAGCGGATTGCATTTGCCACAGATTTTTTCTGCACAGCCAGAGATG
The DNA here is from genome assembly GCA_002067975.1 of Syntrophorhabdus sp. PtaU1.Bin058. Lineage (GTDB taxonomy): Bacteria > Desulfobacterota > Syntrophorhabdia > Syntrophorhabdales > Syntrophorhabdaceae > UBA5609. The sequence goes on from MVRS01000170.1 coordinate 15,879, forward strand.
TTGAATCTCTTGCCGTTTCTACTTGTGCAAAGATGGGGATTTTTGGAGTTGAGGATGATTCCGGAAATGCGCTCAGGCACGATGCAGCGCTGGTAGGGTCTCACCATGTCCTCCAGTAGAAAGGAGAACCAACCCTTTACCGATACGTTGTGGGGCTGGACTTTGTTGAGGCGGCAGATATGCCGCACCAGTTCTAACTGGTTATTGATCGTGTACGTAAGCAGCAGTACCCTGTAGCCGCTCACTGCCCGTTTTAACGCCTCTTTGGCAATTCGTTCGGTCTTTCCGGCACCTGCGCTCGCAAGGAGAAGTTTACATGTCAAACGAAATAGCCCTCATCAGATATTTAGGATAGGATATCGTCTCAGACGTATCGAAGATGCGGATGGCCGAATCGACCTTCTTCTTCGGGTTGTCATACCAGCCATTCATGAAGGTGCGCTTGGCTGCGAAATCCGTGCATGCCGCATACTCCTTATCGTATGTCTGTGCGGACAGCATAACTTTGGCGAGCTTATCGAGCGCCGTTACAGTCTTGCTGTTCGCCGCGACAAGCGCCGGTTCCAGCGAGTGCTGCGCATCATCCTTCGGCGAAAAACACTCGATGAAATCGCAGTCCTTGTAATCCTCATCACGCCAATCAATGATGTTTTTCTGGTAATTGCCATCATTGTCTTTCACGACGCGCACCGGATGTTCTAGCGCCTTTGCGATATCGAGGTATACCTTGAAGCCGATACCTCGCACAACAATGATGTCGATGCCGTCCTCTTCGGGCAGGCGTCCTTTTAGCCCGTGATAGATTTTCTTGAGGACAAGTTCGTCGGAAGGACCCTCGACCAGAATGACCTTTTGCGCGAGAATCATGCGCAACGTGTCGTATCCTGGCAGACGCTTAAGAGTCTTGACAGTGTTCGCATCAATATCTTTCAGCTTTACGTATTCTCTTGCGAGTAGGCACAGCTTATTGATACTGAGTTTGTTCAGTACGTAAGAGCTGTGTGTTGTCAGGAAAATTTGCTTTCCAGCGTTCTTCTGCTCGATGTATGAGACCAGTTGAATCAAGTTTATGTGGGAGAGGTGGTTTTCTGGCTCTTCGAGCATCACGATATCGGTTTCTTTAGCCTTGTTCTGGATGGCGACTTTAATCTGAATTTGATTCTGTTCCCCCTTGCCAATCTGCGAGAAAGCAATATCGTCAACGGTGAGTGCAAGATTGCTGTCCCAGCTTCCGGACGGCGTGATGTCGGCCACTATCTTAAGGTCCTTTGTGGTCAGTTCACGCCTTTCATTTAGCTTCGTGTTAATTTCTTTCACATCGGCTTTTTCATTGAACTGCATTTTCAACTGCCTGTAGTTCAGGTTGAGCGTGGGGCGTGCATTCTTATCGACCGACGCATTTATGATGGCGTTGATGTAACGCGATCGACCCAAGGTTGGATGCAGGCGCGTTGGATCGACAAATAAGCAGCCAAGAGGTTTTGCCTGCTGTACCAATTGCTTCCAAGCAAAACTCATCCATTCGATCTTGTACAGTTCGAAGGGAACCGTTAGAATTTCGCTCGATGCGATGAACAGTTCGTAGTATGGTGAGAGCTCGGAATTGAACAACATCCTTAGCGAAATGCCTTGTGTATCCTGCTTCTTACTGTTGTTGGTTCCCTTCAACTCTGGATCACCATCCAGATACGCCTCGATTAAAAGTTCTGGTAGCGATATCTGCGACTTGTCACCTTTGAGATAATTTTCAACGCAATCGCTATTGAACAACTCCGCCATGACTTCTGGCGAGATCGGCCGGCCACGATGGCTTACGTTCAGGCAGAGTTCGATGGCTTCAAGGATGGAACTTTTCCCACATTCGTTGTCCCCCACGAGTATGTTGATGTCTTCGTTAAACTCGAATGTCTCATCAGCGAATTTCTTGAAATTCTTAACATGCAGCTTCTTGATAAATTTCATCCATTCGCTCCATATTCTTGTTGGCGATTACGGTCCACACTACATGCCGCATAACACCGAGGTCAGCTAGAGGCGAGTTCCTTTTCCCGCCGATTGGGCCGATAGGAACGTTCTTCAATAATTCAATAACCATCCCAAAGAATCTCTTATCGGTTGATTGATCCCCCATGAATCCACCCCTCATGCAATCTTCCTCCAAAGGCCATAAAAATGCAATGAAATTCTTTGCGCCCCAACACTTTGCCTTAATTATGCACATTGAGAAACAACGTCCCCATCGTGCACATTTATTCATATCACTTAACTTATGCTAATATATGTCAATGAGGCATAAGGATAAAAATCTGGTAAATAGCTGACAATTTTTTCTTCTTTAAAAAAATGGTGCCCAATACTTGGAAATATTTCAGGTGGTATGGGATGTATTGCATTAGGGTTATGATAAAGAGATAGACCTTGCCCCCAAGATTCCTGGTATCTTTCATCTGAAATATCGATTTTGAATTGAAGAGGTTCGGTAGCATTCGGATCATGATTATGACAAGTGCCCACCCTAATCATATTTATCTTTTGGTTACCAAACTTTGCTAACCACCCCATACGATTGAATTTGGCTATCGTTGCGCTATTGCTGAATAACACTGCACTAACATTTTCTGAATCTGGCAGAAAGAAAAAACCAGAAGGTATTTCTTTTCCCTCGTAACTGTGTTTTCCAATTCTCTCAGAGGTAATTATTAAATTGCCACTTGAATCCTTTTCCCATTTGTGGCGTACACCATAAAGGTAATCCATAAGTGCTGTACGAGACCATAGCATTGATGTTTCATGATGGAAGTCTTGTATGGCAAAGATTAAAGGATGATCCTTAACGTGTTCTTTTTCCCAATACTTTTTTTTAAGCTTAGAAAACAAAGGACTTCCAAATTTTATTGGCATATAGTCCTTTAGCTTTTCTTGAATCTCGTCCGGTTTAAGCAATATATCTTGGGCTGTTTCATTTTCTGTTGGGTTGACCGTGACAGCTTCAATTGAGATATTTATCCCGAATTTTGTGCAATTGAAGTCAGGTGCGGGGAATATGTCATTCCTTAAATCAAAATTTTCTTCGTGGAGAAATGCATAAATAAATAATTCCCAAATACGTGCATTAAAACCATCGCTTTGAAACTGTTGAATAAAATTACCATCTAAATCAATAAAAGCATAGGCAATTTCTTTAATGATTTCTTTTGCAGGTGAATACCCTTTATTGGTAGATAAAGTTTTGAAATGACGGTGTAGCTTTTCATCAGAAACAATCTGCTGAAAAATCAAATTTTTCTTTTTGAAAGAGTCACCTTGCGGAAAGGTTGACTGCCCACTTGAAGAATATTCATTTATTTTTATTTTCAAGGCAGTTTCAGCCCGTTCAACTGTTTCAAAATTTATTTCATTATCAATACAGCGAAACAAGGAACTTTCATCTCTTCCTAAAACGATAAAACCATAATCGTTATCTGTTTTGTCTAATATTACGGTTCCAATAATATTTTCTTGTTCATCAGAAAACCATGAAAGTTCTTCTGAATAAAAGAACGTATAGGGAGATCGTGAATAAGCTAATGCATTAAATCGCGCTTTGTTTATTGTTTTAATAGCCATAAGTTGCATCCAAGTATTATTTTTATGCCAAATCTAATGTGGACTTGAGCCGCATACAAGGAGTATGACATGAGCGAAGCGAAATGTGCTGCGACGCAGGATGTCGGCTCGAAGGATTTGTTCGGCGGACCGCTGGTAGCGGTCGCCGACAAAGCTGGAGAGCCGATAGGCTCAAGTCCACATTCGGCGGACGAAGCGACTGAGCGAACCGGCGGGGCCGATTCGCTATGCGAATGTGCCACGCTGCGAAGGAGCTGAGAGCGTGGAGGAGCGCCCATTATTTCTTTTTTTGTCTCTATTATGCCTTTATAAGTCATTTTTTCATCCGGGCGCGACTCAAGCGGTCCGCCGAACACTTAATATACCAACTTGGTATTTTCTTACATGATATCCCAGGCGGAAAGGGCTCTGGGGTCAGGTCTTTTATTATCAGTTTTTATCGTTATCATGATTCCGGATGACATTGCTCACCGTTGTATAATGAATACCAAGGAAATCAGCTACCTCTTTCTGTGTATATCCATATCTGTATCGTTCCTGAATATCTTCTGCCTGGCATTCCCACGGGAGGTAACGTGGTAGAGGGCGCCGGGGTATTCGATACGGAGGGGACGGGCCATAGGGGCAGGATACCTAGGAAGACATGGGAAAGCAAAAAAAACTTATAATAAAAGACCTGACCCCAAAGGTTTTGACCCCTTTTAAGTTGTTTATGATAATGTGATTGTTAGTCATAGTACATCAAGCCACAATTCAAAGGGGTCTATTTTTTATTTTTAATAGTCTGATCATTCAGTTTATCGTTTAATTTTTGATAGTCTTTTCTATGTTCCTCATCAATTTTATCTACTCTATTCTGAATGCTCTTTAATCCGTTTTGAATAAATTCAATGCTTGTTTCAAGGGCGCCAAATTTATAACAGGCTGTCCCAATTAATCCTAATATCCCCAATATTATGCCCCCTATTGTTCCTATCTTTTTTAAATCCGACCAACTTTTTTTTGTGGACTGCTGCCCTCCCGACATAGCCGGAACATTGAAATCTGATTGTTGAATAGTGGCAGCACTGGCTGTATCATCAAATGATGGATATGATTCTCGGGTAGTCCCTGATACATGTCGTTGTTTCAAACTGGCTCTGTAGTTTTGAAGTTTAACCGCCTTGGATGCGGTACCTTGTATAATAGTGGCTTTCTTCTTGGTCATCCTTATTCGACATCCTGCGAAAATTTATTTATAATATCATCGACATATAATTTTGCATCAGATAGGTGTTTAGAAATATTGACATTTTTTAAATCTCGCGGCGGGATATAATAACTCTGATAATCAACGGAAATCTTCAATATGGTAGGAACTTTTTCTTTTTCCTTTTCTTCCTCAACTTCCTCGGGGTCAACCCCTTTTTCTCTTTCGGAAGAAATGGCTAAAATCACATTCTTATAATCATTTATTTGGTTAGGTTGTATTAATGAATCTTCCGCAGGGTTCTTGAGGGACATTCTTATAAGCATGTTATCTGGGATGCCGGACAGATTCACCTTTGTGAACTGTGAGAAAATAGTCTTTGCTGAATTCGTAAAATCCCTAACGTAGAATTCGTAAACAACCCCTAGCCGGTTAATTCTATTCTTTGCTTCAGTGAGGGGTAATACGAGGTGCGCTGACCGTATGAATAACTCTTGAATCGCATCTATGGTTATCGAAGAATCTTCGAATATATCAGCCTGTATAACTATTCCGTCGGCATTACAGTTCACAGATATCTTTTCTGTTTTGTCAGATATAATGACTGATAGGAAATCGGGGCGCGTAATCCATTTAAGACCACCCATTGGAACCTGAATTTTTTTGGACAAAGCCACAATATGGTCCGCCATTGCTCCTTGAATGTCAGTAACCATGAATATTCTTTCATGCCTAATACCTACAATAAATTTCTGTAACTCCCATTGAGGTTCCGCCATATTTAACCCCCCGTTTAAATCTAAGTGTATTGCAGTAATTATTGTACACTACAGAACATTTCAATACAAAATTTAAATACTTAGGCTCGAACTGAATTTGCTCTTCATGAATCCCACCCTTTCTTACATTCTCCTGCCATTTCATTTATTTTGCAAGAAAAAAATAATGTAATTGCGGACTTGTTTGTTGGCACCATTTGTTAGATATCGGGTCGTAACCTCCTCGATTCTGAAGCCTTTGAACAGCTTCTTGATATCTTGGACGCCGTTGATGCTCATGATAAATTTGCCCTTGATGCCATCGAGGATGTCCCTAGGCTGGGAAAGGCCCTTGCGCGAAAATATCTAGTGTCCGTATGAAAGGCTTTAAAACTGAGTCTTATATCAATATGGGCATCGGCGTCGGACTTTCCTGTAGCAAACCGTCGTGAGGCGAGGAAGCTCGGTCTTTTGCGAAGCAAAAGTTCCGAAGCCGAACGCGAGCGA
>MVRS01000171.1 GCA_002067975.1 Syntrophorhabdus sp. PtaU1.Bin058
ACAAGGATCTTCTTGTAAGGCCCGATCATCGCTTTGATCTCAGCCATGGGCTTTCTTTCCGCAGTAATCATTTTTTCTCCTTTTAATAGGGCTCACGTCGCCCCCTCCACGAACAAAGTCCGTGGAGCCTCCCGCACCCGCAAGCGGGTACCCGGCTCGTGAACTCGCTACAAAATATTATAGGTCCAATAAGTCCTATAAGACCTATAGGACCTATTTTTCTGCTTTTTGCTTTCTGCTCTTCTCACTCTCCGCTCCATTAATGGGGCTTACGTCGCCCCCTCCAGCAGCAAAGCTGCCGGAGCCTCCCCCTCTCGCTCAAGAATTCGCTATAAAATATTCTGCTCTCTACTCTTCTCACCTTCTCGTTGTCCGCTTTCTGCTGCCTTATTTCACCGGTGAAATGCCGACTACGGCTTCACGCGCAAGCAAATCCCGCGCGATTGCATCTATGCCGCCAAGGGTTGCCGCTGTCCCGGTTATCAGTTCTATACGCGCCCCTTCGAGGCCGATCTCTTCTATCAGCTTCCGTGCGTACCGGACGCGCTTCCAGGCGCGCAGGTTCCCTTCGCGGTAACGGCAGGCACCTTCGGGGCAGGTAATAAGATAGACCATATCCGCGCCCGACTCAAGTGCCCGCAGAAGGTGAAGGGGGTCTATCCGGCCGCTGCACGGAAGAGGGAAAAACCTGATCCGCGAACCGAGTTCCTTCTCAAGGGAACGCCTGTTTTTGTCCTGGTCGGCATCCAGTTGCTGACAGAAAAATATGGTGATGTTTAGTCCTGTTGTTCTCTGATCCATAATCAATCCTTTATATACCGGATTGTCTTCATTCATATAGCTTCGTTGCCTTCGTCGTCGTCGACTCGACGTACTAAATGTACGCCTCCGTCGCCTCCTCCTTGTCGCCTCGCTCTATTTTTGAATACAATCCGGTATTAATTCCTCCTGCATTTTTACATAAACGCTTTTGGCTTTCATCTATGAGCCATGAGCTTTATGTAAATACATGTCCTTTTTTGTCCCACCACAGGGGACGCTTCTCTTTTTGCGACCTTTTTCCTTCTTCTATAAAGATATCTATTACATTCCTTATCCGCAAGGACGACTCGATGACCTGTTTGAAATTATTCAGGAGCTGACCCGCCTGTTTCAGAAAATCTTTTTCTGCCTTTACCATGTCAGCGAGCGTTTTCTTTGCGGCATTTTGATCTTTTTCATCCTTCATCCATTCCCGGATCATATCCGCCGTGACCTCAACATGGAACTGGAGGCCATACGCGTTGCTTCCTATTTTAAATGCCTGGTTCTTACAGGGTTTTCCTGTTGTCAGCAGTATGCCGCCGTCAGGTATCTCAAAGGTATCTTCGTGCCACTGGAATACGACCATGCGTTCCGGGATGTCCCTGAAGAGTATATCCTTTTTGCCTCCCCTTGTCACCCTGACCGTATACCACCCTATCTCCCTTTCCGGTGATTTGTAAACCTTTACACCGCAGGTCTTTGCCAGAAGCTGCGCTCCGAGGCAGATACCAAGGAACGGGACCTCTTCGATGAGCGTCTTCCGGATGAGTTTTTCTTCATCGTCCAGAAAGGGGAATTTGTCAACCTCGTAGACATTCATAGGTCCGCCAAGGATGATGACGGCAGCTATCTCCCTTAAGTCTCCGGGCAGGGCCTCCCCTTTTTCAAGCTCAATGGTCTTGAGTTCCCACTCCTCAGAGTGAAGGGCGTCTGCGATCAAACCGGGTCCTTCGTGCTCCACGTGTTTGATTATGAGAATCTTGTTCTCCATTAAAAAACTCCATACATACCGTTACGCCGATCATCCCCCCTTCGGGGAGGGACCCCTATCCCCTTGAACGGAAGGTGTGGTGTGGGGGTTGCCAAGGGAACAGGGGCTTATTTCTGTTTACATATCAAAATAGAGATAGAATTCGTATGGGTGCGGACGAAGACGCACCGGGTCTATCTCTGCCTCACGCTTGTACTCGATCCATACGTCAATGACATCCTTTGTAAAGACGCCTCCTCTCATCAGGAACTCGTGGTCTTTTTCGAGGGCGGCAATGGATTCATCGAGTGAACCCGGGACCGTAGGTATCTTTGCCGCCTCCTCGGGCGGGAGGTGATAGGTGTTGACGTCTGTCGGTTCACCGGGGTCGATCTTGTTGATGATGCCGTCGAGACAGGCCATAAGTATTGCCGAGAACGAAAGGTACGGGTTGCAGGTCGCATCCGGCGGCCTGAACTCGATCCTTTTGGCCTTGGGGTTATCTGAGTACATAGGTATCCTGACCGCTGCGGAGCGGTTCCGTGCCGAATAGACAAGATTGACAGGGGCCTCATAACCGGGGACGAGCCTCTTGTAGGAATTGGTGGTGGGTGCGCAGAATGCCAGGAGGGCCGGTGCGTGCTTCAGAAGGCCGCCGATCGCATATCTGCCCAGTTTGCTGATCCCCGCGTATCCCTTCGTGTCGTAGAAGACGTTCTCGCCCTTGTTCCAGAGGGATATATGGGTGTGCATACCCGAACCGTTGTCCCCGAAGAGGGGCTTGGGCATGAACGTCGCCACCATATTATTCTTTTTCGCCATATTCTTCACTATATATTTGTACATGAGACACTGGTCTGCCATCTTGACAAGGGAATTGAACTTCATGTCGATCTCGCATTGTCCTGCAGTCGCCACCTCGTGGTGATGGACTTCGACCTTAATGCCTGCCTCCACCATCTTCAGGGTCATCTTGCTGCGCAGGTCCTGGATCGAGTCGTGGGGCGGTACCGGGAAGTATCCTTCTTTGTACCGCGGCTTGTATCCGAGGTTTGGCTTCTCATCCCTCCCTGAATTCCATTCACCCTCATCGGAGTCGATAAAGTAATACCCGCAATTCTCTGTCTGGTCGAAGCGGATGTCGTTAAAGAGAAAGAACTCGTATTCAGGGCCATAAAAGCTTGTATCGGCGAAGCCCGTTGTCTTCAGGAACGCCTCCGCCTTCTTCCCCACGTAACGCGGGTCCCGCGTATAAGGTTTCTTGGTAATAGGGTCATAGATATCACAGAGGATGCTCAATGTCGGTATCTCGCAAACAGGGTCTACGACGGCTGTCTTGGGATCAGGAAGGAGTATCATATCCGATTCCTGGATCTTCTGGAAACCCCTTATGGAGGAACCGTCGAAACCGATCCCTTCTTCCCAGATGCTCGTCATCGGGTCGTCGATCTCGGTCAGTTCTGCCGTAGGAATAGAAAAATGCTGCCATAAACCGGGCAGGTCGTTAAATTTGAGGTCAACGATCTGGATATTGTTCTTTTTTATCAAACGGGCCACATTCTCGATATCTGCCGAAGTCGCTGCTCCGTTCCACCGAAACGATGTCTTTCCTTTCTTTACCTCTTTCATAGCTGTCTCCTTTATGTATTTTTTATTCCCCGCTTTCTAAATACTTGTTGATACGGTCCAGTTGACCGTACAACTCATGGAGTTTTGCCTTGAACGGGAAAGAACTGCCCGCTGTTTCACTGGAAGAAAGCTCATTGATGATCACCCGAAGGGTTTCAAGGGCCTGAGCAGCCATTTTCCCCAGTGCGATTTCGCCGACCCCGGACATAGTCTCGTCCTCGCCAAACATGCTGGTGGGGACTATCTTGACTACCGGAAAGTATCTTAAACTATCAATGCTTGCCATACGTCACCTCTCTAAAGGTTTTTAAGACTAAACTTTTAGTCCAAGACGTTGACTTTTTGAACCACGTTGTTCGGTATTTTAACGATTCCCTCGAAGGTCGATGAGGGATACAAGGTTGCACCTCAATGTGCATAGATATATTAATAAACTTTTACAATATTTACAAGCAAAAAATCACTTTCCCGGGACTCATCCTATCGCCTCTCCCCCGCGCTCTTCCGTGCGGATTCTTATACACTCAACGAGGTCGAGGACGAATATCTTCCCGTCCCCGATATTGCCGGTCTGGGCGCCCTTGAGGATGGCGTTGATCGTTGGTTCCACAAAGTCCTCATTGACGGCGATCTCGAGACGGATCTTCCGCAGAAGGTTCCCCATCTCCCTGACCCCGCGGTATACCTCGGCCACGCCCATCTGGCGGCCGTGGCCGAGGACCTCGTTCACAGTGATGAGGTTCACCTCTGCCTTGTAGAGTTCCTCTTTTACTGCTTCCAATCTATCAGGTTTAATTATTGCTATGATAAGCTTCATGGTATGTACCCCCTTTATTCCAGGATCGTGTAGGCATTCTCATGGTGCTGTGTGAGGTCAAGGCCCATCACCTCGTCCCTTTCCTTTACCCGCATCTTTATGACAATATCGATCACCTTGTAGATGATAAAGCTTACGACAAAGCTGTAGGCAAGGGTTACCGCAACGGCGATGAGTTGAATGACAAACTGTTTGGGGTTGCCGAAAAAGAGGCCGTCAGCCCCTGCGGGATTGACCGCCTTCGAGGCAAAGAGCCCCGTTGCCAGCGCCCCCCATATACCGCCGACACAGTGGACGCCGAAGACGTCAAGGGCGTCGTCATAGCCGAACTTTGGTTTTATGATGGTGACTGCCATGTAGCAGAAGATGCTTACGAAGATCCCGATGATGACGGCGGAAAGGGCACTTACGAACCCCGCTGCAGGCGTTATCGCAACGAGCCCGGCAACGGCCCCTGTCGCTGTCCCGAGGACAGTCGGTTTTTCATTGAAGATCCAGTCGAGCAATGCCCAGCTCAAACCGGCGGCGGCGGCCGCGGTATTGGTGACAACGAAGGCATTGACGGCAAGCCCGTTGGCGCCGAGTGCGCTGCCGGCATTAAATCCAAACCATCCGAACCAGAGCAGCGCCGTTCCGAGTATCGTGAAGGGAAGGTTGTGCGGGAGGATCGCCTTATGGGTGCTTCCCCGCCTCTTCCCGATAAATATTGCAGTCATAAGCGCTGCGATGCCTGCATTGATATGCACGACCGTACCTCCTGCGAAATCGAGGGCGCCAAGTTCCTTGATCCATCCGCCTACACCCCACACCCAGTGGCACACAGGGTCATAGACGAAGGTCGACCAGAGCACCATGAAGACAAGGAAGGAGGCGAATTTCATCCTCTCCGCGAAGGCGCCGATGATCAGGGCAGGCGTGATGATCGCGAACATCATCTGGAAGACCATAAAGAGCTGGTGAGGGACGGTTGCGGCGTAATCCGCATATGGTGCAAAGCCCACCCCCTTCAGGCCAACCCACTCAAGACTACCCCAGAATCCCTTCCCCGGTGCAAAGGAGAGGCTGTAGCCGAAGAGGACCCATTGAACGCTGACGACACAGAGGATGATAAAACACTGCATGAGGATGCCGAGGACATTTTTTCGCCCCACCATCCCGCCGTAGAAAAAGGCAAGACCCGGGGTCATGAGCATCACGAGCGCCGTGGATATGAGAAGCCAGGCCGTATCGCCCGTATCGTTTTTTGGCGCCTGTTCGGCGGCAAAGACCGTCCCTGCCATGGTGATGACAAGGAACAACAACAGCAAGCATAACAATAGTTTTTTCACTTGATACCTCCCTTTAAAATAAAATCGGCACCTTCATCCGTACTACGGTTGAAGACGCCGATGTCTGTGCAGAATAAAAAAGGCGTTCATAATACCCGGAACGCCGCTGTTTAAACACATCAGTGTGTCGCTAATACTTAAAGTAAAAAAGATTGGTTTTTGGTAACCGAATAAATTTAGTCGCCGGCTCTTTGTTCTTCTTACCGGGGCTCACGTCGCCCCCTCCACGCGACCCACCCACCGGGTGGGTACCCCGGTCCGTGGAGCCTCCCGCACCCACTTCGTGGGTACCCGGCTCAAGAATTCGCTA
>MVRS01000172.1 GCA_002067975.1 Syntrophorhabdus sp. PtaU1.Bin058
ACCTTTCACGGGTTTCAATGAAATACTTGCAATGGAGAACATGAAATTCTATAATAAGAACCTACATGAAATTTGAAGACGGTTTGAAGAAGCTTGAGAACATCGTCAAGACCCTTGACGACGGTAAGATCCCCCTTGATGAGGCCTTGAACCTTTTCAAGGAAGGGCTTGCGTTGACCAAAGAACTCTCAAAAAGGCTCGATGAAATAGAGAAAAAGGTCGAAATACTGATAAAAAAAGAAGATGACGTCATAGAGAAAAAACCGTTTTTACAGGAAGAATAGTGGACCTCTCTACGTACCTGCACGACAAAAAGATCGTCATAGAAAATACCCTGAAGGAGATCTGCGCCTCCTTTATGTCAACTCCCGGTGTCCTGAGGGATGCCATGGAATACATGCTGTTCTCCAACGGCAAGAGGATACGCCCTGTCCTTGCGATTGCGACCTGCGAGGCCAAAGGGAGGAACAGCGACGACATCCTTCCCTGTGCCTGCGCCCTTGAGATGATCCATACATACTCCCTCATCCACGACGACCTCCCGTGCGTCGACAACGACGATTTGAGACGCGGGAAGCCTACGTGCCACAAGGTCTTCGGCGAGGCGCTCGCGATCATGGCAGGAGACGGCCTCCTCACAGAGGCCTTCAGGATCATTACCGATACACGTTTTACAGAGAGACTGAACCCGAAGGTCCTTAAACAGATCATCTTTGAGATGGCCAGCGCCGCCGGTGCGGAAGGAATGATCGGCGGACAGGTCATGGACATACTCTATGACGGCAAGGAAGGATCAAAGAACATCCTCCAGTACATCCACATGCACAAAACCGCCACACTCATCAGGGCATCCGTAAGGATCGGGGCCATTGCGGGAGGGGCGAAGGCAAAGGAGCTGAAGGGTTTCACGAAGTACGGCGAGTGTATCGGGCTGGCATTCCAGATCATGGATGATATACTGGATAGCGAGGGGGATGAAGAGATTGTCGGAAAGAGATTGAAGAAAGACACAAACAAACAGACCTATATCAAGCACTATGGTATCCTTGCATCGAAATACAAGCTCGAACAACTCGTCAACGAAGCAGTACTTTCAATCGATTTCCTTGGAGAAAACGGCCGAATACTGAAAGAGATCGCTCAGTATATCGGCAACAGGGTTTCGTAATGCTCCTCGAAAAAATCAATTCGCCAAAGGACTTAAAAAAATTTACAATCCCGGAGCTTGTCCGGCTCGCCGGAGAGATACGGCCCTTTATTGTTGACGTTATCTCCAAAACAGGCGGCCACCTTTCATCGAACCTCGGCGTGGTGGAGCTCACCATTGCGCTTCACTATGTCTTCGATACACCTGAGGATACGATCATCTGGGACGTGGGCCACCAGTGCTATACCCATAAGATCCTCACGGAAAGGCAGGACAGATTCGGCACGATCAGGCAGAACGGGGGCTTAAGCGGTTTTCCTCTCAGGCAGGAAAGCAAATATGACACCTGGGATACGGGCCATGCGAGCAACTCCATCTCCATCGCCGTTGGTCTCGCAGAGGCAAAAAAGAAGATGAACAAGAGCCACAAGATCGTGACCGTCATCGGCGACGGTTCCCTGACGGGAGGCATGTCTTTCGAGGCCCTGAACCACGCAGGTCACCTCAAAAGCGATATCATCGTTATCCTCAACGACAATGAAATGTCCATATCGAAGAATATCGGCGCCCTCTCTTCCTACCTGAACAGGATAATGACCGGGGAGTTCGTCAGCAATATCAGGGAGGAGATCAAAAATATTACGAAGAAACATCCCACCGTATACAAGGCGGCAAAATATTTCGAGGAGGCCATCAAGGGATTCTTTGTCCCCGGTATCATCTTCGAGGAACTCGGTTTCCAGTATTTCGGACCCGTTGACGGACATGATCTCGGCAACCTCACGGACACCCTGAAGAACATCAAGCGGTTCAAAGGCCCGGTCCTGATCCACGTCATAACAAAAAAGGGGAAGGGGTACCCCTACGCAGAGGACGACCCCGAAAGGTTCCACGGCATCTCAACGTTCGAGATGAGGACGGGAAATTGTATACACAGCGGCTCCCGCACTTACACCGACGTCTTCGGCGATACGATCATCGAACTCGCGGAAAAGGATGAGAAGGTCGTAGCGGTCACGGCAGCGATGGGCCTCGGTACAGGACTTGATAAGTTTTCAAGTATCTACCCTGAACGGTTCTACGACATCGGTATTGCCGAGCAGCACGGGGTCACGTTCTCCGCTGCCCTCGCCCTTGGGGGCCTAAGGCCCTTCGTTGCAATATATTCAACCTTCCTTCAAAGGGCGTACGACCAGATCATCCTCGACGTCTGCCTCCAGAACCTCCCCGTTGTATTTGCCGTTGACAGGAGCGGGGTCGTAGGCCAGGACGGTCCTACCCACCACGGCGCATTCGATCTTTCCTACTTCAGGCACATCCCCAATATGGTGCTCATGGCGCCAAGGGACGAAAATGAGCTGAAACAGATGCTCTACTCTGCATATCTCTATGAGTGTCCTGCGGCAATACGTTATCCGAGGGGTGAGGCCCCCGGCGTGCCCATCGATGACCAATTCAGGGAGATACCCTTCGGCACATGGGAGATCCTCAGGGAAGGTGCCGACGTGGCAATAATCACCTGCGGCAGCATGGTGCAACCTGCCCTATCGGCAGCAGACGAGCTTGCCGGGGAAGGCATAGAGTGCACCGTTGTCAACGGACGCTTCATAAAACCGATGGACAGGGAATTGCTCCTCCGGGTCGCGAAACAGACGGGGCGCATCCTTACCGTTGAAGAGAACACATTCATAGGCGGTTTCGGAAGCGGGGTCATGGAACTCCTATCAAAAGAAGGGGTGGTTGTCCCCGTACGATGTCTCGGCATCCCCGACACCTTCATGACACACGGCAGCCAGAAAACACTAAGAAACAGGATTGGTCTTGATAAGGAAGGCATCTCAAGGGCAATACGAGAGTGGCTAAAGAAAGAATAGACGTCATCCTCACAAAAAAAGGTCTCGCTCCATCCCGCGAAAAGGCAAGGATATTTATAATGGCAGGCGAGGTATACGCTGCGAACGAACGCGTGACGAAGCCTGATCAGAGATATCCCGACGACGTAGCCGTCGAGATAAGAAAAAACCCTGTCCCCTATGTAAGCTACGGCGGGGTTAAGCTCAAAAAGGCACTTGATGCATTTCACATCGACGTCAGAGGGGGAAAGGCGCTCGATATAGGCTCATCAACAGGGGGGTTTGTGGAATGCCTGCTGGAGGCGGGCGCAGAAAGGGTCCACGCCGTGGATGCCGGCACCCACCAGCTTCACGAGCGCCTGAGAAACGATAAAAGGGTGATCCTGAAGGAAAACTGCAATGCCAGGTACTTGCAGTTTGACGATATCGGCGAGACAATGGATCTCATCACTATCGACGTCTCTTTCATATCCCTGAAAAAGCTGCTCTTGCCGGCAATCCGCTTTCTGAAGCCGGGGGGAAGGATCATCTCGCTCGTTAAGCCGCAGTTCGAGGTCGGGAGATTCGAGGTCGGGAAAGGCGGCATCGTGAAGGACGAAGGGAAGATAGAAAAGGTCCTGGAGGATATCCGGACCTTCGGAAAATCCCTTGGCATTGTCCCGGTAAATGTGTTAGAAGCACCAAGGGAGAAAGAAAAAAAGAACAGAGAGTATTTCATTCTATGGGAATCCCAAAAGACCCAAAACCAATAAAACTTTTCGCAAGTCTCATCTTCAGGGAAGAGGCCGTGCTCAACGATGTCCTGAAAATGCTCGGGGACGGGATAGGCACGATCCAGGAAAAGAGGCCGCCTGCGCCATTTTTCCACACAGACTATTACGAGAAGGAGACAGGGAAAGACCTTCTCCGCACGTTCATCCTCTTCGCAGGACTCTTCCAAAGGGAATCCCTTCCCCGGATCAAATTAAAGACAAACGAGATAGAGCTCGCCTTTGCCGAGGACCGGAGGAGAAGGGTGAACATTGACCCTGGATATATCTCCCTTGAAAATGTTATACTCGCAACAACGAAGGGCTATTCCCACAGGATCTATATCGGCAGCGGGATATACGCCGATCTGACCCTCATTTACAAAAGCGGCACGTACAGGCCGCTGGAATGGACATACCCGGATTACGGTGAGGCAACAACAATCTCCGTCTTCAATGAATGGAGAGAAAACTATAAACAGGTGCTGCGATGCCAAAAAGTATGACAGGATTTGCAAAGCTGGAGGTCGAATCTCCGGTGGGAAAGCTCTACGGAGAGGCGCGGGCGTTAAACAGCCGCTACCTCGAGATCAGCATCAAGCTCCCCAGGGCCGATTATCTCTGCGAGCAGAAACTCCGTGAACTCGTCAAGCGCTATATCAAACGCGGCAAGGTTGACGTTACGATAAAATGGGAAAGGTCAACCGAACAGTCCGGCGCCCAGAAGATAAACGAAGGCATCCTCTCTCAATACGTGGAAACGATAAAGACCTTAAAGGAAAGATACGGACTGAAGGGCGATCTCACGATCGATAATGTCTTTAGTCTTAAAGACATCTTTTTATACGAAGAGAACAATAACATCGATGAGGACGTGCTGATGCAATCCTTTGAAAATCTCCTTATACAGCTCAACGCGGAAAGGGCGAAAGAGGGGGAGCTTATCAGGAAAGACCTTGCGGCAAGGGCAGGCGCCATTTCGTCAAACCTGTCCGCGATTGAAGAACAATGGCCGCGGACGATCAAGATGCATGAAGGCAAGTTGCGGGAGAGGATCATCGAAATAACACAGACGCCGTCCATTGACGAGTCAAGGGTGCTGCAGGAACTGGCGATCTACATGGAGCGCCTCGATGTCACCGAAGAGATCGTGCGGCTGAAGGGTCATATCGAGAACTTCAAAGACACCCTCGGGTCGGATGATCCCGTAGGGAGAAAACTCGATTTTATTGTCCAGGAGATGGTGAGGGAATCGAATACCATAGGAAGCAAGGCAAATAACCTTTTTATTAATGAGCGGGTCATCCAGATAAAGGTGGAGATCGAGAAGATACGCGAGCAGGTGCAGAATGTGGAGTGAGGGACTGAATGGAATAGTTCGGAGTT
>MVRS01000173.1 GCA_002067975.1 Syntrophorhabdus sp. PtaU1.Bin058
CCATACGGATGTGGTCAAGCTCCTCCTCGATAAGGGTGCTGATGTGAATGCGAAGTGGGCCACCGAGGGTATAACGGCCCTGATCTTTGCGTCTCAGGAAGGCCATACGGATGTAGTCAAGCTCCTCCTCGATAAGGGTGCTGATGTGAATGCGAAGTGGGCCACCGAGGGTATGACGGCCCTGATGATGGCATCATGGGAAGGTCATAAAGATGTGGTCAAGCTCCTTCTCGATAAGGGTGCTGATGTAAATGCAAAAACGATCACCGAGGGTATGACGGCCCTGATGATGGCATCATGGGAAGGTCATAAGGATGTGGTCAAGCTCCTTCATGACAAGGGCGCTCAAATGACCGTACCTGAGATGGCGCTATATGTTAAATGGATGATCCTGAAGATCGTAAATAGAATTATTCATTTGAAACGAGAAATGAGACTGTTGATCTATTTCGCTTTCTTTTTACTGGTAATGCTCATCCTTATTCCTATAGGTAAGGCTAAGTTCCGAAAAAGATATGGCGATAGACTGAATGCAATAGGATGTAAAATAGTTATGCCTAAATTTCCCCCCTTTCAAGCTATAAGGCTTATATACAATAACAGAGAGATTATGTTGAAAATATATCACTGCAAGGTAAGCTTGCATATAAAATTGAAAAAATCCGGGCCATTTCTCAAACCAAAACCGCTTTTCACAGACTCACATATCGGACAATATAGGTTTTACGGCAATTCTTTCTACGTTATTCCCGAAAATGAATATCTCAAAACAACGAGTGAAAAAAATAAAGAATTATTAGATGATTTCGTTAAAAAAGCTGATTTGGTGGAAACCGGACAATACTGAAGAATATTCTGAAAAAAATAACTTTATCAATTGATCCAGAACTTTATGAAAAACCGGTCTGTTTCTACCAGATTCTTTTGTTGCTGCAGCACATTTCCCGGGCCATACTTTCCGCCCTTGCCTCAATGGTGGACATGGACAGAGCCCCTAAACATACGTTCCGGCTTGCCGGTTGGCAGGGACCGCTTAAAGCATCTGATCCCATGCATTGCGCCTCCATCTTCCACGTGGAATTATCCAGTTTGCCGCAACTCTTGTCATAAGCCCAGAGATTTATGTGGATTATTGTGTTTCCCGGAGCGGAGCATTTAAACTGTGCAATATAGTCCTTGTTGCTGGCGCGAGTACTGCCTATGTAGATATTTTTGCGGCTATCCTGCAGGTCCTTAAAATGCCCTGATATCTTAGTCACCTTAAACGGACATGTCTTCTTCTGATCCTGTCTCCCCCGCGCATTCACATTATCGGGCAGCAGAAACAGACCAAGAACCCCCAGTACCAGCACAACCAAAAACAACGATCTTCTGTTTACCTTCATAAAGTCACCTCCATCAAAAAATTGTGTCCCCCCCGATCCGATAATTTAATATATCCTTCCGTAAACCGACATGTCAACCTCGATATCTTCCTGAGCCTGCTCGCGGATTCAAAGGTTGCCTGCATCCCTCATCGCAGGACAATTGACATTCAAAGAGCCGACCCCGGTTATTTGGATGATTTCGTCTTGAAATTTGGATAGAATTGAAAGACAATAAAGGGAATAGCACAGGCATGACAGCAAATAGCCGGCTTCAAAAATTATGGTGAGATTTTCTTATTCAAAGGGGTGATCAGAATGAATGATATGATAGGGATTGTTTGGTTCAAGGATGAATCTGCTTACCGCCGGGCGCTTGAGATCTTTACCGATTCCAAAAGTATGCCCGATACTTTTAAGGACTGGAAAGCCCTTGTGGGAAAGCAGCTCGAAGAGGTGAGGCGTATCGGCGATATCGCTCTTCGTGCAGACTTCGATCCTGAAACATTTATTGATTGGTGTAACTTGCGTGGATTTCAAGCCAATTCCCAGGCGCGAACCGCATTCGCCGAGCATGTTGTGCTCGAATATCAAAAGACCGGGAAAGGAACGGTCATCGAGTAGGCAGTGTTCAGGAAACCGGCAACCTTCGAGACTGATCTGCCGCTGTAGGCGATATGCATGACGGTTGCCGGCATTGCGCGCAATGCATCTGGTGCTGCTTACACTATTACGATTGACATTTGAGGACGTGACCTGATACGATTTCTCGCAGTTTACAAAAAGGTCTTGGTCCGGTTATAATAACTGATCAGGTTCCGCATTATAGTTCTTTCAAGCGAGGTCTTTGTTGCAGGAGCCGATTAATGTTCAATCCCCGCATCAGGTTCTAAAAACCTACTTCGGTTACAATAGTTTTCGTTTCCATCAAGAGGAGATCATAAACCATTTGCTCTCAGGAGGCGATGCTTTCGTGCTTATGCCGACGGGCAGCGGAAAATCGATCTGTTATCAAATCCCCTCTATTATCAGGGACGGTATATGTATAGTGATATCTCCTCTCATTGCCCTTATGCAGGACCAGGTAGACGCCGTGCGCCAGCTTGGTATCAAGGCCGGCTTTCTGAATTCTACCCTCGGCGGCAGAGAAGCTTACGCTGTTGAAAAAATGATGGCCAACGACGAACTGGACCTTCTCTATGTTGCTCCTGAACGGCTTGTCACTGAAGGCTTTCTGCGTTTGCTGAACTCGGCAAAGATATGCCTCTTCGCAATTGACGAAGCTCACTGCGTATCCCAATGGGGGCATGATTTCAGGCCGGAGTATCTTCAGCTTAATATCCTTGCAGATGAATTCCCGAATGTGCCGCGTATTGCCCTTACAGCAACGGCTGACGCAGTCACCAGAAGAGATATCATCGATAAGCTAAGGCTTGGCAATGCCAAACATTTTATTTCAAGCTTTGACCGTCCTAACATCAATTACAGAGTAGAGGTGAAACATACTGAAAGGACCCAGTTGCTGGAGTTCCTTCAGTCGGAACACCCGGGCGAATCCGGCATCATCTATTGTATGACAAGGAAAAAAACAGAAGAGATAGCGGGCTTCTTAACTGAAATGAACTTGAAGGCCCTTCCATATCATGCCGGCCTTGACAATGCAACAAGGACGAGACACCAAAAACAGTTTCTTGAAAGCGACGGCACCGTTATGGTTGCAACGATAGCGTTCGGCATGGGTATCAACAAGCCCGATATCCGTTTTGTCGCACATCTCAATCTGCCCAAAACGCTGGAAGGGTATTACCAGGAGACCGGGCGTGCCGGGCGCGACGGTGAAAGCGCAGACGCCTGGATGATCTACAGCCTGGCAGATGTGATAATTCTCCGGCAGATGATCGAATCATCCCAGGGAGACGATCAGTTTAAAAATATCCAGCATCGCAAGATGGAAGCGGTGCTGGGTTATTGCGAGACCACGAAATGCCGCAGGCAGGTCTTGCTTAACTACTTCGATGAAGATTTTGTCGGGCCGTGCGGAACATGCGATACGTGCCGGGGAAAGGTTGAGACTTTCGACGGTACGCTTCTGGCCCAAAAGGCACTGTCCTGTGTATATAGAACGGGGCAGATGTTCGGGGCCAACTACCTGATCGATGTCCTTTCAGGGAAAGAGACCGAAAGGATCCGCTCTTTCGGGCACGACAAGGTTTCGACATTTGGTATAGGAAAAGAGCTCTCTGCGGTTGAATGGAAGTCTGTGTTCAGGCAACTGGCAGCAGCCGGGTTACTTCACATCGACATGGAAAGCAAAGGCGGGTTCCGGCTGTCCTCACGATGCAGGCCTGTCCTCAGGGGCGAGCAAGTCTTCGAATTGAGGAAAGATCCTGTTCCCGTCAAAAAAAGAGCGAGGCAGCGGGATACGGCATCTGTGTCTGATTTAGTCAGGAGGGCAGATATAACCGCCCAGAAACAATATCACCAGGATTTGTGGGAACGCCTGCGTTCTTTGCGATTAGAACTGGCGCGCACGCTCTCCCTCCCTGCGTATGTAATTTTTCATGACCGTACGCTCAAGGAATTAGCCGGCGTACTCCCTGATTCCCTTGAAGAAATGGCAAATATAACCGGCGTAGGACAGAAGAAGCTCGAGACCTACGGACAACAATTCCTGGAGGTTATAAAGGAATATAAGGAAGAAAACAAATTGCCTCCCAATGCCGTCAAACCTGTCCCGGCGTTCGGTAAAAAAATTCAAGACAATGAAATCTCACCTGAAAAAGCCGGCCCACCGGACCTCGTAAAAAAAGAAGCACAGAAGGTGGAAATACTTCGGTTGCTCCAGGAAGGCAGGTTGAGCTCTGATCAAATTGCAAAACAAGTTGGTGTATCTGCTCCAACGGTATGGGCTTACAAGGCACACATAACCATGGGCACCTACGTAAATGACTCCCAAACTGATTTTACCACCGGCGGGAGAGAAATGCCGGGCGAGACAGGCGAGTCCTCGCACATCCCTGTCTTTCAGGGTAACCATCTGACAAAGCTTTTGCATGGAGCAATCGATCTTATTAACAATATTCCTATCGTTATCCCAAATGATGAAACTACCGACACCGCAATTCTGGAAGTCAGAAAAAAATACAGGAGAGCGTTTGAGCCTTGGTCTAAATCGGAGGATGAACTGCTGCTTCAGCTGAGCATCGAACTCAAAAAAGATGTGAAAATATTATCGGTTATTTTTCAACGTCAACCGGAGGCCATAGAGTCAAGATTGGCAAGACTCTGAATATTCTTTTACCCATTTGTCCTCTTCCCTCTTCACCGCCCTGCTCACCAATCTCCTTTGCCGACCCGCCTTCAAATATTTTCTCATTTATCGACTGGTGTAACTCGCGTGGATTTCAAGCCAATTCCCAGGCGCGAACCGCGTTCGCCGAGCATGTTGTGCTCGAATATCAGAAGACCGGGAAAGGAGCGGTCATCAAACAGGCAGGCGAATCAATCAAAATGGGGAAAGTTTTTCAACAGACTGTCAACGGCTGGCCCCGATGACGATTAAAGAATTTCCTTGCATTTTTATGACCTTTGGATGAAGATTAATAAAGCAACGGGCCATGGGGGATCAACCAACCGATAAGAAATATTTTGGCCGGGGGATGGCTATTAAAATATTGAAGGGCGTCCCTTTGCCGTCCTTGCCATGACGTGGCCGGCCATAATATATGCACAAAGTGGAGTGCTCGCAGAATAGCGTGGATACTGGTTGTTTGGTGTTTACAACGTTACACGTTTTATTGGCTGTTAGACCTCTTACATGAGAGGTTCAATTGTTCGGAGGTGACGACATGATAAGCGGGCGGTCAATACTTACCATAACAAATGAAATAGCCTATCTCCATGCAATCCAATCATTTGCAAGGGAGTTCGCAAATGAGATCGGATTCGGGAAAGATGATCAGGAAGCGATCCTTCTTGCCCTTGAAGAAGCCGTAACCAATGTGATCGAACATGCCTTTGAGCCGGCTGAACGAGCTACCTTCCAGATCATCTTTGAACCATCGATGACAGGAATAGAAATCATTATAAAAGATAAAGGCCTTCCTTATGATCCGAACCTTGTCCCCGGATACACAGAACCTGATAATATTGGGGACATACCTTCCCATGGCCTCGGTTCTTATATCATGAAGAAATGTGTTGATGAGGTATCCTTCAGCAATCTGGGAAAGGAAGGAAAAGAACTGCACCTCATAAAACATTTCCCAAGGAAAAGTATCACTGAATATGATGAAACATCAAAATCGGAACCGGTCCCGGAGCGCTGTGAAAAAAGTGTCTCTCCAACTCAATTGCAGGAAATTGAGGTGAGGTTGATGAGACCTTCCGAGGCAGTGGAAGTCTCCAGGCTGTTCTACCGTACGTATGGGTATTCTTACTTCTCGGACGTGATGTATTACCCCGACAGGCTTGCGGAACTTAACCGGCAAGGTATTCTTATCTCCATCGTTGCGGTATCCGGTGAGGGCGAGATCGTCGGGCATCAGGCCATGATCAGAGACGCTTTAACCGACACGATCTTTGAAGCAGGAAGAGGGGCGGTGAAAGCAAGCTTCAGGGGTCATAACCTGTTATTGAGAATGATGGAATTTCTTATCGATAAAGCGAAGGCCGATGGGTTTAAGGGTATCTATGGAAAACCGGTCACTGTTCATGAATATTCACAGAAGGTGACAGGGAGAATAGGCTTTAAGGACTGTGCAATACTCCTTGGATGTGCACCTTCCGATATAGCGTTCAAGGGCATAGCCGGAAAATTCTCCCAGCGTGGTACATATGTGTACTGTTTTATGCCTCTTGTTCAACTACCTGTTGTTTCCGTCTATCTTCCCTCCCATCATGAGGCCATTTTACGTAAGATATACTCG
This sequence comes from Syntrophorhabdus sp. PtaU1.Bin058, assembly GCA_002067975.1. GTDB lineage: Bacteria > Desulfobacterota > Syntrophorhabdia > Syntrophorhabdales > Syntrophorhabdaceae > UBA5609. The sequence goes on from MVRS01000173.1 coordinate 6,293, forward strand.
AATCTGGGACTAAGCAAGAATTTCATAACGTCACACTGCAGTGTTCCGGAAGATGACCTTTCCATTATGAAATCGAAGATCATTCCCGAAGACAATATCGCTGAAATAGTGATCCACCATTACGGGAGGGACTGTGTGGCAGCTCTTCGACGCCTCCTCAAGGATCTTTGCGTCAGGAAGATAGACCAGATCACCCTGTTTCTGAATCTCGGAGATCCCGCCACGGGCCTCATGTGCGAAAAGTTTGAAGAACTTGGTTTTTTCCTATCAGGCATAATCCCCTGCCTCCACTTTGAAGACACCCTGATGCTTCAGTATCTCAATAACATTGTACTCGACTATTCGCAGATAGACGCTTACTCCGATATGACGAAAGAAATGCTTGCCTACATAAAGGAAAAAGATCCTAACAAGGAGGGACCAAGACAGTGAGAGAACACGTCTGCACGTCTTGGGTCAGATACTGTCATCAAAATCAAGCCTCAAACTCTCCTTTTTTCACTCTCATCTCCCCTGCCCTCTTCACCGCCCTGCTCACCGTTGAATAGTGGACACCAAGATTATCGGCAATCTCCTTTGTCGGCCTGCCTTCGTTTTATGCTGGTAACCATCAGATGGCCTGAAGCCTTTCAGAAGCATCAATGCTCTTCCCGCTCTTAACATGGCCAGGTAGGCGACCGAATATGCAACCCCCTCATCGATCTTTAGGTTGGCTTTCGCTGTTTTCAGATCTTTTGCGCTTCGTGCAAGGAGCCTTTCAACGTCTGCAGCCGATCTTTTCTGCTTCTGGATCGATCCCCTCGAAAGGTATTCGCTTGCAAATTTATCGAAGGTCATCTTCTTTTCCTTTCAGCATTATCTTCTTGCTATCGAGAAGTTCCAGGATGTACCCGTCCTTGCCCTTCTTTCTCTTTCTGAACTCTCCTTCCGTGAAAAGAGTATAATTGATCTCCCTTTTAACGGACCTCTCGATGGCGCTGATCTTCGAGATTAACTTGTCTTCATCGACGGACCCTATGATGCACAGGTCCACATCGCTTGCCGCCCTCTCTTTGCCTTTCGCAAAAGAACCGTATATGAATGCGACCGCTATACCCTCAATATTACCTATGGCGTCTTTCAAAAGTCCTTCTATACCGATGGTCTTACGCACGATATTCTTCAACTCTTCAAAAAGGGGATATTCCTTATCCAAACGGTAATAGAGAAGATTGCCCTTCTTCTCTGAAATGAACACCCCTTCTTCCTCAAGCCGTATCAGCTCTTTCCTGAGAATACTGGCAGGGATATTGAATATCTTTTCGAGTTGCCGCAAGTAATAAGAATCTTCCGGATTGGTAAAATAGAGCTGAAAGAGCGCTTTCCGCGCCTTTGATTTGAACAATTTCGCTATATCCATGGTTGTAACCTTTTCGTATTACAATTGTAACCTGTTTATATTACAGATTCGAATACTTTCTGAGACCATCGCCGGGCGCAGGACAATTGGCAAAAGTAAACATGCAAAAGACATCCCCTCAGCCCCCTGGATACTCGTCTCTGGTCGCTTGGTGCTGGATACTGGTTCAAACCAGTGGCAAGCAACGGGGGACGAGGGACAAGAATAGACTAATCTTCATCCCTCAGAAATCCTATACGCCTCTTTTTCTTCGGTTCCGGAGGCGCCATAAGCTGTTTTATCGCCGCAATTATTGCTATGATCTGATCATCATGGGTTGACAGTTTCCGCTCCAATTCAGTAACCTTCATATTCAGTTCTTTCTGTGTAGCAAGAAGGGCTCGTAGTTTGACGAAGGCACGTACTACAAAAACACTCATCTCCACAGCACGAGGTGTGTTTAATACAGACGCAGCCATAATGGCACCATGTTCAGTAAATGCAAGAGGATATTTGCGGCGGCCTCCCCATGTAGAACTTGATATCGCAAAATGCGATTTCAAGTCAGCATGTTCTTTGGCTGTGAGTTGAAACATAAAATCGTCAGGAAAGCGGTTGATATTTCTTCGCACCTGCTCATTTAATCTGCTCGTTTTAACACCGTATAAGCGTGCGAGGTCTGAATCGAGGATAACTTTTTCTCCGCGGATCAGCAGGATAGTACGCTGGATACATTCAAGCTGAATAATTTGTTCGTTATTCTGCTTGTCTGGTTTTTTCGTCGTACATTCTACAACAGTTGATTTTCTTCCCAATTACGCACCCCCCGTTCTTGGATGAAATAATTTTATGCTTATGAAATTATAAATTCAAATAATTTTTCACAAAAATAGGTACCAGCACTAACGAGGGGGTGTCGGAGTGACAGCCGAGAGCGGAGAAAAGGAGCGAGGAGCGAACAACACTGTGAAAGGTAATTGGTAAGAGGTAATGGGTAATAGGTGAAAGGTAAGAGGTGAAAAGAAAAAGGGTCAGAGCAAATCTCCAACCCCTTGTTATTTTTGGTTGCGGGGGACAGATTTGAACTGCCGACCTTCGGGTTATGAGTCGTGTTTTATAAAGGGGTTGAGGTATTGAGTAAACCGTAAAAACCCTTAATAGACAAGGCTCTTAGCCTAATCAGCATTACTCCCATTTCTACTATATTTCACGCCCTTTTTAAAAGGGTTTGGTAGAAATATGGTAGAAGCAACAAAAAAATCCAAAACAATTAAAAGCAAAAGCCATCGGGCTATCTTGGCGGGTATCCGATGGCTTTCAGTCGGCTTCCGTATCCTTACACAAAAGGAAGGAAGGCTATGTCCATTATAACACACACTAGGCTTTCGTCAAGTAATGAAAACAGTACCCATACCAGACCCAGGCGAGCCGGAGCGGCCCCCTCACCCGCGCAGGCTCGCCCGCCTGCGGGCGGGGGTTCTCAGGTTCCTGTGGGTTTATATTCTTATAGTCATAATTTACACCTTTTCGATTTAGAGGAATGTTACAGCGACAAGGCATATCTTTTTGATCCCCAGGTACAGTGCAAAGACAATGATGGATACAGGAAATGGAATGAAATCTACATTACGCCAAAAAGCTGTGATGATGAAAAACTCAAGACCATGAAAGGCGTTAGGGGGAAAAGGGAACGGCTCAAACAGATCGACGTAGATTATATCACTGACGATGATGTCTACAGTCTCTTTCACAGCACAGTTAAGCAACAGAGCGATAACGGCAATGTCTTTATCCTGAAGAACCCTGGAGATAAGCAAAAGGGGTATTCTGAGCGTCTTTGTTTGGAGAGTAACAGCCGTTGGAACATAAAGGGTAATGGGTACTTAAAAAAGCTGAAGAAACGATGCAAGAAGGAACTGGGACGGGTTAATGATCCCCTTATGCTCACCCTTACCGTCCAGCCTTCAAAGGTCATAGAGAAGATGCCGGAGGACACAAACCTTAAGCCCATAGCATGGTTTATTATGAACCTGGGAGGGTATATAAATACCTTCCTAAAACGCCTACGACAGCACCAGAAACGAAGAAAGATCAAATGGGACTATGTAGGGTATGTCCTTGAGATGAACGACGGCACACGAAGACCTGACGGCATAGGGTCGGGGTGGCCGAATATCCATATGATCTTTCGATCAAGGTATATGGGAAATATACAGAAGATAGCAGAGCTGTGGGACTGGTCGGAACCGCAAGGGGTGGACTATACGAACAGGAAGAAGCTTGAAAAGAAGTTCGGGACAAAGGTAAAGAGGATAAACCTGGTCAACTATATCACCAAATACGTTTCAAAGGGCAAGGAATGCATGAAAGACGGCAAGGTGCATAAATCATGGGCGTGGGTCTATTTCTTCGGGGTGCGTATGTATAATCTGAGCCATAGGCATTTAAACCCGGTACAAAAGAGCAAGGGCTTGTATGTGTGCATAGGGTCTATTCATATGCCTACGGGGATAGAGATACTGTTCAAAAAATACAAAGAGACTAAAAATGACTTATATGATGGGGCGGGGTAGAAAAGCAATTACTTCCTGAAATGTTGATTTTTTGGCTTAAGGATTCTATAATCTATTACAAATAGAAATTAGGTGAAATCAGGTGACAATACTGTTCGAACTAAGATATTATCATTTTTTTTTGCCATTCCAAGAACACCAATGATGAAATGAGTACCACGTGAATTACTTATTTTGGAATACTGATGGAAAAAAAATTAATGATTATGTTTGCGATCTAATAATTGAACTGTCTTGCGATATAGTAGCTTTAGCGGAGTATAAGGGTGACATTGCGGAATTGGAGAGTAAAATCAAAATGGTTAATAACGATTTCTACCACATTCCAAAAATAGGATGTCAAAGGATCGATATTCTCACCAAGTATGACCCAACTAAAATTCATCACTTGCATGAAACGAGTAATTACACTATGAAGAGAATTCCGCATGAATCTTTAGGTTTTCATTCTGTCGTGTTTGTCCATTTGAGAAGTAAATTATATATGAGTGATGATGCTCTTCTTGAAGAAGCTAGACTACTCAAGGCTGATATAGACGAAGCCGAAAAAAAATGCGATGATAAAACTGTTGTTGTTGGGGATTTTAATATGAATCCTTTTGAAAAAGGAATGATTGGGGCTACTGCGATGCACTCTATACCCTCACGAAAGATATCAAGTCGTGTAACCCGAACAGTAAACAGACGAAAATATTCTATGTTCTATAATCCAATGTGGAATTTACTGGGGGATATTGACGAGCCTCCTGGTTCATATTTTTATAATAAATCAAGTCATGTGAATTATTTCTGGAATATGTTCGACCAGGTGATTATTCGTCCTTCTTTGCTAAATAATTTTATACCCGAGAGTACGGCAATAATAAAAAAGACAGCCAACTTTAGTTTGGTAAACGACGAAGGCTATCCGAGTGTAAGTGATCACTTGCCAATCTACTTTGAAATTAGGTAAGGAGGTAATTGGGATGAAAAATTTGTGGCCGGATTCTTTTAAAGCGGTAGATGTACAGCGTCCTGATGCGATTTTGGTAGAGCAAGCTAAATTTCTGTCAACGATAACAGAAGGCTTGTTATACGCTATGGTAGAGACAATGTCTAAAGCGGAAATTGTTACGATCCATTCTAAATTGTTCGATTTTGGGTATAAACTCAGCATAGGAGCGAAAAATCTTGACAGATACAAGTATCGAGTTCTTTCGATGTCTTATGGTGTACCTATTTATCCGTGCTATATAATGCTTGACCAAGATATTTTTATGGAACTAAGGAGAGATTTTGGTCAAACACTAACGCTTACGGGAATGTCTATAAAAGTTGAGAACGGGGAAAGTCTTGTTGACTTATTATCATTAGTATTTAAAAGCAAGAAAGTTGATCAAGTGGTAAGCTCCCTTTTGACCTTATCAAAATAAGGTTTAGACATGGTGATTGAATTATTGCAATCCAGAAGACATTAAGCCTGTCCATACCACTCTTACCTAATTTCTCATGGGAATCATTAGCTCGTTCAGGTCTATGGACTTGACCGTTTGTAGGTGCTATACGTAACATATCCTGCTTTCTCTTGTGATATTGGTTCGTCTCCAAGTTGTTCATTTTTAATCAAGTAATAAATATTTTTCTTGACAAGATTTTTAGGATAATGTAGATATGTTCATATGCGGTTATGCGCATAACAAAGATATAAGGAGGTCAATATGAAAAGAAGTATAAATCTGACAATAGACACTGAACTACATAGGGCTTTAGAAGGACTTCCAAGAAGGGTATCGGTATCAGAGGTAACAAATTATCTCCTTATGTGCTATATGGCTATGTTTGCGAAATGTGGTTTGCTCACAGAGAGCGAAGTTGACAAGATAATAGAAAAATGCGGTGGGGAAGATTTTAGGAAACGCGTGAAGGAAACTTTTCTACCGGCTGTTGATAAAATTGGAGGGGTTGAAAACCTGAACAAACTATTTGGGTGGGCTGTAAGACCGGATAAAGAAAAAAGAACAAAAAGAAACAAAAAATGAAAACGGCATTTGAACCAGAAGAAATAGATCAGCTATCAGACATTTTAGCAGATAAAGTATTTAATAGAGTTGCGCTTTTGTTCTCCTCGATAAATAGAGATGCCTTTGAGATCGTCGATATAGATGAGCTTTCAAAAAGGCTTAAAGTAAAGAAAAGCCTGATTTATTCATGGGTGTATCAAAGTAAGAACGGTCTTAACGGGTTCCCATTTTCAAAAGCTGGCAATAAATTAAGGTTCATTGTCGGTGAAGTATTGGATTGGATGAAACAAAACGGCAAATAAAAAAGAAAGGAGGTGATGAATATGAAAGGCGGTATAGCTAAGAAAGGGAAGAACTACTATGTGTACCTGTGGATTGGCGGCAAGAAAAAGTGGTTCTCTGGTGCAGGGACTTCAAAGAAAAAGGCTCAGATGATCTTGAATGAAAAGGTCTATGAGGTTCAAAGCGGAACGTATCAGGAGATCAAGAAGGCAAGGTTTAAAGAATATGCCCTGCAATGGCTTGAACACTATGCAAAAGTGAAAGTAAGGGAAACTACCTATACGAGCTACGAGGACATCATTAAAAACCATCTGATCCCCGTTTTTGGTGAATTCTGGCTGTCCCGTATCACTGCAATGATGATGCAGAAGTATATAACTGACAGATTGCAGGGGCGGAAACCAAAAACCGTTGTGAACGAAGTGGTGGTTTTAAAGGAAATGTTCAAGCATGCTGTCAGGTGGGGCTATCTCAGATTTAACCCTGCTGAATACCTTGAAAGGCCCAGGGTAGAAAAAGAAGAAATGCAGATACTCACGCCAAAAGAAATTAAGCGTTGGATAGAAGCAGCAGACCCTGAATACAAGGTCTTATTCAAGACAGCAGTGTTTACAGGTATGAGAAAGGGCGAATTGATGGCTATCCAGAGAACGGACATTGACACAAAGAACAATCAGATCAGCGTGACTAAACAGATTCAGAAAGAAAAGTTTGTACCGCCAAAGACAAAGGCATCGGTAAGGAAGATCGACATAGACCCTGCCCTGACGCTTGAACTCAAGAGGTATATGCTGTCTCGTCCTTATAACGAGCTGGAGCTTATTTTCTGTAACTCGGTAGGCAAACCGATAGACTATGACAACATGGTCAAAAGGCATTACCTGCCTGCTTTGAAGAAAGCAAAGGTTAAAAAGATCAGGTTCCATGATCTAAGGCATACCTATGTTGCCTTGAAAATAGCTCAAGGGGATGACTTGTACTATATCTCAAGACAGCTTGGTCATTCGTCGATCAAAACAACTTTCGATTTGTACGGTCACTTACTAAAAACCGTACACACAGAAAGGGCTTTAAGGGTAAGTGAAATACTCGGTTAAAGGATTACGGTAGAAAAATGGTAGAAATGGGAGAAAAAAAGGGTCAGAGCAAATCTCCAACCCCTTGTTATTTTTGGTTGCGGGGGACAGATTTGAACTGCCGACCTTCGGGTTATGAGCCCGACGAGCTACCGGTCTGCTCCACCCCGCTGTTGTTGTGGCGATATACTAAAATGAAAACCGGTACAAAGTCAATACTATTCAAAGGCTGTTCAACGTTCTATGTTCAACGTTCAAAGTTAAAACATGACAGAGAGACTGAATGGAGCCGGATAGAACAGCAAAAGGCACGAATTTAAAAAACGTTGAACGTAGAACATTGAACGTTGAACGGATGTTGAAGTTATTTCTCCTTCATCGTCCAGACGCCGTCCCAGGTGTCGTCAGGAGGGTTCTGGAGGAAGTATTCGCAGCGTTCGAGACACATACGGCAGAGACGGTCGAGACTGTTCAGCGCAAGGGCCTCGTTGAACTTCCTGATGCTCTCCTGCCATCTGGTCTGCCTGTAGAGCGCTATCCCTTCATGGTAGAGATCGACGACCGCCTTCAGGTTCGCAAAGGACTTTTCGTCGTGGTAATCGAGGATCTCGTAGACGGTAACGGGCTCGCTCTTGCCCTTTACCCGCATACGGTCCACCTCCCTGTAGAGATAATCTCCTTTCAACTGCCTGAAGGTGAACTCGCTGATGAGGATGCCCGAACCGTAATACTTGTTGGCGCCCTCAAGCCTGGAGGCAAGATTGACGCCGTCGCCGATGACCGTATAGTCCATCCTCTTCAGGCTCCCGATGTTGCCTGAAACGATCTTGTCGGTATTGATGCCTATCCCGATACGGATAGGGTCTTTCCCGTTCTTCATCCTCTCTTCGTTGAACCCCTTCAGCTCGCGCAACATCTCGATCGATGCATTCACAGCCCGGTCGGCATCCTCGCCGCTCGAGAAAGGTGCGCCGAAGACGGCCATGATCGCATCGCCGATATACTTGTCGAGAACGCCGCCGTACTTGAAGATGATGTCGACCATGACGGTAAAGTATTCGTTCAGCATGCTCACCGTCTCATGGGCGCCTATCTTTTCGGAGATGGAGGTAAAACTCCGGATATCGGAGAAGAACACCGTCGCCTCCTGCATCTGCCCTCCGAGGATCGAATCGCCGGCCTCAAGGAGCCTGTCGGCGACCTCCTTCGTCATGTACCTCGCCATAGTGCTCTTGAGCCGCTTCTCTTTGGTCAGGTCCTCGATAACGAGCATCGACCCGATGTGCTCACCTTTCACATTGATGAGGGGCACGATCATCATATTGACGGATACCTTCAGATCGTCGCTGAGAAAAAGCTCCGTGTCCATCGCAACATAAGGCCGGCCGGTATTCGTCACTTCATCGACGCGCTCAAGGATCCAGTTGTTGTTTCCCGAAAAATAATCCGTCGCGGAGAGACCAATAATGCCCTGCAGCGTAACACCGAGGATCCTCAATGCCGCCGAGTTGCATTTCGCGATCCGCTTCCTGTCGTCGAGGGTGATGACGCCGTTGGTCATACTTTCCAGCATGCTCTCGTTGTAGTTCTTCATGTTCAGGACGTCGTCGAAGAGCTTTGCGTTTTCGATCGCAATGGATGCCTGTGCGGAAAAGGCCCTCAAGCGGTTCTCGTCCACCTTTGTGAACGGCCCCCCGCGTTTGTTGAGCACCTGGACAACACCGATCGTCCTGCCCTCTTTATTCTTCACGGGCATGGTGAGGATGTTCCTTGTCTTGTAACCTGTCTTCTTGTCAACATCAGGGTTAAACCGTTCATCCTTGTACGCATCCGGGATATTGATCGTCTCACCTGTCGTAAAGACCGTCCCGGCTATTCCAAGATGACTGGGAAAGCGTATCTCTTTCGTCTCAATGCCGAGGGCGACCTGCGACCACAGTTCATCGGTCTTTTCGTCATAAATGAAAAGCGTGGCCCTGTCCGCGTCCAGCATATCCGTTGTTGTCTCTATGATCTTTGCAAGGAGAGGCTGGAGCTGCAGTTCGGAAGATATGGCCGAGGTGATCTCCAGGAGCTGCGATTCCTCCGCCTTTGCCTTCTGGACCTCATCGAAAAGCTGGGCGTTCTGCAGGGCCGCAGATGCCTGGGACGTGATCGCCTCAAGGAGCGCCAGGTCTTCATCGTGAAAATCCTCATTCTTTTTATTGAGGAGCTGGATGACGCCTATCGTTTCGTTGTTCCTGGTCTTGATGGGCGCACAGAGGATATTTTTCGTCCTGTACCCTGTCTTTTTATCGACCTCCTGGTTGAACCGCGGGTCTGAATAGGCATCGTTAATGATGATCGGCTCGCCGCTCGTGAAGACCGCCCCTGCTATCCCCGCGCTATTGGGGAACCTGATCTCGCTGACCTCTTCCCCCTGGAGTATCCTTGAAAAGAGTTCCTTCGATTCCCTGTCATTCAGAAAGAGCGTGCCCCTGTCGGCATTTATCGCCTCGGTGGTGATCTCGATCATGCGGCCGAGAAGCTCGGTCAACTGGATCGTGTCGGAGATCTTTTTTGAGACCTCGAGGAGCGCCGTCAGTTTGGCGAGCACATCGGATATCTTAAGGAGAAATTCCTCGCGGTCCTCGTCGCTGAGACCGTCGAGGATGGTCTTGATATCTTCCTGCTGGAGCCTTCGCTCCAGGATCCTGTTCACGATATCGAACTTAATGTCCATATGGGGTCTTACCGATCTTTATTATATATCAGTTATAACGCCATTTAAAAGGGTAAATTGACCCATCTCGTGGATATGGTATAATACAAAACTGCCATTTTAAAGTGAGGTAACGACTATGAAAATATTGTTCGTATCTACGACCGGAATCTTCTTTCTCATCGCATCCGTAATCCCCGTAACGGGTCAGGAAAAGGTCGATGCCAGGGCCTTGTTTGAGGGCAAATGCAGCATCTGCCACAAGACTGACAGGGCAACATCACAGAAGAAGATACCCCAGGAATGGCAGATTACGGTAACGAGGATGAAGGATACCCATAAGGCACCTATTAACGACAAAGAGGCAGCGATCATCACCAAATACCTCAGCGATAATTACGGCAAGGAACCAAAAAAATAGTATTGCTCAGCCGAGAAGCAGCCTGATCACCAGCACGATGATCCCCCTGAAGAAGCTGATGACGCGGTCAAGGAAACCGAGATAAAGCAGACCCAGGATGATAAACATCCCGTAAGGCTCTAACCTCATAAGGGAATACTGGAATTGCTTCGAAGTAAAACCCATGAGTATCTTTGACCCGTCCAGCGGCGGGATCGGGATCAGATTAAAGGCCGCAAGCATGATGTTGATCTGCGCCCCATAATAGAAAAGAAAGAAGATGGGGCCATACGGTACAGGCTGCACAATCCTGAGAAACAGCATAGAAAGGAAGGCAAGGATCGTATTCGCTACGATACCCGCGGCAGACACGAAGATAAGGCCTTTTCTCTTGCCCTGGAGGTTGTTGAAATTGACAGGGACAGGCTTTGCCCATCCGAAACCGATAAAGAAGAGTGCTATTGTCCCGATGGGGTCAAGGTGTTTTCGCGGGTCCAGGGTCAACCTGCCAAGCCATTTGGCTGTCTGGTCCCCCATCTTGTATGCGACCCACCCGTGGGCAAGCTCATGGATGATTATTGAATAGAGCAGCACTATTGCCACGAGAAAAAACGTCAAAGGGTCATGAAAGAGTAAACGAATAAGTCCCATAGGTAATGGACACAAGTATCACATAAGCAGCCCGCAAAAGCAACCCAAAATGGCAGGGAACCCTTTTTGACGAACATCCATCACAAATAGATAACTGTGATTGACAAAAATATATGTCCGTGATAAAAATGAGGATATTGATGAACTGCAAAGGGGATTTACAGAAAATCATATCAGGTCGAAATCATTACTATACTCATATCCTTCAAAGGAGACGGATCGCTTCATGAGTCAGTCTGACGACAAGATCCCCCAGCTACCGGGCATCGACATAGACGCGACATTCGGCGGTACATGGGTAACACATTTCCGCAGTTCCATCATCCGCCACCTCGAACTCATCTTTGTCCTGATCATAGCCTTTTTGGTACTTATCCTCTTTTTCTTTATCCCCTATAAATTCGCCTTTCTGAACCTCTTCTATCTCCCCGTCCTCCTTGCCGCTTATTTCCTCGGAAAAAAGAAGTCGCTCCTCGCGAGCCTCCATATCATACTCCTCGTCGCGCTTACCGCCCTTATCCGGCCTGAGTGGTTTACCAGTCCCGGAATAGTATTGAGCACTATGGTAATGATCACCATCTGGGGAGGATTTCTCGTCCTCACCAGTATCATTATCGGTTCCCTGCAGGAACGCGTATCAAAGGGTTTTGCGGAGACACACCGCCTCTACGAGGAACTGAAGAGAAGCCGGGCCATCGAAGAGATGAAGGAAAAGGTCGAAAAGACCCTTTATACCACTATGGACCCCGTTGTAGCGAAACTTGCCACTGAAGGCAAGCTCCGCATCGAAAAACGGGAGATAACGATCATGTTCTGCGACCTCACCGACTTCACCACCTATTCAGATCAGAACGCACCCGATATCGTCCTCGATGAGCTGAACAGGTTTATCGGCCTGATAGAACCGGTCATCGACCTCTATCGCGGTCACATCGACAAATATATGGGCGACGGCGTAATGGTGGAATTCGGCGCACCGATAGATTATGCCCAGCATGCCCTCATGGCCGTTCTGGCCGGCATCAAGATACAGGAGAAGATGAAAGATGTCGCCATGCCCTGGCGACTCCGTATCGGCATAGCAACAGGCAACGCTATTGTCGGGATGATGGGTGTCAACAGGCAGGCATACAGCGCAATCGGCGATAAGGTCAATGTCGCAAAACGCCTCGAGGAGATCTGTGAACCGGACAAGATCTTTATCGACGAAGCCACCTACCGGATGGTGGAACCCTTTATCAATGTTATCAAAGTCCGTAATATGAGCTACAGCCGCCAGTCAGACAAAGACCTGCTGGAGCAATTAAGGGTCCTCGAAGGGAGGATGGTAGAGGAAGGTGAGAGCGCCGACCTGCTTTACCAGATGGGGAAGATACACTTCGGGCTCCACGACGTTACCGCGGCGATCTCCTGTTTTGAACATGCCCTGACCATGGATCCCGACTCCACCGAGATACGCCTTGCGTATGCCGATGCAAACCTGAAAAAGGATGAATACGAAAAGATCCAGTTAAAAGGCAAGCTCCATAAGATATCGGTGTTCGAGGTGAAGGGGATTAAGAGCAGGTGGCACGACCCGAACATCATCCCTCCGTCATTGGTGGCAAAATACCGCAACGTAGAGATAAACATCAAGGCGCCTTTCGACGCCATACTCGCCGTGGAATCGCTCGACGGCTCCATTGGAAGAGGACTCCTTACCGGCATGCTTTCCTACGCCATAGCGGACCACCTGAAACTAAACGAAGATCTTAAACAGACGATCCTCCAGGCAGGGCTGCTCCAGGATATGGGCAAAGAAGTCATTCCCCATCACATCCTCAACCGGCCCGCAAGCCTTACGGAACAGGAGATAAAACTGGTAGAAAAATATGTTGTTGAAAGCGTCGCCATACTGAAACGCCTTGGTTATGTAGACGAAGCACTCCTCGAAATCGTCGAGCATCATCATGAATTGTGGAACGGCAATGGTTACCCCGACGGGCTCGAGGGGGAAGCGATCCCGGTCGGGTCCCGCATAACGGCCATCGCAGAGGTTTACGGCGCTATGACGTCATGGAGGCCGTATCGCGGTTCATGGGACGTGCGCCTTGCCGTCAACGAACTGCGGAAAAACACCGAAAAGGGTTATTACGATCCAAAGGTCGCGGAAGCCCTATTCGAGATCCTCAAACAAGATCCGTCAGAATGAATTAAAAAAACAGTCGATAGTATATAGTAATATGGTCGATAGTGGACTGCGCAAGAACGCGGAGCATCCACACCGGTCGCTAACACGTTGACCCCTTTGCTCTGTTCGTCACTTTTTTTGGTAATTTCGTCACATAACTATGTATCTGATCTCTTTGCCGCATTATTATAGTTTCACTAACTATCGCCGCATATGAGTTCTGTTCATAAGGGGGGAAATATGAAAATCAGGATTCTTCTTGCCGAAAACCAAAATATCGTGAGCGAAGGCCTTTGCTCTCTCATCAGCCAGCAACCTGATTTCGAACTGGTCGGAGAGGCAAAAAACGGACACATAACAATCGATCTTGCGAACAAGCTGCTGCCCCATATCGTCATCATGAACCTGCAGATACCGGAGCTTAACGGTATAGCAGCGGCTAAGTATATCAATAAAAACCTGCCGGACATTAAGGTTATTGCCATCACGGGATATTGTGATAGCAGGTTTGTGACTGAGATGATCAAGGCAGGGGCAAGAGGATACCTTGACAAAGATTGTTCATTTAACGAGCTTGTCCATGCCATCAACGTAGTATGTGAGGACAAATTCTATCTGAGCCCGACGGTAACGGGGAGCGTGCTTCAAGATTATCTCAAATATCTAACGGGAGAGAATACCCTCCCGGTTGACAAGCTTACGCCCAGGGAACAACAGGTTCTACGATTAATTGCGGAAGGAGAGTCGATGAAACAGATCTCTTCACATCTCAATCTGAGTGTAAAAACAGTGGAGATCCATCGCCGCAAGGTCATGGAGAAGCTGAACATCAACAGCGTGGCCGAGCTTACAAAATACGCCATAACAGAGGGCCTTATCCCCTTTGATCTGCAGTACCCTGCCCTTCACCAGACCCTTGTTTATCATCATTTGTTAACTTAGCCCGAATACTCAGTTTCCCCGGCCCGTTATAAGTCCGTACGTTACTTTCGTGATATCGCCTGCCCGGACAGCCAGCACGCAATACGGCTCGTACGCTCAACAACGGCCTTTACCTGTTCATCGCGGCGGTATTGTGTCATGGTATGGCCGTGCCGCCTCAACACATCGACAAAGCGGCGCAGGTAGCAGCCATAGATCCTTGCGGAATCCGCCGGAACCGAGTATTGCGCGGCGATAATGGCCTTTGGCAGGAAAACGCGTTCCCAGAAGATCCTGTTTTTGTCCCATAGGCCCCTGCTTTGCAGAAGTTCCGCAAAGGGTGTGGGGATCGAGTAAACAAGGTTTTTGTCGGTAAAGACCTGGGCACAGGCAATCTCAAGGACATCCTCCGTCATATCTGCAGGCCGGAGCTTCTCCATGATGCCTGCCGGGACATCAGCCCCTGCCAGTTCTCTTGCGAGCTGCAATGCAAGGTAAACGCCCCGCTGCCATCCCCAGAGACCTGCCCGCTCTATAATAACCTGCCAGTCAAGGGTAGGGCCGAAGCGGGCGATCGTTTCCGCGATATCGCATAATGGCCGCAGGCCAAAGGCAAACCGGTGCTGATAGGAGACATGCATACAAAGGTGCAGCAACAGGTCTTCCGGCGAGAGGGCCATGGCGTCGCAACCGGCAATATGGACCGGCATGGAGCGCTCCCACAAACCCACGGGGTCAATATTGTAGCTGTCACCGGAACGGGTCAGGTTCCAGTGGACTTCAAAGGACCCACAGCCCTTTTTGACCAGGGTCGGCAGGTGGTGATCCGCGTTGATGGTGATATCCGCGTCAATAGGCTGCTCCGGTATATACCCCATGTTCATCAGGATATCGGCAACCCGTGTAAGGTCTGCCGGGCGGGCAAGCACGTCGATATCATGCATTTCCCGAAGCCCGATATCGCCGTAAAGCGCATCCGCCAGGTATATCCCCTTCAGCAGGATCAAGGGTATCCCCTCGCGCTTCAGGGCAAAAAGGAGGCGACGCAGTTCGCCGTAGAGGCGCAGGTTGCTCATGGTGTTCCGGAGGGAGGCGTTACGGAGCGCTTCCGCCGCCTCCGCAGGAACAGCGTCACACAGACCTTTTTGTGTGAGCCTGTGCCAGAGCAGGGGCCGTACGCGTTGAGCAGCCGCCAGGGCCAGAAAGGCCTGCCGGTCTTCCTGCGTAAGACCGGAAAGTCTCGCGGCCTCTACTGCCGGGCCGCCCCTTTTCAAACAATCAACGAGGAGACGGCAAAGTCCCGGTTCCGCCATTTCCATGGATATCCCCTTATACACGCTTCCCGCGCATCTGCCTGGTCCATGACGACTCGTAGCGCCCCCCGGCTGCCAGCAATTCTTCATGGCTGCCGGATTCTATAATGCGTCCGCTGTCTATAACGTGAATGACGTCCGCATGCAGGGCCGTTGTGAAGCGGTGGGTGATGATCAACGCCGTCCGCCCTGCAACGAGCCTGCGAAAACGGAGCAGCCAGTCCGCCTCGGCCCAGGAATCCATGGCGCTGGTCGGCTCATCAAGGATAATGAATTCCGCGTTTCGCAGAAAGGCACGTGCAAGGGCAAGGCGCTGCCACTCGCCGCCGCTCAGTTCGGCGCCGCCGAACCATTTTCCCAGTACCGCTCCATATGCGCCCGGCAGATACCTGATCGGTGCATCCGCCCCTGCGGCCTTCGCCGCAGCTTCGACCCGGTCCATGCCGGGACGGTTGTCGATGTCGCCGAATGCGATATTGTTGAAGACCGTATCATGATAGCGCATCGGATCCTGAAAGAGCACGGTAATCCGCTGCCGGAGCACAGGCAGGGGAAGAGCGCGGATATCCGTCCCGTCGATGAGAAGACGGCCTTTCTCAGGATCGTAGAAGCGGCAGATGAGTTTGATCAGGGTGGTCTTCCCTGCGCCGTTTTCACCAACCAGTGCGGTAATCCTCCCGGCAGGGATCTGCAGGTTGAAACCCTCTATGACGTGCCGTTCCGTGCCTGGATAGGAGAAGGTGACGTTCTGAAACTCTAAGGCCTTTTGCAAGCCGGGATGAGGGAGCGGCCTCTCCGGTGAACTGATCCGGGGCTTCAGGGCTAAGAATTCAAAGAGATTTTCCAAAAACATAATGTTCCGGTAGATCTCTCCGGCGCTCCCCAAAAGCGAGCGCATCATGCGCTGGCCCTGGTAAAATGCCTGATAGAAAAGTGCGAGATCACCCAGACCGATTGCGCCTTTCAATGCCTGGAGACCCATCCATGCCATGGCGCCGGCCATGCTCGCAAGTCCGATGAGGGCCGCTGCCGCATGGGCGGCCGCTTCGCTGCGGGCAAGCTGTACCTCCTCCCGGCGCAATCGTTTGCGCAGGTCCTGGAAAAGCACCCGAAAATGCGGGCCGAGCCCGAACAGGCGCATCTCCGCCGCTGCCTCGCGCTGGGTAAGCATCAGATCGTAGTAGCTGGTTTTGCGGATGGCCGTAGTGTTCTGAATGCGCCAGCGGTGAAAGCGGATCGTGTGGCGGAGCACAACCAGAAGGGCCGGCAGGGTGCTGAAGGCGAGCAGCAGGGGGATCCATATCCCGAAGGTCAGCAGTACACCACCCATGGCGGCCAGGGTAATAAAACTCTGCACCAGGGCGCCGGTGTTTTCGATCAGGGCGGCAGGTCTGTTGAGGGCGTCTATCCTGGCGCGATGCAGTTGATCGTAATAACCGGGGTTGTCATAGAAGGAGAGATCGAGCAGCATGGCCTGCTCATGGATAAGCTCATGGACGTGGTCCTGTACCCGCTCGGACTGGTCCGTGCGAACCCATTTGCCGATGCCCTGGAACACCTCGCCGCCGATCAGTACGAGTGCCATCGCTATACCCGCCGGCAGGAGCGGTATCATGGCCTTCCAGCCGCCTCCTGCTCCGACTATCGCCGCAATGCCGTCCACCAGCGTCCTGGTCAGGTAGACCGTTGCAACGGGCAGCAACCCCTGGACAAGCAGCAATACGACCCAGACGATCGCCAGCCCTCCTGCCGCATGACGGACCAACCGGAACGCCATCGGCAGATAGGGCAACTGTCGCCTCAGCCGTCCCGTTGCCTCTCTGAGTTGTTTGATCATATGGTACATGTGCAATCCCGGTCTTTCTTCTTATCCGCGAGGAAGATGGGTTTCATCATGAGAATGAGGCAACTACAGTGAATTGCCTGTAGCCCTCCCGGCCCGTAAGGATCATGTTGCCGCAACGGAGCCAGGCGTGGGCGGCAAGCATCTCAGGTCTTGTCGCATCCTTCGTCACACCCAGATAGAGCGTTCCGGCGATATGACGGCGTTTGAGCATCCATTGACCGGCCACGGCCTGGGCCAGACAGACACTTTCCCAAGGGGTATTGTTCGCAGCCGAGCGGACGGCCTGTCCTATCATCCGTCCGCAATGGAGGTCGGCGGCGGTTATCTCCGGACCGGCATCCTCCGAACGCCTGCCCAACGTGACGGCCAGCCACTTGAACGGCAGCACAAGGGCTGCCAGACGCGCCGCGCCCAGCAGGACAAATGCCTCCACCAGCAGAAGATGCTCGGCCCTTGAGCGGCGGCGCCATTTGGTTGGGACGTCACGCAGGGATTTCAACCATGCCGTCATGCCGGTCTTATTTGTCATCAATACACGGCCTCATAGTCTTTCTTGCTTTGTAGTTTGAAGGACAAAAAAAGCGGCCTTGATCGGTTTATCCTTCAAAAGATAGAAACTATTGCACGTTTCCGTAACCGTAAACCTGCCCGACAGGTGATCAATACGGCTTGCCTTCTTTTGATCTACCTTCAACAGGAAAATACCGTTCGGTCGGACAAGGCCGGCAACGCCGGTGGTGTAGTCATCCAGCAGCTCTTCCTGCAACACCGCGAAACAGCCGCGATCCAGCACTACATCAAAGGTTTCGGTCAATGAGGTATGAGTAATATCGTCTTCGAGAAACCTGATCTGAGCCCCGGCGGATGCGGCGTTCCTGGCTGCTTCCGTAATGCCGATACGCGAAATATCAGTCGCGGTGACCTCAAAACCAAGGCCTGCTAACTCTATTGCTTGTCTGCCCAGTCCGGTACCTATATCCAGCAGCTTCCCATTCTTGATGCCTCTATCATGGAGCGCCCGTATGAAATCATGGTCAAGGTGATCGACCTCAGTCAGAAATACATTCCCGGTGTCCTCACCTTTCGCGCGCTTCCAGTAGTCCGCTTCCCATTTCAGCTTCCGCATGGCTTGCAGCATCTTTTTGTCATCCATAAGTGAACTCGTCAGACATCCGCTGGCTTCATGAGGATCTGTCTGTCTTTCTTTCCTACCCTCACTTTGCCGCATTGAGGAATCATGTCAATACATCTCCGTTCTCATCCAGGTAACCGAAACGGCGCATAACTTCCGCGTGGTCGCGGATAATCCGCTGTGCCTGTTTATCATTGAGTTCTTCACGCCATGACCCGATCTTGCCTTTGCGGAAAAAGCGGCTTGACGCCGGGCTTTTCTCGCGGAAGCCTTCCGTCTCTTCCAGTTTCTGCACGACATCGAAGGAACTGAACCCCAGCGCCTTTTGGATCTGC
>MVRS01000174.1 GCA_002067975.1 Syntrophorhabdus sp. PtaU1.Bin058
CGACAAGATCGAGTTCCTCGACAACTGGGTGATCAACAGGATCGAGGAGATGATGCCCATGGGGCTTCCCAAGGACGCCGATGCAGTGCTCCTCTTCGAGTGTGACGGCATCCCCGAGACCGTGGAGAAGGAGATCGAGCAGATCGTGGAGATCGTAAAGAAGAACGGGGCAGTGGACGTGCGGGTCGCCAAGGACCAGGCCGAGGCGGACAGGTACTGGCTCGCGAGACGCGCAGGCTTCGCAGCGGTCTTCGGAAAGGCGCCCACGGTCCTCGCGGAAGACGTCACCGTCCCGAGGAACAAGATGCCCGACCTTATCAGGAAGTGCAAGGAGGTAGGGAAGAAGTACAACCTTGAGATCACGGTCCTGGGACACGCAGGGGACGGCAACCTCCACCCCTCCATCCTCACGGACATCAGCAATAAAGAGGCCTACGACAGGGCGTTGAAAGGGCTCGATGAGATCATCGAGGCCACCGTTTCCTTAGGGGGCGTCCTCTCGGGGGAACACGGCATCGGTCTCGAGAAACAGAAGTTCTTCAGGCGGGTCATCGATCCCAACGTAACCAATCTGATGAAGGGTATCAAGCAGCTTATCGATCCGAACAATATCATGAATCCTGGCAAAATCTGGTAGGATAAGGGGGAGGGAACCTTGGATAATCTGAAGGAACTCACAAAGATAGAAAAGTACGCTGCCCAGTGTATGAAGTGTGGTTTCTGCAGCTTCTTCTGTCCTGTCTATCAGGAGGAGCGGACGGAGACAAGCGTGGCACGGGGGAAGAACTACCTCGTGCGGGAGATCCTGGCCGGCAGGCAGGAGTTTACCGAAGAGTTGGGCGAGATCATCGGCAAGTGTCTTCTCTGCAAGCGGTGCGTGGCCAACTGTCCTGCGAAGACGCAGATCGACCGCGTTGTCGTCGGGGCACGGGCTGAGCTGGTGAAAAAGAAAGGGCTCGGGTTTATCAAGGACTTCGCCTTCCGGAAGGTCATGGCGGACAGGAAGGCCTTCGGGAGGTATGTGAAGCTGGCCCAGAGGTTCCAGTGGATGCTTCCGAAAACAGAAGGCAAGATTCGCCACCTTCCCGACTTCATCAAGGGTCTGGGCAAGAGGAACATCCCTGAGATTGCAGACCGGTTTCTCCGTGACATGGTCAAAGAGGTCAACAAGCCCCAGGACGGCAAAACGCCTACAATGAAGATCGGCTTTTTCTCGGGCTGCGCTATGGACTTCGTTTACCCCGAAACAGGTTTAAAGATCATTGACTTCCTCACAAAAAGAGGCATAGAGGTTATCTACCCCAAAGATCAGAACTGCTGCGGGGCTGCGATCTATTTCAGCGGTGATTTTGAGACAGGGAGAAAACTCGCCGAAGACAACATTAAGGCCTTTGAAAAGTTCGATTACGTGGTCACCGGTTGCGGGACATGCAGCTCGACATTGAAGGACTATGCGAAGTATCTCCCGGATAACGAAGACCAGCAGAAGCGCTACGAGGCTTTTTCCGGTAAAGTGAAAGATCTTACCGAGTTCGTCATTGATGTATTGAAGATTAAGCCGGAAGACCTGAAGCTCAAGAAGGAGTTTGAAGGCAAGACGGCCACCTGGCATGACCCGTGCCACCTGGTGCGGTACCAGAATATAAAGGACCAACCGAGGGCGATCCTAAAAGGTTTGAAGGGCCTTAAGTTTGTCGAGATGCCGAACGCTGACATGTGCTGCGGCATGGGCGGCTCTTTCAGCGTCTACCACTACGATATCACAAAGAAGATAGCGGACAAAAAGATGGCAGGAATAAAAGCCACGAATGCCGATATCGTGGTGACCGCATGCCCTGGCTGTATCATTAACCTCCAGGACAACGTGCTCAGGTCCGGGATGCCCCAGAAGGTCTATCATTTCCTGGAGCTTGTTGAGTAGCATAGATATGTCTTAAGCGGCGCTTGAAGGGGTGGCGTCAGACAGTTGCAATCCTTCCTCGTACGGATTTGCCACCCCGGACAATGTCTTATATCAATTATTATCCCGTCGGTTTTGAGGCGCCCGTTCCATTACATATAATATTTTACGCCAGGGTCACAAGGTACGTATCAGCTGACATTGCGCTTCCTACTTCATCAAAGTTGCAGGGAGATACGTGGCCATCCCCGGGATAAAGAACAGCATAACGGCGCAAGCAATAATGGCGACCAGGAATGGGTACACTCCCCCGTATATGACGCTGAAAGGAACCTTGGTGATCTTTTTCACGATAAAGACATTGATGGCCACGGGTGGAAGGACGACCCCTATCATTACCGTAATGCCGATCATGATGGTGAACCAGATCGGATCGTAGCCGAGTTTTATGACAGCAGGGAAGAAGATCGGAGTGGCAAGTATCATAAACGCAAGGTCATCGATGAACGAGCCCCCGATCTGATAGATAACTGCGATAATGACGATAATAAGCCATGGCGGAAGGGGAAGCGCAACTATCCAATCCGCTGCAAGCATGGGGATCTGGGTCATGGCAATAAAATGGCTTAGCACCGTGGAACCCGCAACGAGCAAAAGCACCATACAGGAAATATGTATGGCCTCCGCCACCGACTCGAGAAATCTCTTTATATTGAGCTCTCTCTTTGCCGCAGACAACAAAATTACCAGCACGGTCCCGATGCTTCCTGCCTCAGTAGGCGTGAAGAAACCTTTCATGATCCCGCCTATGACGAGGAAGAAGATAACGGCAACCCATATAAGCTCGGGCGTTGACGCTATTCTCTCCTTCCACGAGGTCCTTTTGCCCACCGGGCCGATCGACGGGTTTATCTTGCACCACCCGTAGATGATGAACAGAAAGAAGAATGCAATAACAAATCCCGGGATTATCCCGGCGAGAAACAGTTTGCCTATAGACTGCTCGGTAATGATGCCCAGCACGATAAGGGTCACGCTTGGCGGGATGAGTATCCCCAGGGTACCTACGGTAGCCACAATCCCTGTGGAAAGCTTCTTGCCGTAACCATACTCGTCCATCATGGGGACGGCAATGCTGGCAAAGGTCGCTGCCGTTGCAGGCGAGGAGCCGCAAATAGCCTTGAAGGCTGTTGCGCCGCCTACCGTGGCCATTGCAAGCCCGCCGGGGACATGGCCTATAAACTTGTAAGCAGTGTCGTACAACCGTCTTGCGATCCCCGAGTGGAAGGCTATCTGGCCCATCATGATGAAAAGAGGGACAACGGTAAGTCCGTAGGACGAGAAAACATCAAAAAAATCCTTGGCAAGCATATTGAAAGCCGCCTCGGGAGAGACAAGTATACTAAACCCTACAAGACCGACCAGGGCCATAGCAAAACTAAGCTCGATGCCGGTCAAAAACAGGAACAGCACCATTGCGATGCCGACAATCCCTATGGCGATCTCGTTCATGATTCCCCTCCAAATTCCCCTGCAAATATCTTGATGATGTCGCATATGAGGACGAGACACTGAACAAAACAACTAACCGCCAGTCCATGAGCGATAGGGTAAAAAGGTAATTGGCGGGTAAGAGATACCTCCCCTGTTCTATAGAGATCCATCCCCACTATGATAAGGTTCCAGCCAGCTACAAAGAAGAGACCTACGCCCAGCAATCTCGTAAAAATATTAACGACATTTTTCCTTCCCTCGGGGAATTGCTCTATAATAAAATCGACAAAGATATGGCCCCTGATCCACGAGGTCATGGGAATACCAAAGCCTATTACAATGGCCCCCAGAAGACCTACGATCTCATATGTACCGATAATGGGTTGCTTAAATATTCGCAGCACCACGTCTGCTGTTGTGAGAACCATGATGGCAATCAGAGCAATGCCCGATATCGAATTCAGGAACTTGCTTATATTAAGTACGATCGCAAAAATAGTTTTCATAATCCCACCCTTTCTTTCATACCGGTCAGGAGGGGGCACCTGGGCCCCGCTTCCTTACTGGATCTTTTTAAGGTAATCAAGACTGAAATTCAGAACCTCATTGCCGGGCAGGTTCTTAGCGTTCGTGACCTTCACATAATCATCAAGGGTGGTTCTCACCTTCTTCGCCCACCTGGCGTCCTCTTCCTTTGAGAGGGGAATGATAGTGTTGCCCAGTTTAAGGGTAAAATTTCTGCCCGCCTGGTCGTATTTATCCCAGATCTTTCCGATCTTTTCGACCCATTCCTCGTTTACCTGCTCAATGGTCTTCTGAATATCGGGCGGCATCGAGTTCCATACCTTTTTGTTCATGACCACAAAGAAGACCGTAGTAAATGCAGTGCCGAAGTTCTCCGTCGTATATTTGACCACCTCTCCCCATTTAAAACCTTCCAGCGATGCTATCGGTGCCGTCGAGCCCTCCACCACTCCTTTGCTCAAAGCGTCATATGTATCACCCATAGGCATGGCCACCGGTGTTGCTCCCAGGGCGGTGATTATCTTGGCGCCAAGACCGGTGGTTCTGATCTTCATACCTTTCAGATCCTCAAGTTTTCTTACAGGTTTCTTTGTGTGCAATATCGTGGGGCCCGTTGCATGAAAGAACATGACCTTCACGTCGTCCAGTTCTTTCGGCTGAAACTTTTTATAGACGGCATTGCTCAGTTTTGCGGCAGCAAGTGCAGTCTTGTAACCCAGAGGCAGATCACTTACCTCCATCAAAGGGAACCTGCCGCGCGTGTAACTGAGCGCAGAAGAGCAGACGGTAGATATTCCTTTAACGACCCCGTCATAACACTTGTCCGCAGGTGTCAGCGTGCCGCCGGGGAACATAACCGTTTTTACCCTTCCGTTCGTACGTTTTTCTATCTCCTTTGCCCACTCCGCAAGGCTCTCTGTAACCTGATGACCGACTGGCCAGAAATGGGAGTAGGTCAGTTTAAAGGTCTGTGCCTGAGAAAATGCAGACGGAACGCAAAATGTACCCACCATGGCCATAACGCAGAGGAACGAAATCATTAGTGTACGATGTTTCATTGTATTCTCCTCCTATTAGAAAGTTTTTGACGGAAAGAACTCTCCCCACCTTCTTTTGACCCTTTCAACTACTTCTTCGTCCAATGTAATAAGCGTTGGTTTCTTTTCGTTTCTCCACTCAAAAGGAGTGGTAGCATCGAGAATCATCCTTGAGGTTGTGTCCTTTTCCTCGATAGGCAAAGAAGGATCTATATGAGAAGAAAACCCTCTCTTAAGGATGTCAGTCCCTCTGTCAGGCTGGAATTTCATTCCAATTGCCCACCATACCTGGCTCAGGTTGGAGGGATCGACATCATCGTCAACAATGACGACCAGTTTCGTTGAATATGCCCCTGATGGGCACGAGACTACGGCAGTACCAACCTGTCTCGCATGGCCCGCATATAACTGTTTTATGGAGATAATTGCGGTAAAGTATCCACCCGTCTCAGGCGGGCAATACACCCCTTTGATACCGGGGAGACCCATCTTTTCGAGATCTGTCCAAAGCAGGGCGGTTCTGTTCAGCGCCTGAAGGATATGGATGTCGGTGATAGGTTTTCCTGTCGTGCATCCCCAGTGTACAGGGTTATTCCTGTATGTAACGCAATTTACCTTTAAAAAAGGTTTAGGGAATGTCGCCTGATAATAACCGGAGTATTCGCCATAGGGACCTTCATCGCGCAACGCAATCGGATCTACCTCCCCTTCCAGGACCACCTCTGCAGTGGCGGGAATGGGCAGATCAACCGTCTCTCCTTTCACTGTTTCGACGGGTAATCCCCTTAATGCGCCGATATAGTCGTATTCGCTTTCACCCGGAGGGAAAGGGGCGCTTGCGCAAAGAAAAATGGTAGGATCAACACCGATCGCAACTGCAACCGGCATAGGCTTCCCGAGCTTCTCATATTCCTTCAGATGGAGCTGCACGTGCTTGCCGGGGATCATCCATATACCCGCATGGTTCTTATCGAGGATCTGCATCCTGTGCGTCCCGAGATTGACCCATCCACTCTCCGGGCTTCTTGAGATTATGGCATGTGTTGTGCCGATGTAGCGGCCGCCGTCTTTTTTATAATACTTTGGAATCGGGAATTTGAAGAGATCGACCTTATCCCCCTTGTCGATATTTTCCTTGCAGGGGCCCGTTGCTACTTCCACCGGTGGGATCTTTTTCTGCATTGTCCTGTGCATCCATTCTCTGGCCACTCCCATTACGCTCAGATCCCGTGGGAGATCAAGGGCTATCGCCAATCGTTTCGGCGTGGCGAGCGCGCTGCAAAAGACGGGAGTGGAGTAGCCCTTTACATTCTCAAAAAGCAGAGCCGGTCCGCCTTTTTCATCGTTGAGTTTGGATATGTGGGAAAGCTCCAAATTCCAGTCCACCTCTGCCTTGATGCGCTGGAGATCTCCCTCCTTTTCAAGCTGGCTGATAAATTCCCTTAGATCTCGATAAGCCATACGAACTACCTCCTTATTTGTTTGTATCCTCAAGTTTTTTTTGACCTTAAATATTTCTTCGTCAGACGATCGTTCAGGTCCTCGATGTGGGTCCTGTTGACCGCTTTGGCCTTTTCCAGATTGCCGGACTCAAGAAGGTCAACTATCTCTTTATGGGCCTTGAACGCGTTTTCGGTAATTTTCCTGTCCGTTGTTATTTTAAGCATCATGTACCGCATCATTTCGATTATAGAGATCACTGTCTCGATCAGGATCTTATTGCCGGTTATCTTTACCAGTAAAATATGGAAGTTCCAGTTCTCATCAATCCTGTCCCTCTCTCTTCCCTCCCGGTAAAATTGTTCTGCCTTCTTAACGGACTTGCTCAACAGTTCAAAATCTTTTTTCCTTGCCTTCTGGCAGACTATATCCATGACAATCGATTCGATCCAGTACCTTGCCTCTGCAAGTTGATCGATTGTAATGTTTCCCACTTTCAGGTAATCGGATAAACATTCCTTCAATTTCTGGGGTGCATCCATCTTTTTAATAAAAGCCCCTCCCTTGGTCCCTTGTTTTATCAAGATAAGGCCTGATAATTCCAGGATCCTTAAAGCCTCTCTTACCGTCACCCTGCTAACCCCAAAGATTTTGGCCAATTCCATCTCTGGAGGCAATTTATCGCCGGGCCTTAACTTGTCCGTCTCGATGGCGCTTTTGATCTCATCTACGATTTTCTCAAAAATCCTTTTTTCTTTAATATTGCTGAACATATTGTCTGCTCCTGTAAATGTTATACATTTTAATGTTTGCTATATAAATATCTTTATCATAAATTTTTGTCAAGATATATTTGTATAAATTGACGGCACTCCCATCAAGGCACTTTCCGTCTATGCTATATATAGTGCGTGGTTTATTCTGTCAAACAAGGGATCTGAAAGGATTAAGGAAAGGTAAAAATATTGAAAAAGCCCGGCGGGGTATCAAATTCTTCCGCACTGGCGTGGAACTCATCGACGGGGCCGAAGACGGCGTTTTCATTAGTTACGAGAAAAAACGTCTGAAAATATAAAATGACTACTGCAGACTCACGTGGTTCCCTCTTCCAGAAATTCCAGTCTTTGATCTTTCCGGTAAACTACGGCCTGGCAAGAGGCTATTTTCCTATCCCCGTTCTCGTCTCTCTGCACAACCTCGATGTTGTAGGTTGCGATGCGCCTGCTCCGGCTTTGCTCCTTCGCTTCGACGACAAGAAGGGAGTTGATCGCAGGAGACGCAAGAAAGGTAACGTTGAGGTTTAAGGCCACGGCAACCGTGCCGTGAGAATTCGATGCGGCGCTGAAGGCTTCATCGATAAGAGAAAAGATGGCCCCTCCGTGAACCAGGCCGTTAAAGTTTGTCATCTTTTCTGAATACCTCGTCTCCATTACCGCGTAACCGGGACCGATGTCCCGTAGCCTGATCCCCATATGGTTGGCATAGGGCTCTTTTTTTATTTCTTCCTTCAACGATTCGAACATGTCCTTCGCCATAGTTTCACCTCCGGTAATTCTCTACCTGATGTCCCCTATTCCGGCAGCTCCACCGCTGTCTTCACAACAAAACACGGAATGGCTATTTCTTCCTGAGTTCCGGTGCGTCTGCTGTTTCCCTTATTTTCGCATGCTTGATATTATTACGATCTCCGCCCGCTTGTCAATTGCTCAATTTCGCTCTAAATCTTTATCGCTTCATTATAGGCAGATTGGATGGCGGTCATGGCGTTCCCCGTTTTATGGCAATCCCCTATGGTGTAAACCTCGGGGATCTGACCTTTTAATGTCCCGGCAAGATCACTTTGCGGCGTTTCACCGACACTGATGATCACCGTATCGGCATCGAGGAGAAAGGTGATGCCCGCTTTTTCGAGGAGGATGCCCCGGTCATTGATCTCTTTTACCTTGACACTATTGCAGACCCGGATATTTGCCCGGAAGAATCGTTTCAGCAAATATCCCCGGGAGGTAAAACCCATACCGGGTACTACGGCGTTTCTCTCTGTAACGATATTCACGAGCTTACCCTGTGATGCGAGGTATTCGGCGGTGTCAACGGCTGCATATCCGGCCCGGCAGGCATAAGAACAGGTAGAGTGCATATTTGTCACATCGCCGTCTACAGGAGCTATAGCGGCCTTACAGGAAAAAGAACAATGGTGGCTGCATGTCCAGATGGCAATTCTATTGCCCGTCAGAACCCGTCCATTCATCACATCGTCTGCAGAAACCACGTTAGATCCCTGTACCCCCGGAACCTTCTTCGGAACGGCAGGCCGTGTGCCAACGGCAATAAAGGCTACGTCGGGCCTTTCCCTCTTCATCAATTCAGCAGTCGCCTCCGTCTCAAGAATAATATTGACACCCGCCTTAGGGAGGGCGCGCTCAAAGTATGAAAAAAGACGTTCCACCTCCATCTTTGAAGGGGATACGGCGGCTAATCGATATGCCCCGCCGAGACGATTATCCTTCTCGTAAAGTGTTACATCGTGGCCTCTTTTGGCTGCAACCAAGGCTGCCTCACATCCTGCAGGGCCTCCTCCGGCCACAAGCACCTTCTTCTTTCCGGAGGTTTTCTTCAAATTATCGATAGGTACCTCATCCATACGGCCTGCGGCAGGATTGACAAGACAGGTGGTCGGGGAAAGCATCCACAGCATATCGAAACATCCCTGGGCGCACCATATACAGGGCAGTATCTCTTCCGCACGTCCTTCCAGCAGTTTATTGCCATAATCGGGGTCCGCGATATAAGGCCTTCCAATACAGACAAAATCGGCCTGTCCTCCGACAATGATCTTTTCAACCATATCTTCGTCGATCCTTTTGGCCACCATCACAGGGATGTTGACGGTCTTCTTAATCCCTTCGGCCATGTATACCCAGGAACCGCGAGGCGAAGCCATGGTCTGGTCATGGAGGTGGTGATCCGACTCCCTGAGTCCGGCAGAAATATTGATACAATCTGCGCCGGCCTTTTCGAGGGCAACCGATATCATCCTGGAATCGATCGCCGTTACCCCTCCGGACGGGGAATAGTCGTCTCCGTTAATACGGCAAAGGACGGGATAGTCCTGGCCACATTGCAGTTTGATCTCCCGAACAATCTCACAGGCAAACCTGATCCCTCCCTCCAGCCCGCCATATTCGTCCGTTCTCGTATTCAGTACCGGGGAAAGAAAGGCGCTCACGAGGTATCCGTGGGCACAGTGTACCTCTACTGCATCGAAGTCCGCCCTCTTGACCCTCAGCGCGGCTTCGCCAAAGCGCTTGATGATATTTTTGCATTCATAAAGGGTCAGTGCACGTGGTTGGTCGTACAACAGTTGGGTACTGGCAGCCCCCGAGCAGGAGACAGGCTGGGAACCACTGATAGCAACGTTGGTCTGTCTTCCTGCATGCATGATCTGGAAGGCGATCTTCGTTCCATGTCGATGGACCTCGTCCGCCAACCTCTTTAGTGTAGGAATATACTTGTCATCGGAGACAGCACTGTTGAGAATATTTCTGGCACCCGGATAATCGATAGCGGCGCCCTCCAGGATCAACAGACCTGCTCCTCCTTTTGCCCTCAGACCATAGTAATGGACGGCCTGATCGGTAAAATGGCCCTGGAAGGTATAATTGGTGCACATGGCCGGTATGACCAGTCTGTTCTTTAAATCCATTGTTCCGATCCTGCCGGGCCTTGTCAATGATGTCGGTTTTATGCTCATACTATCATCTTCCCTTGACGGCTTACATATATTGTGGGAGCCAGGTCACAATACCGGGGAAGAGGA
This sequence comes from Syntrophorhabdus sp. PtaU1.Bin058, assembly GCA_002067975.1. GTDB lineage: Bacteria > Desulfobacterota > Syntrophorhabdia > Syntrophorhabdales > Syntrophorhabdaceae > UBA5609. The sequence continues at coordinate 10,217 of MVRS01000174.1, forward strand.
TGAACAGGGCCAATCCAATAAATGTCAGCACGAGATAGGGGATAGACGAACGATAAACATGCATCATGGTTGTCCCCTTCGGGGCGTTGCCTTTCATAATGAAAAGAAGCAGGCCAAAAGGTGGGGTGAGGAGACCAAGGGAGATGCTGACGAGCATCAGAAGCCCCATCCATATGGGATCAAAACCCATGGCGGCGGTAATGGGCATAAAGATGGGAACGGCGATCATGATCATGGCGATCTGGTCCATGAAGCACCCCATGATGATCAGGAGGACCTGCATTATTGCAACAATGATAAGCGGAGGAAGCTTCAGGTTGGTTACCAGCTCAACGATGCCCCTCACGATCCCCGTGAAACTGAGCAACTGGCTGAAGGCAACGGAACCGCCGACGATCATGAGGATCATTGTGGAGATGGCAAGGGCGCCGGTGGCAGATTTGATTATCATTTGTAAGGTCACTTTTCTGTAACAGGCCGCCAGGATGAAGCTGGTCAGGGCGCCCAGTGCAGAGGCCTCTGTCGGTGTTGCTATACCGGTGAAGATGCTCCCGAGGACAGAAAGGACGATCGCCGCCAACGGCACTACATACTTTAGAAAATCCTTGCCGAGGTTCGTCTTGGCCGTTGTCGTCTCCCCCATGGGGGCCAGGGATGGGTTGCGCACACAGGAGATAATGATATGGGCGAGATAAAGTCCTGCCAGTATAAAACCCGGGATAAAACCGGCGAGCAGGAGTTTTCCAACCGATATGCCTCCCTGGGCGCCAAGGATGACGGCGAGGGTACTGGGCGGGATAATAACGGCAAGCATGCCGCCGGCCATGATGGGTCCCATGGAAAGCGACTTGGAATAACCCCGTTTCTCCATATCGGGCACAAGCAGGGAGCCGAGCATGGCGCAGGCTCCCAGGGCTGAGCCGCTGAGCGTTGCAAAGATGGCGCCTGCACTGACGGCAACGACACTCAACCTCCCGGGGAGACGGACCATGAGTCTCTCCAGAACATCAAGGGCGCGGCTGGCCATACCTGACCGGAAGATCGCCTCCCCCATGATGGTGAACAGAACGACGGGGCATAACGTGAATACGCCGATGGAATCGAATATGCTTCTTACCAGTGCATCGATACCTGCCAGGCCGCCCATGAAAAGCAGGATGCCCACGGTATCGACGATTAAGAATGCAACAAATATGGGAAGCCCGGACAAAAGGGTAAGAAACAATATGCAACCGATGATCAGTAAAATAAATTGCCACTCCATTATAACCTCCTAACGCTAAAAATCCCGAAAATATCTATCTATTTTATTTGTTTTTGTGTGCCTCCTTAAAAAATGCATAGGCCAGCCTTATAGACTCAATGAAGAGAAAGAAAAAACCAATAGGGATAATGGCGCAGAGCATCCACTTGGGGAATGTGTAGACCTTTACCTGGAGCATCCCTGAGACATAATTTTCCCAGGTGACAACGGCACTGAGGATCAGGAGAAATAAAGAGATCGCTGTTGTGACCACGTAAAGTATCCCTTCAACGATGTTCCTGGTCCTGGGTGTTTTTATCAAATCCAGGAGTATGTCGATCCTTGTGTGGCCCCGGTTCTTCAGGAGCCATCCCGCGCTGAAGAAGGTGAGGATGATGAGGCTGTACTCGGCCACCTCCAATGTCCATCCTATTACAAAAGGCGTAAATCTGATCAGGACCGATAATGAAACGTAGACGACCATGGCTACTACCAGTATTCCGCCTATGACGGCGAGACCGTCACGAACGAAATTATATACATGCACCAAACCCGAGACTATATATTTCATTGCTTTTCTCCTAAAATCTCTTCACCCGGCTCACATATGGCGAGGAAGCCAGGTTGCAATACCGGGGAAGAGGATGAACAGGGCCAATCCAGCAAAGGTCAGGGTAATATAGGGCAATGATGCCTTGTAAACATGCATCATGGTTGTCCCCTTCGGGGCGTTGCCTTTCATAATGAAAAGAAGCAGGCCAAAAGGTGGGGTGAGGAGACCAAGGGAGATGCTGACGAGCATCAGAAGCCCCATCCATATGGGATCAAAACCCATGGCGGCGGTAATGGGCATAAAGATGGGAACGGCGATCATGATCATGGCGATCTGGTCGATGAAGCACCCCATGATGATCAGGAGGACCTGCATTATTGCAACAATGATAAGCGGAGGAAGCTTCAGGTTGGTTACCAGCTCAACGATGCCCCTCACGATCCCCGTGAAACTGAGCAACTGGCTGAAGGCAACGGAACCGCCGACGATCATGAGGATCATTGTGGAGATGGCAAGTGTACTGGCAGCAGACTTTATTATCATCCTTACCGTTACCTCCCTGTAACAGGCCGCCAGGATGAAGCTGGTCAGGGCGCCCAGTGCAGAGGCCTCTGTCGGTGTTGCTATACCGGTGAAGATGCTCCCGAGGACAGAAAGGACGATCGCCGCCAACGGCACTACATACTTTAGAAAATCCTTGCCGAGGTTCGTCTTGGCCGTTGTCGTCTCCCCCATGGGGGCCAGGGATGGGTTGCGCACACAGGAGATAATGATATGGGCGAGATAAAGTCCTGCCAGTATAAAACCCGGGATAAAACCGGCGAGCAGGAGTTTTCCAACCGATATGCCTCCCTGGGCGCCAAGGATGACGGCGAGGGTACTGGGCGGGATAATAACGGCAAGCATGCCGCCGGCCATGATGGGTCCCATGGAAAGCGACTTGGAATAACCCCGTTTCTCCATATCGGGCACAAGCAGGGAGCCGAGCATGGCGCAGGCTCCCAGGGCTGAGCCGCTGAGCGTTGCAAAGATGGCGCCTGCACTGACGGCAACGACACTCAACCTCCCGGGGAGACGGACCATGAGTCTCTCCAGAACATCAAGGGCGCGGCTGGCCATACCTGACCGGAAGATCGCCTCCCCCATGATGGTGAACAGAACGACGGGGCATAACGTGAATACGCCGATGGAATCGAATATGCTTCTTACCAGTGCATCGATACCTGCCAGGCCGCCCATGAAAAGCAGGATGCCCACGGTATCGACGATTAAGAATGCAACAAATATGGGAAGCCCGGACAAAAGGGTAAGAAACAATATGCAACCGATGATCAGTAAAATAAATTGCCACTCCATTATAACCTCCTAACGCTAAAAATCCCGAAAATATCTATCTATTTTATTTGTTTTTGTGTGCCTCCTTAAAAAATGCATAGGCCAGCCTTATAGACTCAATGAAGAGAAAGAAAAAACCAATAGGGATAATGGCGCAGAGCATCCACTTGGGGAATGTGTAGACCTTTACCTGGAGCATCCCTGAGACATAATTTTCCCAGGTGACAACGGCACTGAGGATCAGGAGAAATAAAGAGATCGCTGTTGTGACCACGTAAAGTATCCCTTCAACGATGTTCCTGGTCCTGGGTGTTTTTATCAAATCCAGGAGTATGTCGATCCTTGTGTGGCCCCGGTTCTTCAGGAGCCATCCCGCGCTGAAGAAGGTGAGGATGATGAGGCTGTACTCGGCCACCTCCAATGTCCATCCTATTACAAAAGGCGTAAATCTGATCAGGACCGATAATGAAACGTAGACGACCATGGCTACTACCAGTATTCCGCCTATGACGGCGAGACCGTCACGAACGAAATTATATACATGCACCAAACCCGAGACTACCAGCTTCATTGCCTTCCTCCATTTTGGAAAAACAATGGGCCGAAGGGAGCTACGATCTGTCGCTCCCTTCAAAGACCCACCATCGTCCTGCTTTTTACTTTGATACCAGTGGCTGCAGTTCTTTTACTCTCGGAGATTTCTGCACTGCAGCCTTCCAGCCCTCCTCGTAGGCCATGTTGATATACCACTTTTCATCGGCCGGGGAGAATTTGATCTCTTTCATGCCTTTAGCCAGTAAATCTTTTGTAATATCGTCTTGCCCTTTGATCTGTGCTTCATAGGTCTTATGCTCATATTCCGCCATGATCTTCGTCAACGCATCGCGCTGGGAAGGATCAAGGGAGTCCCATTTCTTCTTGCTCATCATTACATATACGTCGACCGTCCAGAAGGGAGGACCCCAGATATATTTGCAAACTTCCTGCCAGCCCCAGGTCCTGATCTCACGGCCTCCCCACCAGAAACCGTCAACTGTCCCTCTTTCAAGTGCCGTATAGACTTCACCACCCGCCGTGTTGACCCCCGTTGCTCCCAGGGCTTTGATCAAGGGAACATAGATGGGAACAACGCGCATGGTCAGTCCTTTTAGATTGGGTTTGGTCACGTTTTTGGTCAGATACCCCTGGAATCCCTGTCCGGTAGATGCCCTGGCCAGAAACTCCAACCCTTTTTCTTCAAACCATTTATTCATAAGGGCAAAAGCGCCGCTCTTTCTGTCATCCCAGGCCTTGGTTTTCATAAGTTTTATGGCATCGGATTCGGGAACAACGCCCGTGGTATATGCCCCGGCGGTGTACTCAATATCAACGATACCCTTCTGTAGCGAAGCGGCTCCCTCAAAAGGATTAAAGACCTCGGGCCCACCGACATACCGGGCTTTCAGATTGACTGCCTTCCCTTTTTCGTTAATCATGGAGATCAAAAGCTGCAAGCCCGGGGTAGAAGGGTCTGCTTTCTCAGGCCATGCAGACCATATTTTCAATTCTTCCGCTTTAGGGGCTGCATAGGAATGTGTTCCTGCACCCAATGCAAACAAAGCCACCAATGTAACAACTAATAATACGGATAATTTTACCTTCATCTTTGCTCCTCCTTTTTAAACGTTTTGTATAAATATGTTGCTCTGTACGAGACCGCTCACCCCCTTTTTATAAAGATTTTTCCTCTCCTGATCCACATTCTTGAAAAACAACCTGCTGTTGCTATTCCGGCTTGCTGACAATATCCTTAAATCGTTCAGGGATAATGAGGATCGGGCACATGGCCTTTCTCATAACCTTTTCCGCCGTGCTCCCAACAATTGTTTTTGTCCACCCTGTTTCTCCATGTCGACCGAGAATGACTATGTCGCATTTTTTCTCATTAATAAAATCCAGGATCTCCAGATAGGGGGAAGTTGCCATTTTAAATATGATCTCATAGCGGGGGACCTCCCTCAGTCTGTTTAAATAGGTTTCCTCGATCTTTTTGTTCATCTCCTGCTCTTTCTTTGCCCTTCCCGAAACCCCGTTCGTGTATTCAGGATAAGGATTTATGTGCAGGATATAAAGGGTTGAATCGCTCCTTCGCCTCGCTACCTCAATGGCGAAGTCGAGGGCAAAATCTGCGTTGGCGGAAAAATCTGTGCAGAAGAGGATACTCTTATAGATATCGTACATACTGTAAAGATTACTCATACCAGTCCACCTCCTTCTTGATGAACTTTTTGATGCCTTCAGCTTCGCATGTACATCACCACAGGAGCAAATGCTAAGCGGTACGTAACTACGGTTACGTACCGCTTTTTTAATTCTTACTGGTGGTCACTCCACTTGCCGTACTTCTCACGGAGGAACCTGTGGAGGATCTTGCCCGCACCGGACCTCGGCATCTCCGAATCCTTGATAAAGATCACGGTCTTCGGAACCTTGAAACCGGCGATCTTGCCCTTGCAGTATGAAACGATCTCCTCAGGCGTGCATGTCTCCCCTTCGTGAAGAACGACTATTGCACTTATCTGTTCACCCCACTTTTCATGGGGTATGCCGATGACCGCGACGTCCCTTACCTTCGGATGGCCGCCCACAATGTTCTCTACCTCTGACGGAAAGACGTTTTCGCCGCCGGTGATGATCATGTTTGCCTTGCGGTCAACGAGGAATATGTAGCCGTCTTCGTCTCTCTTGCCCAGGTCGCCTGACCCGAAGTATTCTCCCTTCATGGCCGCAGCAGTCCTCTCGGGTTCCTTCCAGTATCCCTCAAAGACCATCGGGCTTCTGGTGTAGACCTCGCCGACCTCTCCCGGTTTGGTTACAAGGTTCCCGTCTTCATCGTAAAGCTTGATCACATCCGACCCGATCACCTCTATGCCGCAGGAGCCGAGTTTGGAGAGCTGTTCCTCCGGTTTGAGGATGGTAGAAATGCCTGATTCTGTGCACCCGTAAGCCTCCCAGAGCCGTGCATTCGGGAACATCTCGAGGACGCCCAGTTTCGTGTCTCTCCTGGCAGGCATGGATGAGATGAGGGCCTTCTTGAAGGTGGTGAGATCATATTTCTTCTTTACCTCATCGGGCAATGCAAGAAGCATGATGTAATGGGTAGGAACGAGCGAGGTAAAGGTAACGCCATGATCCGAGAAGGTCTTCAGGAGTTTCTCCGGGTCGAAGCTCACCATGTTGTAACACATCACGGTACCGCCGACCCACGTTGCAACAAAGGAATAAAAGAGTGAGTTTACATGGCAGCAGGGCATGACCAGGAGGTTAACGTCCGTAAATTCAAACTGATGCTCGTAAATGGAGATAAGGTACTGCGAGAAAAGATTTGTGTGGCTCTTCATGACGCCTTTGGCCTTTCCTGTCGTTCCGCCGGTGTACATGATGACCCAGATGTCGTCCCCATCCACTGCTACGTCAGGCTCTTCGGGGCTTGCCTTTGCCAGTGCCTCTTCGTACGAGATATAACCGTCGAATTTCTCGTTGTCCGCCGAAAAGGCGAAGTATGCCGTTACGGTCGGCAGATTCTTTTTCATCCCGTTTACCATTTCTATCCAGGGCAATACCTTTCCATCTGCAGGATCTTTCCCGCCCTGGACAATAAAGGCCTTTGCTTCACAGTGGTTGATGTTATATTCCATCTCCGAGGCTGACAGCCTGAACATGATAGGCACACAGATGAATCCGCCTTTTGCTGCTGCAGCATAGATGTCCATCCATTCAACGCAGTTGTACGCCAGCGCCGCGAACCTGTCACCTTTCTTCAGCCCTGCGCCGGCAAGGGCGTTGGCAAGCCTGCAGGCTCTCTCGTTCCACTGTTTGAAGGTGAATTCCTTGTAAAGATCCTTTGCCCCAACCCTGTTGGGCCACTTGTGTGCATTGACTCTCAGCACATCTTTTGCCGTCATCCAATGACCGTTATTCATTTCCGTCCTCCTCAAATTATTTTATTGATACTTGTTCTTCTCACTGTCGATTGCCGCTCCATACATCAGCGTTTGTTCTTCAGGTTTTCCAATACCTCTATGAAAGCATCAATCCGTAAATGTGTAGCCCCTTCATTGTATGAACTGATATCAACGATATCGCCTTCGAGCACAAGTACCGGGATCTCCCGATACACCTCTTTCAGAAGTTGTGCCTGCAGCATAATCCCCGAATGCCATGTGCGGCAGGAAAAGGCCTTATGGAATACAACCCCGTCGATCTGATAGTCCTCAATGTATTCTATGAGGCGCTCTACCTCGGGTATGGAACCTTTCCGCTTTCTCGCAGCGTCATACCAGTGTGTCCAGTATCTCATCCATCTTAGTGCGATCCTTTCAAGGGGGTTGCTCGGTTTCGGCAGGTCGAGCCTGTCGATCCGTTCTGCTTCGCGGTAGGTCCTTTCGACAGGGAAGACCGCTCCTTTGCTGTTGAAGTATTGAAAATCGCTCAGTGCAAACCACGGAGGCAATCCGGCACCCCATAACAGCCTGTACTTCTCGTCTTCGGCAACGCCGTCCTTTTTTGCGATCTTGTCCTTGAGCTCGTCATACAGCTCTTTATAGAAATCGTATGCCTCCTGGGTTCCGAGCATAAATGCGAGAGGAACCATAGTGTTCATGGCATCGCCCGTATCCATGGGAGTGGGCCTTGCCTTCCGCAGTTCGTATGCGTCAATAAACATATCCCAGGTCCTGTCAACAAGATCCGTTATCTCCTCCAATTTGTCCCAATCCATCTTTTTCTGCGTTTGCTTTTCTACAAAGGCGACAGCCCCTCTCAGCTCCTCAACGGCATATTTCAGGTAGTAATCCTCAACCTCTCTTTGATCCATGTTTTCATCGTAGGGGGGCCAGTAAAATCCACCTATATAGGCGGGAACATCCTTCATGTAGTGCTGTACTGCCTGTGGCCATTTATATCTTGGATCACAAAGCATCTGGCCGGTCCCGAGGATAAAATCCGCCCTGGCTATACCACCCCAGGGGGCGTCCGGCGGCATCTCACCGCCAAGCTCGTTTCTCCAGTGCTCGAAGCCCAGGCCGCATGTTGCGTACGTACAGAGGGAGCGGGAAAAATTTTGTGATTCAGCCTTTTCCAGGAATCTCCCTGCATCGCGTTTCGCGGCACATATGCCGGAATAGCTTTCTGCCCAGGCAGGAACGACGCCCATCGCCCTCAGGATCTCATCATAGCAGTTAACGATAAAACTGAAAGCGACCGGTCTTCCTTCCTCCTTGGCCTTCAGATTCGCCGTAAAGTTTGCCCGTACCATCTTCGGAATCTTCGCCGCAGCTGCCGTTGCAGTCATTCTCTGTTTTCTTTCTTCCGCCATCGGTCACCTCCTTTCCTGAGTAAGCATTTCGAGGAATGCCTCGATCCTGGTCTTTATAGCGCTCGACGAAGACGAGGAATATTCATCTTCAACGTAAAAGACAGGCTTGCTCAATGACTCTATGTAGCTTATTGTCGCCGGGACCTCAAACCCATAGGGGTCACAATTCTTGTAGACCAGGAGGATCACGGCATCCACATTAAATTCTGAAATAAATCTTTTCAGGTGTCCAAACCTTAACTCAAGGTTCTCGTCATAGCTGCCGCCCTTGTCCCTGTAAAACGTCGGCAGGTTGACCTTTTTCAGATAATACTCCGCAATGCCGTCAATGGGGTCGGACGTTGCTTCTATATCAGCAAAATAAAGCTTGCTGCCGACCGAAATATCATCCATCACCACCTGTGCCCCGGTATTTTCAATGATCTCGATTAAGGCCGTATCGTCGATCTGGTCGCTTACAAGCATCACACGCAAAGGTTTCTGTGGTGAAGACGCCTTACGCCCCTTCGCCTCATTAATAATCTGCCGGATCAATGCCGTCGATTCATCAACGGGCAATGCCTTGACGGCCACGAGAGTCTTCATCATCTCAATGCCCGAGATCAATGGTTGATCCGGTTTTCGCAGATCGTAGAGTTCTCTCATGGTCTTTCTAAAATCATTATAGGCCAGAACCGCATTTGCCAGATCCTGTCCGGATATCTCCTTACCGATAAATTGCTCCAGGCTTTTGACGAACGTTTTGAGTATCTCTTTGAAAAACTCCTGTGATGGGGCGCTGTCGAGGTGCGGCACATTCAGGAAATGGTAGTAAGGCAGAGGGAAATTACGCTTCCACACGTCATAGGTACGGCACACACTATCGCACGTGTGGGGGATAACAATACCCTCCAGGTAGTCATATTTGCCCTTCAAAGCCAGATTATATGCGTTCAGCAAAAAAGGACAAACGAGCGTTTCCATGCTGCCATAAGCCTTCGTGACAGTCTCTTTTGGGTCTCCCTTGATCCTGACGGGAATAAAACCGGCCGCATGCATGATCTCGACAGGGACAGCGGCAGATATATATCCCATCATTCTTTTTCCCGTCTGCTTCAGGGCCCTTGCACGGTATCCGTAGTCCCCGTAATAAGTCTCAATCAATATTAATCCGTTGCCATTTGCTGTTTCCATCTCTCACGCCCCTTTCTATGAGAATCACTTGACTTTGAACATCTCTCCAAAACCCGCATATTTCTCCCTCAGAACGGGTTTTTCTATTTTGCCTGTTGGATTGCGTGGTATTGTATCGAAAAATATATGCTTGGGCCGCTTATACTTGGGCAGATTGTCGCTGCAATACTTTTCGACTTCTTCCTCTGTCAATGTCTCGCCGGGCTTGGCCTGAACTACCGCCGCTACGACCTCGCCCAATCTCTCATCAGGGATACCGATGACACCTACGTCATGGACCTTGGGATGGTGCTGGAGCAGGTCCTCGATCTCAACGGGATAGATATTCTCCCCGCCGTAAATGATCACGTCCTTCTTCCGGTCCACCAGATAGAGATACCCTTCTTCGTCTGCCTTCGCCATGTCGCCCGTGTAACACCATCCGTCCCTGATTGTCTCGGCGGTCTTTTCAGGGTTCTTGTAATATTCCTTCATGACGCCGTTCCCTTGTACGATCAACTCTCCCACTTCCCCCGGAGCAACATCCTTGCCGTTCCCATCCACGATACGTGCTTCCCAGTTGAAACTCGCCCTTCCTATACTGCCTATTCTCTTTGGGTCATTAGAGGTCAGGTGACAGCAACCGGGCCCCATTGCCTCCCCCAGTCCGTACATCGTGTCATATTCCATGTGCGGGAACTTTTCAAGCCAATGTATAATTACGGCTGGCGGCACCGGCTGACCTCCCAGAGACAGGAGCCGGCAGGATTTCAGGCCAAATTTCTCGGTATTGAGATCGCCCCGGTCATAATATCCGAGGATATCAAGCGCCCACGGGACAACCATGAACAGGATAGTTACGTTTTCGTCTTCCACTACATGCACCACATCCAGGGGCTTTATCATCCCTTTGATGAGCACTGCGGGCGCGCCCACAATGACGCAGCCGACCCACATCATTCCGCCGCCTGCATGGTACAAAGGCTGGAGCAAAAGAAAATTGTCATCGTGTTTTATGTTCCAGTTGTGGTTATTGGTGATCGCTGCGCATTCGATATTCTTGTTCGTGAGAAGGATAGGTTTGGGCCTTCCTGTCGTACCGGAGGTAAAATAGAGTGAGCACCCCGCATTGTCTTCCAGCGGTACCTCTACCGGTTTCGATGACGATTTTTTCATTATCTGGTCGAAATCTTCCATGTCCTTCGGCACATTCTTACCGATACAGATGTAATGCTTTATATCCGGTAAATGAGGCTGAACCTCGCGGATCCTGTCAAGGAACCCTTCTTCGAAGATCATCATCTTTGCCTCTGCAACTTCGCTGCAGTATATGATCTCCTGGGCTGTAAATCTAAAATTAAGGGGGGCGATCCAGGCCCCTGCCCTCATCGCTCCCCACTGAATTTCGAGCACCTCGAGACAGTTATACATAAGCGTATGGATCTTGTCCCCTTTCTTGATGCCCCGATCGATCAATGCATTGGCGACCTTATTGATCCTGTCGTTGAACTCTTTCCATGTCACTACTTTCCTTGTCTTCATGGTAGGGTCAAATTCGACCAATGCTGTTTTATTCGGATACGTTCTGCTATTTCGAGCAATCATTTCAGATACGTTCATTGCTAAATCCTCCCCGTATGGTTGAAAGACTATCTTTGCCTTCAACCGAATAGCCGACAACTAAAATTTCATTGTCCTTCCTGCCTCAAATGCCTTCATGTTCAGCTCAAGCATCTTTGTCCCGAAACGCTTGGTCAGAACCTCTTTCCACGTCTTTTCAGGAAGCTCAAGCAGCTTTGAGAGCACGCCCAAAAGCAGGGTATTGACCAATAGTTCACTTCCAACCTCTACCGCCTTTTCAAAGGCGTTCAGGGTTATTACCTTGCGCTTCCCATCTTCCAGTTTTTCTTTAATATTGTCCGGGTATTCTATCTTCAAGAAATGGGCAATGGGAGGAACGATCTTCTGTTCATTGACAATTATAGTGCCGCCGGGCTTCAGCCACTCAATGCTCCGCAGGGCCTCGACAGCCTCGAATGCCAGGATATAATCAGCTTCGCCTTTTCCAATAACAGGAGAAGTAATGTTCTTGCCAAAGCGGGCATGGCTTGCGATTATCCCGCCCCGTTGAGACATACCATGAACCTCGCCTTTTTTTACGTCATAGCCTGCGGCCAGGGCAACTTCGCTCGTAAGTTCCGTTGCCATGACGGCTCCCTGGCCTCCTACACCTACTACATATACATTTGTCGCCGTTTCTTTCATGTTAGCACCCCTTTTCCTTATTTTTCCATTAATTCGATTGCATGCACCGCGCACAGTTGCGCACACACAGAGCACCCTGTACACAGGGTAGGGTCAATGGTCCTGGCCTTTTCGCCTTTCTTCGATTTTTTGGCTACCTGGTCGGACAACCCGATTGCGGGACAACCACACGACATACAGACACCGCAACCCGTGCACTTATCTTCAATAACCATATAGGGTTTGTCTTTGATCTTTTTCGGCATGAGAGCGCAGGGACGGTTTGTCAGAACCACTGCCGGTCCCTCAAAGGCAATCGCCTCTTTAAGGACATCCATACACGCCTTGATGTCGTATGGATCAACGTGTTTTACAAATTTTATGCCTATACCTCTTACGAGGGCTTCCAGGTCCACAACCACAGTTGGCGACCCATTCGCCCTGAAGCCGCTCTCTGCTGCCGGCTGGCCGCCTGTCATGGCGGTGATCCTGTTATCAAGTATGACAATCGTAATATTCGTCTGTGTATATACTGCATCGTACAGAGGCGTCATTCCTGAATGGACAAATGTCCCATCCCCGAGGGCCGCTATGATCGGCTTGTCGGTTCCGTGGACTTTTGCCATACCTACGGCGTTGCCGATGCTTGCCCCCATGCAAATGGCCGTATGAAGGGCATTGATTGGCGGAGCAAAGGCGAGCGTATAGCAGCCGATATCGGAAAAGACGTTGGCATCGAGCTTCTTGAATGCCAGAAAGATTCCCCTGTGTGGACATCCCGGGCACATAACAGGAGGACGGGGCGGCGCTTCCGCTGTCTTAATGACCGTGGGTTCCGGCTGTTCCATCGGCACTCCGGCCTTTTTCAGGCCAGCCCGTATAATATCAGGATCCAGTTCCCCCTGAACCCTGAAGGAGTCCATACCGACAAAATCATATATACCCATGATCTTAAGTTCTTCTTCGAAGAAAGGACGTGTTTCCTCGATGACCACCAGCCTTTTCACCTTGGAGGCAAAGTCCTTGATCATCTTCTCCGGCAGAGGGAAAGAAATGCCCAGCTTGAGGAAGCTCGCTTCGGGGAGAACATGTTTTGCATGGTAATAGGCAACACCAGAGGTAATGACACCGACCTCTTTGCTGTTCCATTCCACCTGGTTGAGGGGCGATGTTTCCACATATTCTTTCAATGCGGCAAGCCTCTTAATGACCTCCGTTTCTCTAAGAATAGCCCTGCCCGGCACTACTACATACTTATTTGGGTTCCTTTCAAAGCCCTTAATGGGATATTCCGTGCGGGGATAAAGATCAACGATCGTCTTTGAATGGGAGACCCTTGTTGTCGATCTGACAATGGTAAGGGTATCAAATTTTTCGCTGAGGGCAAGTGCTTCGCCCACGAACTCTTTCGCTTCCATACTGTCGCTGGGATCCAGGCACGGGACCCTCGCCAGTTTTGCGTACATGCGCGTGTCGTCCTCGGTCTGAGAGCTGTGCTGTCCCGGATCATCACAGGCGACCAGCACAAACCCACCCGGTGTCCCCGTGTGTGACCAATTGAGCAAGGCATCCAGACATACGCTCACGCCGGGCTGTTTCATGGATATCATGGTCCTTGCACCAGCCATGGCTGATCCAATGCCAATTTCAAAAGCCGTCTTTTCATTGGCTGCCCAGTCTGCGATAATCTCTTTATACCCGGCCTCGTTCAGAAGAATCTCAGAAGAAGGCGTGCCCGGATAAGCAGATGCAAGGACCACACCGGCCTCATAGGCTCCCCTTGCAAATGCTTCATTACCCGAAAGCAGCACCCGACCCTCAGATTTTTCTCTTCTTTTACCTTTAACTGCTCCGCTCATATTTCTACCTCCTTATAAATTTTAAGACCACTGGTTTCCTGTCTCTCTGTGGCATGCGAATTAAATCACATGAGCCGGCAAAAAACGCTATGACAAATTTTTAAGCTTTTCAGCCAGATTTTTGGTAAACTCCTTCTCAACGTCTTTTGCCTTACTCTTCATGATCCTGTCGCCGAACATGGCAAGTTTTCCCACAACATCAACCTCCGATTCATAGCTGACCTCGACCTCGCCGTTGCCGAGATCCTTCAAATCGATAGTCGTCTTCTGTTTAATGTGTCCAAGTTTTGTCATATCTTCACCCTCACCTACAAGTTCCAGATGGGTGGGTGGTTGTACGACCGTCAGTACGTTCCTGAAGGCGAGTTTCACTTTGATTGGACCTACCTTCTGTTTCACGACAGTGTCATAAGTCTTTTGATCTATCTTTTCTACCTTCTCTGCACCAGGCAGACACGTGCCGATCGTCTCCGGTTCAAGGAGCGTGCTCCACAGCGTCTGTATTGGAGCTTTTACGGTAAATTTTCCCAGGATTTGCATCATTTTCTCCTTGTCTTGTTGTGGTCCACAATACTTTCCGATCGGGTCTTATCATAATGTCCGGCTTTATCATCATGGGCCGCGCATCGTTCTTTCTTCGTCTCTTCAGGCTCCTTCTTCTTTCTCATCATGATATGGCGCAGGGCCTGCAGGTTCTCCACCCTCTCTTTGATATCGCAGGTACAGTCCGGACACCGTTCGTCCATTATCGTCTCCCTTGACCCGAGAACTCCTCCATCAGGCCTGCGTTGTGCAGACCCGACGGAGGGTTATTGGGGGGTATTATGAGCCTATTTCTTCTTTTCCGCTTCTCTCTTTTCCTTCAGTGCCCGCTACACCTTTTCAGGGGTCGCCGGCATGTTCTGCTTCATCAGCAGAGGCATCGATTGTCCACCGCACATGATCTTTCCGTCACCCTTTAGTTCCACCAGTGTGGAGACAGTCTCTTTCACCGTCTTCGGGGCGTAGTAATTAAAATCCTTCATAACAGTTCCTCCCCTTTACCTGATATGCTGTGACGGATAACACTATTTTGTCTCGATTTGCCTCTTCTTGCTATACCAATATACTGACTGGTAGATATAATAAATACCATAATGGAATTTTTTGTCAAGAGATTTTTTGCACCAAGTC
>MVRS01000175.1 GCA_002067975.1 Syntrophorhabdus sp. PtaU1.Bin058
TTTGTGGGCCCAAGGCCGCTCCTCATGGAGTATATCCCTCTTTATACGCCGGAGCAGGCAAGGCGGCACGATGTAAGGCCTGGAATTACCGGACTGGCGCAGGTGAAAGGGAGGAATGCCATTACCTGGGAGGAACGGTTCGATCTTGACGTCTATTATGTTGACCACCGGAGCTTCCTGCTCGATATAAAGATACTTGTCGATACGGTATTCAAGGTCGTAAGGCGGGAGGGTATAAGCGCGGAAGGTTTCGCTACCATGCCGAAATTCACCGGTTCCAAACCGGGGAAGGAATAGGTTATAATTGTTCATACTGCCTTTTTGGAGGATACCGGATATTGAAATGTCAAATGATTGAGATTGAGAAAAGGACCTGGCTGTTACCCGTCTTTGCCTTTATCGGCGCATTTGCAGTAAGGTTTTATCTTGCCTTATTCTCGAACATCATAACGCCTGACGGGATCCTATACATCAGAACCGCCAGGCTTATCGAATCAGGGGAATCGAAAAAACTGATGGAGTTTACCTTCATCCACCTCTATCCCTACCTTGTCCTGCTCGCCCACAAAATATTTCCCGACTGGGAAACGGCAGGACAGATGGTCTCCGTGCTGATGGGGTCGCTGGCCGTTATTCCGCTCTTTCTTTTGACAAAACGGATGTTCGGCCTTCGCATCGCGTCTATAACGGCGCTCTTTTATATCATCAACCCGAGACTTGCCGATTATTCAGCAGATGTGCTCAGGGAGCCCACCTTCTGGTTCTTTTCTATAACAGCCCTGTGGCTTGCCCGGGAAGGGATCTCGCGCAATAACCCGATATGGATTATCCTTTCCAACATATCGACCATACTGGCAGCCTTTGCCCGGATCGAAGGCGTTGCGATATTTATCGTGATCCTTTTCTGGATCATCTGGCACTTCGCTAAGGAAAAACCGAACCCCGGGAGGCTCTGTCTCCATCTTTTCGCATACATCTTTGCCTTCCCGGTCCTGTTTTCACCCTTTATATTTATCTTCAAGGGGGTCTTTGCAAAATGGGATTTCGGTTTTACACTGGTGAAGATATGGCTTCTCGTAACAAGCAAGAGCGGCAAGGCCCTGGCACTGTCGCCTGAAAGCGTCCAGACCGTGAGCCCGGAACTGGTCACATTCCTGGAGCTTGCAAAAAATCATAGATACGTCATCTTTCTCTCCGACATCATCCTCAGGCTTGTCAGGTCGCTGAACGTGGTCTTTTTCTTTCTCGCGGTTGTCGGTATCTTCAGAAGAAGGAACACGCCATACAGCAAAAACGATATCCCTGTGGCCATCTGGTTCGGCGTCTTTTTCATTACCGCCTTTTTGTACATTTCAAAGGTTTATTACTTCAGCACGCGGCACGGAACCTTGCTGGTATTCCCTATGCTGATCTGGGCAGGGATCGGCTTTTTCGAATTGAAAGAACAGATCCGTTCATGGCTCGGGAAGGTATACCCGTCAGCGTTTTTTACAAGACATACGGCGGCAATCCTTATCGCTGCAATCCTCATCGCGATCCTGCCGAAGACGTTATCTCCGGGAGATTACGAGAAGAGAGAGTTGAAGGAGGCCGGCATATATCTTAAAACGAAAGGATATTCAGGGACAATATTCGCAGGAGAACCGGTTCTTTACAGGATTGCCTTTTATGCGGATTCAGAATACATCCCTCTGCCATTTATCAAGACAGAGGATGAGCTTGCAGGCCTTATGAAAGAGAACAAGGCCGCATTCCTGATCCTTGACGACAAGACAGATAATGCATTGTATAAAAATATGCGGACAAGGTTAGACCCGTCTGTATTTGAGAAGGTTGACCTTCCGGGACTTGAGAAGTTCCGGGAGTATTCTTTGTCCCTGTACCGGTTAAAAGACAGGTAAGGATATTATGAAGATCATCAGGAAGTGGGGATTGGCGATTGTTGTAACGAGTGATCTGTTCTGCGCTGCTGTTTCATATTGGTTTTCGTATCTTCTCCGTTTCAATTTCGTCATACCCGAACAGTTTTTTGAAAGGTGCATCGAATCTCTTCCGTTCCTTTTGCTCGTGCGCTTCGTTTGTTTTTATATATTCAGGCTCTATGAAGGCGTATGGAGATACGCCTCGATGAACGATCTCGTAAGGATATTGAAGGCGATCACCATAGGCTCCGTTGTCTTTACCGCGTATATCCTGATCCGTTATCAGTTTATCGGTTTTCCGAGATCCGTTCTGGTGATCGATTGGTTTGTTATCATCATATTCCTCGGCGGTACACGCTTCCTTTACCGGTTGTCACGGGAATTCCGGCCGTCAAGCACGAAAGGAGACAACAGGGTCCTCGTGATAGGCGCAGACGACACCGGGGAGATGCTCCTGAGGGAGATGAGGCAGAACCCGAGGATGCAATACAACCCGATAGGTTTTCTCGATAAGGAACCGGGTAAAAAGGGCAGGCGCATCCACAACGTGCCGATCCTCGGCAGTATCAACGAGCTTGGGAGGATAGCACAGGAAAAAGACGTGCGCGAGGTGATCATAGCCTCACCGTCGATTACAGGCAAGGAGATCAGGAAGATCATAGAGACATGCGAGAACGTGGGCATCGTATGCAAGGCGGTCCCTGCCATAAGCGATATCCTGGACGGGAAGCTCAACGTGAGCCATATAAGGGAGGTACGTATCGAAGACCTCCTTGGACGCGAGCACATAGAACTGGATACGGCAAAGATACGGGAATACCTGTCGGGCAAGAAGGTTATGGTCACCGGCGCCGCCGGATCGATCGGGCACGAACTGTGCCGCCACATAATGAAGATGGGACCGGAACGGCTCATCCTCTTTGAGCGTGCAGAGAATGAGTTGTTCCATCTCGACCGGGAGTTTTCCGAGGCCTCTTTCGGCAGGTTCTACATACCGATCCTGGGCGATATCCTTGATGCAGGCAGGCTGAAAAGGGTAATGGAGGAACACCGGCCCGATGTTGTCTTTCACGCAGCGGCCTATAAACATGTCCCTATGCAGGAGGCGCACCCCGTTGAGGCGATAAGGAATAATATCGTGGGCACGAAGAACATTGCGGAGATGTCGATGAAATACGGGGTACAGAAATTTGTGATGATCTCCACCGATAAGGCGGTGAAGCCGACAAATGTAATGGGGGCGACAAAGCGGGTCACTGAAATGATATGCCAGGGGATGAACGGGCGTGACGGCACGAGATTCATCGTAGTGCGTTTCGGCAACGTCCTCAACAGTGCGGGAAGCGTTATCCCCATATTCAAGGAACAGATTACGAGGGGAGGGCCCGTAACGGTGACCCATCCCGAGGTAACGCGTTATTTCATGAGCATATCAGAGGCGGCCCAACTGGTCATGCAGGCAGGCGCCATCGGCAACGGGGGAGAGATCTTTGTCCTTGACATGGGAGAGCCCATAAAGATCACCGACCTCGCGAAGGACATCATCCGTCTGATGGGATTAAGGCTTGGAGAGGATATCGACATCGTCTATTCCGGATTGAGACCGGGAGAGAAGCTCCACGAGAAACTGGTTGCGGATGATGAAAAGACGGAACACACGGCCCACGACAAGATCATGCTCGTCAAGTCCCCTCCCTTTGATTGGGAGATATTTGAGTCACAGCTGAAAGACCTGATCGCTGAGGCAGAGAAGGGGAATACAGCGGATGTCAGGAAAAGGCTGTTTGACCTTTGTACCGGGGATAAAGGCAGTGAATAGTGAACGGTGAATATGTCCCTCGTTACTCGTTGCTTGAACCAGTATCGAGCGACGAGCATCCAGTAAAGGTGATGTGTGAATAACAGGGCTGTCCTTGTTACCGGGGCAACGGGTTTTATCGGGAAGTATGTTGTATCCCACCTGCTTGACGAGGGCCTGCGGATATTTGCCCTTGTTCCGGAAGGCGAAGAGTATTTTCCTCCTGCGAACAAGGCTATAGAGGTTATAAAGGGCGATATTACAGGTCCTTTACAGATTCCCTCAGAGGTAGGCTCCATCTACCACTGCGCAGGCGTTATCATGCGGGAAGAGGAGATGGAGAGGGTAAACGTCCGGGGCACACAGAACATTTCCGAGGCAGCCATTGCGAATAACTGCCGTTTGATCCACCTCTCAAGCGCAGGGGTGGTCGGGGAAACGAATAAGAAGACGATCAACGAAGAGACCCCCTGTCGTCCTGGCAGTCTTTATGAGAAGACGAAATTAAGGGCAGAAGAGATCGTCATGCAAGGTATCGGCAGAGGGCTTAAAGCGCAGGTACTGAGACCTACCATTGTTTTTGGAACGGGCAGGGCGCCTGAAAATGACAGCTTTCTTCAACTGGTACGGGCGATAGCAGCCGGCAATTACAGGCATATAAGGGGAGGAAACGGCATATATAACATTATCTATGCGGGCGAGGTTGCCCGTGCGATGTGCGCCCTCGATGACGATACAATCCCCAACGGCAGCGTATTCATAATAAATACCCCTCTGCGTTTTTCTGAATTTGCGTCGATCATATCCGCGACAGCCGGAAAGGATAGCATAAAGATCGGGAACATCCCTTATGCCGCCGCATTGACTGCCGCCGCCGTATTTTCCTTGCTGCACCTTCTCACCGGAAAGAAAAGAGGCCTTACATTCTCACGTTTAAGCGCGCTGACAGAGAGAAGGAGCTTTTCCCAGGACCGTCTTGTGAGTAAAACGCCCTACAGACCCCTCCATACCGTTCAGGAATACCTGAAAAAGGTATGCATAGAATACGGTATAACCCCGCATTAACAACCCGCCTGA
>MVRS01000176.1 GCA_002067975.1 Syntrophorhabdus sp. PtaU1.Bin058
TACGATAAAGAGCGCCATCATGGCCGTCACGAAATCGGCATAGGCTACCTTCCATGCCCCGCCGTGGTGGCCGCCATGTCCTTTTTTCTTCTTTACAATGATCCGTACAGGGGCATTATGGTCATCCATCACTTTTTAACACCTTTTACAAAGGTCTCCATCTCCTGGAATGTGGGCCTGAAATCGCTGGGGATAGACCGCCTGGCGAATTCAACGGATACGATAGGGTTAAACCCTTTTGCCAGCGAGATGACCCCCGCCTTGATCGCTTCATAGACCTTTGAATCTTCTTCTGCAGCAAGGTCGAGGTTAGTGGCAAGGGGCTGGATAAAGCCATAGGAAAGAAATATCCCCAGAAAGGTCCCCACAAGGGCTACGGCGACCTTGTGACCGATCTCTTCCGGGGGCCCGTTAATGGCCTGCATGGTGATGACAATCCCGAGGACTGCTGCAACGATACCGAGTCCCGGCATTGAGTCCCCGATCTTCTGGAGGATCATTCCCGGTTTTGTCCCTTCATGGTGATGGGTCTCGATATCCATGTCCATAAGGGTTTCTATATCATGGGGTGCAATACCGCCAAGAACGATGAGACGGAAGGTGTCGGTCATGAAAGAGAGGAGGTGGTGCTCCTTGAGGATCTTGGGATAGTTGGCAAATATCTTACTTTTTTCCGGGTGCTCGATATGTGATTCAAGGGCGATGAGACCGTCTTTCCTGGTGACCTGGAAGATCTCATACATGAGCTTAAGGAGGTCGAGGTATATCTGCTTGTTGACCTTACCGCCCCCCAGGGTGCCGAGAACTGCCTTGATGATCTTTCCGAGGAGGGTTTTCGGGGTGGAAATGATGAGGGCGCCGAGCGCAGCGCCTCCGATGATAAGGAGCTCAACGGGCTGTATCAGGACAGGCATGGGCCCGCCTTCCATCAGGAACCCCCCTATCACTGCCCCCAGGACGATAATAGCACCGACTATTACAAGCATGTGATCATCCGGTATCTCGGTGGGGGATAATAAAATACCCCTGTTGTCTTTGATTTCATTGTAGTTTCCATAATACGTGCCCGTTGCCGGTAATTAAGATGGCGAAGCACCTCCATCGCTTAAGTAGGTTATCGGACAGAGGGGGAAAAGAATTAAGAAGGAAATTTGAGCTAACAACGACCAACAGAAAACGTGAGGCGTGAGTCGTAAGTCGTGAGGCGACAAAACCCGTAAGTCGTAAGGCCTAAATCGTGAGTGGATTAAAGCATAATGCAAGGGGAGATGAAGCACAGCGGAATATCCGTGAGTCATCGCCCTGCGGGCTCGCAATGACGATATAATAAAAACCCTTAGCTCTTTGCTCTCGGCTCTCTGCTGCAATTCCCCCTTACGCCTAACGACTTACGGGTTTTTCGCTTTATTTACGCTTTTTTGAACAGCGGGTCACGGTAGACGATCTTGCCGTCCACGATGGTGAGGAGGTTCTTCCCTTTCAGCTTCCACCCGCGGAAGGGGGTGTTCCTGCCTTTTGAAAGGAACTGTTCCGTATCGACGGTCCATTCGATGGCGGGGTTGAATATGATAAGGTCGGCTGCGCTGCCCTGCGCCAGCGTACCGTAGGGTATGTTAAGGAGCCTTGCGGGGTTGACGGTGAACTTCGCGAGGAGTTCCTTCAGGGTCAGGACCCCGTCACGGACAAGGGCAAGGGACAGGGCAAAGGCCGTCTCCAGGCCGGAGATCCCGAAGGTTGCGAGGTTGAATTCCACGTCCTTTGAGGTGAACTCATGGGGAGCGTGGTCCGTGGCGATGATATCGATAGTATTATTCCGCAGTGCCTCTTTGACGGCGTCGAGGTCTTGCCGGGAACGAAGCGGCGGGTTGACCTTCGTATTGGTGTCAAAGCCGAGTGTTGCCTCGTCAATGAGGCTGAAATAGTGCGGACAGGTGTCGCAGGTAATCTTCCCGTACCCTTTCTTCGCCGCTGCGATGGCCTCGAGGCTTCCCTGCACAGAGATATGGGTCAGATGTATCGGTGCATTGACGTACCGTGCTACGGCGATATCGCGGTGAACAATGACCTCTTCTGCAATCGAAGGGATCGCATCGAGGCCGCTTTTCACGGATGCAAGCCCCTCGTGGACAAAACCCCCGGAGAGGTTGTCGTCCTCGCAATGGGATATGACCGGGATCCTGAAAAGCAGTGAATATTCGAATGCCTTCCTTAAAAGCCCTGCATTCTTCACCGACTTCCCGTCATCGGAAAGGGCGACGATGCCGGCCTCGCACATCTCGCCGATGTCTGAAAGCTCTTCGCCTTTAAGACCCTTTGAGATAGCGCCGCAGGGGAATACGCGGCACGCGCCTTCCAGCCTTGCCGTCTTTACGATATATTCGGTTACGCTCTTGTTGTCGTTCACAGGGTCGGTGTTCGCCATACAGACCACAGAGGTAAAACCTCCCTTGACTGCTGCCATCGTCCCCGTCCTGATGGTCTCTTTGTATTCGTAGCCGGGTTCCCGCAGATGGGCATGGACATCGATGAGCCCGGGCGCGACGATGTGGCCCGCAGCATCGATGACCCTCATGCCGGAACCCTTGTCCAGAATGTTTTTGTCGATCTTTTCGACGATGTTCCCGTTAAGGAGGATGTCGAGTTTTGCGTCTATCTCCCGGCCGGGATCAACGAGCCTTCCTCCCTTGATGAGGGTCTTCATGCTTCCCTCCCTATGAGGAGGTAGAGGATCGCCATCCTTACCGCAACGCCGTTCTCCACCTGGTCGAGGATCACCGAATAGGGACCGTCGGCGACCTCGTCGGCAATCTCGATCCCCCTGTTCATCGGACCGGGGTGCATGATGATCACATCCTTTTTCGCCTTCTCGATGTGTTCTTTCCGCAACCCGTAGAGCGTTGAATATTCCTTTACGGAGGGGATGAAGGAGATCCCGCCGCGCTCCTTCTGGATGCGGAGCATCATGATGACATCGGCGTCCCTTACCGCCTTGTTCATGTCGTATTCCGCCTTTACACCGAGGCTTTCTATGTCGGGGGGGATCATTGTCGGGGGCCCTGAGCAGACGACCTCCGTATTAAAGTGACGGAGTATGAAGAAGTTCGACCGCGCTACCCTGCTGTGGGCGATATCGCCGATGATGACGACCTTCAGACCGTCTATACGGCCCTTCTTCTCGCGGATTGTGAAGAGGTCGAGGAGCGCCTGTGTGGGGTGTTCATGGGCGCCGTCGCCGCCGTTGACCACGGAGGAATCGAGGATCTTCGCAAGCATATGGGGTGCCCCGGGCATGCTGTGCCTGATCACGATCGCGTCGGGCCTCATCGATTCGAGGTTCCGCGCGGTGTCTTTGAGCGTCTCGCCTTTCACGGAACTGCTTGTGCCGGAAGAGATGTTGATCGTATCGGCGCTCAACCGTTTCGCCGCGATCTCGAACGAAGTCCTTGTCCTGGTGCTCGGCTCGTAAAAGAGGGTAATGACGGTCTTGCCCCGGAGCGTCGGCACCTTCTTGATCTCCCTCTTCGAAATGTCTTTAAAGGAATCTGCGGTGTCGAGGACAAGTAAGATCTCCTCCTTTGAAAGTTCCTTGATCCCGAGAAGGTCTTTTTTGTCCCAGTTCATCTATGATCTCACAATAACGACTTCATCTTTTCCATCGACCTCATGGAGCCTTACAAGCACCTCTTCCTCGGGGTTTGCCGTGTAATGGATGCCGGCATAATCGGGATGGATCGGGAGTTCCCGGTTCCCCCTGTCCACGAGGACGGCAAGCTGGATCTTCTTCGGTCTTCCGAGGTCCATAATGGCGTCTATGGCAGCCCTCGTCGTTCTGCCCGTGTGCATCACGTCATCGATAAGGATGATGGTGCCGTTGTTCACGTCAAAGGGTATATCGGTCTTTTTAATGACGGGAGATTTGAGCTTGTTGATATCGTCCCTGTACATCGTTATATCGAGGATGCCGACAGGAGGTTTTATCCCTTCGATATCCTCGATCTTTTTCTGAAGCCTGTTTGCAAGGTATATGCCCCTTGTCCTGATGCCGATGAGGCTCAGCGCCGCACAACCGTGGTTCTTTTCGAGGATCTCGTGGGTCATCCTGGTCACGGTCCGCTCAAGCGCCTTTTTATCGAGGAGTACCTTGTTTTTCATCAATCGTCCATGTAGATGGCCCCTTCAGGGCAGTTGTCCACGCATGATGCGCACTCTATGCAATCCTCAGGTCGTGATATGATCACTGTTCCGTTCTCGTCGGTAAATACATCGTAAGGACATATGTCAATGCATTCCTTACATCCGGTGCAGGTTTCTTTTGAGATGTAAGGTCGCACAGTTTGATACTACTATAATGGGTTTGCTAAAAAAAATCAATTTAGAATTATGTACGGATATTTTTATTTGCCAAAAAATATAACCTGTGTTAAACATATGAAAACACTTATTAATAGCCTGTTGGGTATGCGTACTGCTGAGATCCCCGGTGCGTTGAAGATCGATTGGATACAAGAAGCGTAGTGATTTCCGGTCCTTCACGCATATGGGAATCCCAGGGCCAGTTGCGACAGGTAAGGTCTGATGTCGCAGGAAGGTGTTTCTTTGTGCCTGAGGTGGTGACGTTTATGCAAAAACAATCTCCTGGTTTAAACGGATATCGGTTGATGACGGAGTGCGCGACGAAATGCTGGACGCTCTTTCTCGTCCTCTGTATGCTGGCCGTGCCCGGAATAGGCAGCGCCGATGAGGATGATGTATATGAATCCATGTACGGTTCCGCGGCCTCTCTTTACAGCACAAGCTACGGGATCGCCTTTGACGCGTTGAAGGAAGGCCAGCGCCTTGAGCCGTACATCGACAAGATCAATAAGATCGCCGGTTTTGCAGCCACGGTGGGCAGCGCGACGAGGAAAGCGGCCTCAGGTGACATGTACGGCGCCGGCGAGGAGTCGGCACTGGCCATCATGGCTGAGGTCGCAGGATGGGAGGCGTCCGGACAGGCCTACCTGAAGTACCTCGGGCTTTCTACGGGGACCTTTCAACTGGCATTGACTGCCTATTCCATCACAAAGGAATCCTACGCGCAGGTGGAGTCAACGAGGATCGCCCGTGACATAGAATCGCTGTACGGCGCCATAGAAAGCGACCCGGTGCTGAAACCGAGGACAGGGAGGCAGCTTGGCGACAAGAGCGACCCGATCCCGGTCACCAAACAGTCAGTAGAATACGTTTTCCGGAAGGTGGTGTTCGATACGAGCTGGCGCCAACGGCTTAAGGCATACGTATCGGAAGAGCTTGGCAAGGACTTCCCTGAGCCGTCTGCCTGGGATAAGCTCAGCGCCATCGCTGTCGACGGCGGGAGAGGTTATGACACGGCCGGACAGGCCGAGGTTGTGAAGAACAGGCAGGAGATAGAGACGTGGATCGCCGGTCTTTTGAAGCGGCTTAACGACTATGCGAGGGCAGCCGAGAGCGAAGTGATCCTGCGGAAGACGTTGGCGGAGATCGAGAGGGCATCCAAGAAGCTGACTCCCGAATTTGTAAATTACACTGTGAGCGTTGAAGAGGCGGTAAAGCGGCTCCCCGAGATCGACGCATACGCGAAGCAGGTCCCGCAGGCCATTGCCACTGCGAAGAAAGGCAAGCGGTGGGACGACCTGTACGCTATCCGTGACAGGATCGGGTATTTTGTAAGGGTCTACGTGAGGATCCTCCCTGATACGGGCGACATAGGCAGGAAAAAGCAGGCGACAAAGGCAGCGCTCAAACAGTCATGGAATGATGTGGCGACGGCGCTGAGAGATATACCGAGGACGCTCGAGGTTGAATTCGCTGCAACAACGACCCAGTATCCTTCAGCATTAGCATTTAAAAGCACCCCGATAAATCTCATCGGTATCGATGAAGTGGACCTGCAGATTCGTCAGGCAAAGACCCTTCAGGATGCAGAGATACGGGCGAAAGACTTAACGCAGGATGCCGCAAAAAAGTGGCAGGCCTTTCTGGAACAATTCGGCAAGGATAACCCGCCCGGCGATGAACACCCGCAATACAAATCCCGGCTTGAGTCGTTAAGTGAAACGTCCAAAACGGGGGATAACTGCGCCGGTGCATGGGAGGCATACAAACAGACGCTTGCGACGAAGACCAGTGATCAGGCACGGGCAGGCGCCTTACAGGCCTATGAAACCTGTGTGCGCGGTTACTGGGCTAAAGAGGGTGAACTGGGTGCACAGAAACAAAAACAGATACAAGACCTTATAAAAGAAAAAGGAAACTACAATCAGAAACGGGAGGCCTACGTAAAAAGCGCGGAACAACAATATAATGCCCTTGTGAAGGCAATCGGCAAGCTTACCGATGAAAAACGTGCACAATATGCCGATATGGAGAAGCTGAAGAAGGATGCCCTGGACAAGCTGGCGGCAGTATCTCAAATGGTTCCGGGTTCCTATCCTGATTACCCTGTTTATCCGCCCCCGATGAGTTACGACAAGACCCCGGCAGGCGTGAGACAGCTTCTTAACGGTCTCAGGAGCATGAAGACCGATGGGTATCTGGGTCTGCCAAAGATGAAGTTTCCCAAATGGGGAGAAAACGGGCAGGCAGTTGCCGATTATATCGAGGGTATAAAGAGAAAGATCGTCAACGAAAGCAGCAGCAATTACCAGTTGAATGAGAACCTCAAATACGCAATGGAGTATATAGAGCGCCTCAAAAAACACCTCGCCGACAGAGAACGATATGCACAGGAGCTTGCAGGGGTAAAAGAGAGGATATCTGCCCTGAATCTCCAGTCCGACCCGAAGGCCCAGGCCCTCACTGACATCGAAAAGAGGATCAACGACATGAAGGACGTGGAGAGGCTGGCATTGGAGGCCGAGACTGCGTTGAAGGACAAAGCCGTCGCCGAGAGCCAGAAACAACTTGCAAGTATCCAAGACGATCTGCTCTACCTTGACAGCCTGCTTAAAAAGGTACAGTACTGGAGGGACGCGATCCAGATGTATTCCACGCCTTTATATAAGTTCGGCGGCTCGGTCAATGCCGTCATGGTGCAGATTGCGATGGCCACCGAAGGCAGTTCCGGCTCCAACAGACGTATATTCCTGGCGCCTTCTTCGTCATCCACAGACCTCTTTGACAGGGCAAAGGCGAATGCGGCCGCGGACGCTCTACTGAAGGACGTGGCGCTGACCGGCATCGCCAAGTGGGATCCCAGCGGTGATACGGGGCTTCAGGCCATGCTGGAGAAGAAGGCTGCGGAGATACGGAGTTATTACATAGACACGCCCGATTACGCCATAGTAGACGGCAACGTCGTATACGCCGCGAGGATCGCAAAGATGGCGGCAGATGTGAACGCGATCCCTGTAAGTTCCTATGGGAG
>MVRS01000177.1 GCA_002067975.1 Syntrophorhabdus sp. PtaU1.Bin058
TTTTATCCGTTGGGCTTCTGGCAGTGGTAATTCCAATTATCATAATCGGCATCGTTGCCGTCTATGAATCTTCCAAGAGTATCTCCGAACTGGCCAGGGATGATATTGCCAGTATTGCCGAAAGCCTCGCCGGCACCTTTGAGGTCGGTATGAACGAGCAACTCATGACGGTCAAGAATATTTCTTTTTCAAACAGCGTGATTACCGCCGCAGAAAAGGTTGCGAAAGACGGGGGGAAGAACAGCCTCAGCGAGATCGTCTCAGCTCAAAAAGAGCTGACGAAGATAAAGGACGGGGAAGGGGACCGTTTTTCAAGCATATTGATTACCGGCAAGAACGGGATTGTCTTTGCCTCATCTGACAGTGGGAAAAATAATGGCCTCAACCTTGCCGGCAGGGATTACCTCGACAAGGCCTTTAAAGGAGTCCCAAGTGTCGGTTCCGTTGTGTTTTCAAGGGCCACCGGCAGGGTTGTCTGCACCGCGGCAAGTCCGGTCTATTCCTCCACAGGAAAAGAAATAACCGGGTCAGTAGTTATCGGCATGGAGCTAAAGCTTATTACCGACATCGTAGACAAAATAAAAATAGGCAAAGGAGGGTACGTATATATAGTCACTAAGGATGGCCTCTATATTACTCACCCGGTTAAGGATAGAATTCTGAAAGAGAACATCTTTAAAGATACAGGCAGGGAGGCCTTATCGGAACTGATAAAAGATAATCAATCGGGCATCACGGAATATACTTCGGATGGAGTCCGGAAGGTGGCCGCAGTTTCACCCGTCAAAACAACCGGATGGAGTGTGGTAGCCACCGTCCCCGTCGATGAACTGTATGCACCCGTCACTTTCACCCGTAATATCATCATCGTTGTCGGCGTGATCTTTCTTATCCTTGCCTCTATTCTTTTCTATTTCTTTGCGAGAAGTCTTACGCTCCCTATGGGGAAGTTGGTGAGGGCGGCGGATAGCATTGCCTCGGGCGACCTTTCCATCCAGGTGGCTACCGAGACACGCCAGGACGAGATCGGCAGGCTCTCCAGATCGTTTACGCTTATGATTCAGTCCCTCAAAGAAAAGGCTGAAATTGCGCAAAAGATAGCGGCAAGCGACCTTACGATAGAGGTAACGCCTCTCTCCGATATAGATTCCTTCGGGAATGCCTTTGCAACGATGGTGGAAAAACTCCGGACCCAGACACACCAGATTATAGAAGGTGTCAACGTCCTTGCCTCTGCAGGAAGTGAGATCATGGCCTCCGTATCACAACTGACATCCGGCGCCGCCGAAACAGCCACGGCAGTGAGCGAAACCACGACAACAGTGGAGGAGGTCAAACAGACCGCGGAGATGGCCAGCCAGAAGGCAAAACATGTCTCTGAAATGGGTCAGAGGACAGCGGAGATATCACAGACAGGCTTAAAATCGATAGAAGATGCCGTAAACGGCATGAATCGCATCAGGGAACAGATGGAATCCATAGCAGATATGGTGCTCAGATTAAGCGAACAGAGCCAGGCCATAGGTGAAATCATTGCAACGGTGAACGATATTGCAGAGCAGTCGAACCTCCTTGCCGTAAATGCCTCCATTGAAGCGGCAAAAGCAGGTGAACAGGGGAAGGGTTTTGCCGTTGTGGCGCAGGAGATCAGAAGCCTTGCAGCACAGTCAAAGCAGGCAACCACGCAGGTTCGCAACATCCTCTTTGACGTCCAGAAGGCGATCAGCTCGGCTGTTATGGCAACAGAACAGGGGAGCAAAGCGGTCGAAGAGGGTATGCGTCTCTCAACACAGGCCGGGGATTCGATAAATGTCCTGTCGGAGAGTGTCACGGAATCGACCAATGCCGCTATCCAGATTGCCGCTTCGAGCCAGCAGCAGCTTATCGGTATGGCCCAGGTCGTTTCGGCAATGGAGAACATCAGACAATCGAGCATCCAGACGGTATCCGGTACGAAGCAGACGGAGAAGGCCGCCCACGACCTCTACAACCTGGGACAGAGGTTGCAGGAGATCGTGAAATCGTATAAGGTGTGAAGAAATTTGCAATTGCCGATTTGCGATTTGCGATTGAAAAGACTAAAGGAGATAGAATTTGCAATTGCCGATTTGCGATTTGCGATTGAAAAGACTAAAGGAGATAGAATTTGCAATTGCCGATTTGCGATTTGCGATTGAAAACAAGGGTTGGTATTTTTACTGTTGTTGGCATCTCAATTGGAAATTGCAAATTGGCAATCGCAAATAAAAAAGGGTTGTTTAAATTGGAAATTGCAAATTGGCAATTGCAAATGTTTTAGATTGGGGGAATATTGAATAAGAAAAGCGATGAGTTTGCAAAAAGATTGCTTTCGGCCTTCAGGATCGAAGCAGAAGAACACCTGAAGAATATCACCTCCGGACTCATCGAGCTGGAAAAAGGCCCGGAGCAACAGGCGAAAACAGAGGTTATAGAAACGGTCTTTCGCGAGGCCCATAGTCTGAAGGGCGCTGCCCGTGCAGTCAACCTGACCGATATCGAGAAGATCTGCCAGTCCCTCGAAGGTGTTTTTTCCTCACTGAAACGCAACGAGATTCATCTCGGCCCTTTCATGTTCGACACCCTCCACCGAGCAGTTGATATCCTCGGCGAGCTCAACATTCCGGACGGGTCGGCCGTTGACAAGGCCGGCATATCGATCATTATCGAAAATATCGATAAAATACAAAAGGGTCAGACAGAGGCCGTAAAAACACAGCCGGAGCCAAAGGTCATTCCGGCTGGTGAACCGGTTCGCAGGGAAAAACAACAGTTTTCCGATACTATTCGCATCTCAGCCGAAAAGATGGATGCACTATTAAGACAAGGCGAAGAGATGTTTGCCTTGAAGCTGATGGCAAATCAAAACCTGGAGGACATAGATGATCTGATCCGCATGTTCGGAACATGGTATAAACAATGGTCGGCGATATATCCGACAATGTGCGAATTCCGTCGTCTCCAGGAAAAGGGGGGCAGACAGGACGAAAAAGAGGGCATATACAATCATCGGAATTACAAGCTCTTTGAATTCATCGACACGACGCATGAAAATATGAAGACCCTTGAGAACAGGCTGATCGAATTCCGGAGGGCCGGTTACCGTCAACGTTATGCGACAGGATTGATGGTGGATAATCTTCTTGGGGAAATGAAAGCGATCCTTATGCTGCCCTTCTCAACGCTGCTCGAAACCTTCCCGAAATTTGTGCGCGACCTGTCACGTGACCAGGGTAAAGATATAGAGTTGGTGATAAGCGGGGAGGAGATTGAGATAGATCGCAGGATATTGGAAGAAATGAAGGTTGTTTTCATTCACCTTTTAAGAAATGCTATTGACCACGGGATCGAAAAACCGGAGATAAGGCTGCAAAACAAAAAAGCATCCCGCGGTAAAATCAAGATCACGGTTTCGCGGATGGAAGGGAACAAGGTCAATATCCTCCTTTCAGATGACGGAGCAGGCATCGATATGCAGGTATTGAAAGGTGTTTTGATGAAAAAGGGGATTGTACCTCCGGAAGACGCAGAGAGGCTGACCGAACAGGATATTCTGGCTATAGTCTTTCAATCAGGCGTCTCAACAAGCCCGATCATTACAGATATTTCCGGCAGGGGTCTCGGGCTGGCCATTGCAAGAGAGAAAATAGAAAAACTTGGTGGACAGATCGTGCTCGAAACGCATAGACACACCGGGACATCGCTCAGTATAACTCTGCCCCTGACACTGATTACATTCAGGGGACTTCTTGTAAACGTTGCCGAACGTGAATTCATCGTTCCCACGATCAACGTGGAAAAGGCCGTCAGGGTGTCCGGCGATGAGATCAAAACCGTAGAAAACAGGGATACACTGTCTCTGAATGGTGTGACCCTTCCTCTTTCGAAACTCGCAAATATCCTCGGACTTGAAGAAAAGAACGGTAATGCCGCTACAATGACCGTTCTGGTTCTTACATCGCAGGGGAAACGGATCGGCTTTGTCGTGAATGAGGTGCTGGGCGAACAGGAGGTCCTCATCAAGGGTTTAAGCCAACCACTTGTCCGAGTGAGAAACATAGCCGGCGCCACTATTCTCGGGTCGGGTAAGGTAGCGCCGGTCCTCAACGTCTCCGATCTGATAAAATCGGCAACCAAACATGCCGCTTCACCTTTAAAGACAGAGATTGCCCATGAAAAAGAGAAGAAATCGATCCTCGTGGTAGAGGATTCCATTACCTCGAGGATGTTGATAAAGAACATCCTGGAGACCTTCGGATACCATGTCAAAACAGCCGTCGATGGCGTCGATGCGGTTATGCAACTAAAAACCGAAAAGTTCGATCTGGTAGTATCTGATGTTGACATGCCGAGGATGAACGGTTTTGACCTCACGGCAAAGATCCGTTCCGACAAAAAATTTTCCGAACTGCCCGTAATACTGGTAACTGCGCTCGAATCGCGTGCAGACAGGGAACGGGGGATCGATGTGGGTGCAAATGCATATATTGTAAAGAGCAGCTTTGACCAGGTCAACCTGCTGGAGATCGTCGGAAGACTAATTTAGAGGTCAGTGACCAGGGGTCGGGGGTCAGAGTGAAGGGAGAAAAAATGCTTAGAACAGAGATTAGAAGAAAAGGCACGGAGTGAAAAATGGTTGATCGCCGGCCCCCGATAAAGGTTCTTATTGTTGAAGACTCACCCGTTGTACAGGAGCTATTGACATATATCCTTTCTTCCGATCCCGGGATTCAGGTAATCGGGAAGGTAAAAAACGGTGAGGAGGCCGTCAAAGCGGTCGAAGCCAAAAGACCTGACGTGGTAACGATGGACATCAATATGCCGAAGATGGATGGGTATGAGGCAACGAAGATCATTATGGAAACGACGCCCACGCCAATCATAATCGTGAGCGCAAGCTGGGACCCCAAAGAGGTGGAAAAGACCTTCCGGGCGATGGAGGCAGGCGCAATTGCGGCAATTAAAAAACCCGTCGGCGTTACTCA
>MVRS01000178.1 GCA_002067975.1 Syntrophorhabdus sp. PtaU1.Bin058
GTCAGCTAAAACAAAAAAGGCCTTAAGCTGAAAGCTGATGGCTGATCGCTGAATAGCTAAGGCCACTGTCAGTATCCTGCATCCGTTTCGCCATGAGCTATATTCTTTCATAATAAGTAAAAAACCTTCGGTTCTGTGCCGAGGTAGGGTTTGCGCCGGGTCGTCATACGGGACTTCAGCACCTTTACGATCTCCGAGCCGGGGTCGTTGAGGTCGCCGAAGATCAGCGCGTTTTCCTTGCAGGCCTCGACACAGGCCGGTTTAAGACCTTTTGCAAGCCTCTCTTCGCAGAAGTTGCATTTCTCCACAACACCTTTTGTCCTGGTAGGGAAATCCTGGTTGATGTTTTTGATAAAGGGACGGGGGTCTTTCCAGTTGAAGCTCCGTGCCCCGTAAGGACATGCTGCCATGCAGTACCTGCACCCTATACACCGGTGGTAGTCCATCATGACAATACCGTCCTCCCTCTTCCACGTTGCCTTTGTGGGGCATACCCTGACGCAGGGAGGGTCTTCGCAGTGATTGCAAAGAACCGTGACGGGCACCTTCTTCACTGCCTCCGGCATGAGTTCCTGGGACGCATCAGGGAAGACCTCGCTGTAAGGGGCGTTCCATATCCATTGTATCTGGTCCTTGGGGTTCCCGAGATCAGGCACATTGTGCGTCAGGTGGCAGGCTTCGATGCAGTCCCTGCATCCGTCCTGTTCCGAGCAGGCCTCCACGTTCACCACCATAGCCCACTTCCTTGGCTTCTGCTGCACGACCTGTTTTCCTGACTGCGCGTATGATGAACCCGAAAAGAGACGACACCCCTGCTCTATTGCAAACCCCCCTATCGTGAACCCCGCTATCTTAATAAATGTCCTTCGTTTCATACTATTCCCTTTTCACTCCGAACTCATCACTCCGAACTCTTTTCATTTCTTCACTACCTTCGGGACGTTATGGCAATCCCAGCAATAGGGTTTTACGTTGGTGTAGTTATGGCACCTGTCGCAGAACTGTTCCTTATTCGTGTGGCAGCCCATGCACGTCCCGGTGAGGCTCATCACGTAGGTCTTTCCGTTTGACGCCCTGTACTCGCGTTCTCCGTTCCTCACAACGGCCTCCTTCCATTTAGTAAGGAGTTCCGTGTGTTTCTCCTTCATGAACGATGTCTTTTCTACACACTCCTTTGCGTCCGTCCCCGGCTTCAATTCCGGTGCGTAGCCTGCCTTTCCCGTCACAGCATTGTACCAGAAGGGTATAAGGAGGATGACGAAGAAGATAACGATGCCTGCTATGACCTTTCCCTTATCGAACATCGCCCTCTCCATCCCCGGCTGCCAACGGTTCACCCCGGAGGTTCGTCGTTCGTTCCCGTTCCCCTTCCATGACAAGGGCATTGCCGAGAAGCTCGTGGACACCGCATACGCCGACGTCGGGGACCCAGTATTCGAGGAGCGGCGGCAGGGCCGCCTTGTCGATGGCGCAGATGCAGGCGAGCATGTTGACGCCGTGTCTCTCTTTCACGTATTTTACCGCGTTGGCCCTCGGCAGCCCGCCCCGGAGCCTCATCTCGATGTTTTCATCGGCGCCGAGACCGGCGCCGCTCCCGCAGCAGAAGGTCCTTTCCCTGATCGTGTTCTCAGGCATCTCGTAAAAATGGTTGCAGGTCTGCCTGATGATATACCTGGGTTCCTCGAGGAGACCCATGCCCCGAGCGGGGTTGCACGAATCGTGGAAGGTGATCTTCCATTGATCGTTACGGGATTTGTCGAGCCTGAGCTTGTTGTGGTAGAGGAGGTCTGCGGTGAATTCGGTGATATGGACCATCTTCGTCGATTGTGCGTTCTCGAACCGTGTACCCGTTACGGGTGATCGTGGCTCCTCAAGGAAATCTGCCGGGCCGTTGAAGGTATCCATATACTGGTGGAGGGTCCTCCACATGTGGCCGCATTCCCCGCCGAGGACCCATTTCACCTTCAACCGTTTCGCCTCTGCGTATATCTTCGCGTTGAGCCTCTTTGCAAGCTCCATCGAATGGAAGAGTCCGAAGTTGCCCCCCTCGGACGCATAGGTGCTCCATGTGTAATCGAGGCCGATCTCGTGGAAGAGCATCAGGTAGCCGAGGAACGTGAACCAGTGGGGGTTCGCGAAGTAATCCGCGGACGGCGCGACGAAGAGGATCTCGGCTCCCTTCCTGTTGATGGGCGCCTCTATCGCGATCCCGGTGAGGTCCTTGAGCTCGTCCAAGGCAAACCCCAGGGTCTCCTGAAAGGCATGAGGCGGCACGCCGAGGTGGTTGCCTGTCCTGAAGCAGTTCGACGCAGGCTCGACGACCCACTGGATATTGCAGCCCACAAGGTTCAGGAGCTCCCTGCCCATCATCGTGATCTCGCAGGTATCGATGCCGTAAGGGCAATAGACGGAGCATCGCCTGCATTCGGTGCACTGGAAGAAATAGTAGAACCATTCCTTCAGCACGTCCTCCGTCAGGTCGCGGGCGCCGGCGTATTTGCCGAAGAGTCTTCCTTCAGGCGTGAAGTACCTCCTGTAAACGGAACGCAAAAGCTCCGCCCGCAGTACAGGCATGTTCTTCGGGTCGCCTGAACCGATAAAGAAATGGCATTTGTCCGCACAGGCGCCGCAGCGCACGCAGATGTCGAGGAAAAGGCGGAACGAGCGGTGGCGCTTGATGAGCCGCTCCATGCCTTCGAGGATGGTCTCCTTCCAGTCAGGGGGCAGTTTCCAGTCCTCGTTAGAAGGTTGCCACTCCCTCTGGTTGGGGAGATCGAGGTACTTCTGATGTTTCAACGGTGCGCCGTAGCAGTAAGTTCCTTTCCTGAACCCGGCAGAAGGCTCCATCCAGTCGCCGGTCCCGGGCGTCAGGCTTACCTCGAACATCTCCTCAGGCTTCTTCAGTTTCTCCTCAGCCATTGTTGCTCCGTATTAAGATCAGGAAGGACGCATTTGCGTCCCTCGTCTTTCGTCCCTCGTACCTCATTCATTCTTTTCGACGGGCAGCCCGACCTCCTTCATCGCTGCCCTGAATTCATCTTCATATTCTTCATAGGTGTGGACCTTCACAGGGTAATCCCAGGGATTGACATGCCGCACCATGCGGCTGTTGTTCATCAGGTTTCTCGTGGGGCTCAGGAACACACCGCCAAGGTGCATGAGCTTGCTGAATGGAAAATAGGCGAGGAGGACGCTGACGAGGAAGAGGTGGATGTAGAATATTGTTCCTATTCCCTCCGGGACCACGGGGTTGAAGGAGAGGATCCCGAGGAAGAACCGTTTTACCTCCATCAGATCGACCTTGTAGAAGTGGCGCATGAGGATGCCTGTCACGGCGATGCCCCCGATGAGGAGCAATGCAAAGTAATCCGACAGGAGTGAGATGTGCCTTACCTGCGGGTTGAACAATCGTCTGCAGAACAGGTACAGAAGGGCGGCCACGATGAGGATGTCGGTGACATAGAACGACGGCAACGGCCACTGGAAAAAGCCGTCGATATACTGGAGAAACGTAATGCATCCGGGGACAGGTTCAACGAAGA
The DNA here is from genome assembly GCA_002067975.1 of Syntrophorhabdus sp. PtaU1.Bin058. Classification (GTDB taxonomy): domain Bacteria; phylum Desulfobacterota; class Syntrophorhabdia; order Syntrophorhabdales; family Syntrophorhabdaceae; genus UBA5609. Next base: position 3,543 of record MVRS01000178.1, read on the forward strand.
ACCTCAGGTGCCTGAGGAGGATGACCAGCAGCGACCAGTGGAATACCATTGCCCCGAGCCAGAGCCACCTGTTCCCGCCGTACAGGAGCCTTTGGGGCTGCCGGAACTCCGCTCTGTCGTTCCTGAAGAGCGAACGGAACAAGAGCACCTCGAGGGCCATCCGCGATACAACGCCCCATGCGGTGTGGGGACTCTCCGTGGTATCCGATCGTATCCACGGAAGGGAGTGCTGCTGCCCGCACACAGTAGGTATATGGAACGGTACGGGAGAGCGTGCCCACAGAACGATGCGGTAGATAAAACCGACGATGAATACGCCGAGGGCGAAATAGGGCGCTATGATGCTGAAGAGGGTGTACCAACCGAGAATACCGGCCCCAATATAACCGACGAGTATGATAATCACTATAAGGATGAGCGAGTATAAAAGGTACATTCGATTACCGTGCACTCAGTGTACTTATTTCCACTGTAGCAGAGCAACCGGAGGCTGTCAAGTCGGGAAACTATACTACAGTATATCGTAGTTCGTATATCGTATATTGAGGTCCTTAACAAAACGTTCGGCGTGAAGCGTTCGGCGTTCGGCGAAAAGGTTCAGCCGCATCGTTTCTTCAGGTTTTTTTTGTTTCTCACCTTTCACCTTTCACTGCCTTTATCCAGCGTGTTTGCGGGGAAGGGTCCGACGCCGATGTTATCCTTTATAGTGGAAACGCGATATCATTCCTTGTCTTGCTGTTTCATGGCCTTGAGTAGCCTCATTGCCATGTCTCGTTCCATCCTGATCTCCCCGCTCCTGATATTATAGACCTCCTCCCTGCACCGCGTGTACACATCGAATGCGAGGAGCGACATCATTTCTATCCTGCTTTCCAGTTGCGAGAGGGTAGTAAGGAGTGCATCGCCGGTGAATGCCTTTTCCAACTCTTCCCGGACTGCCTTCTTCAGAAGAAAGATGAAGCCTACGGCCTGGGACGGCAAAGAGTCCTGAACGGCGCGTATCCTTATGATGCCGTCGAGGGCCGATAATATCTTCTCAGGATCAACATCGTGAATGAGCCCGTCATAGAGGAGCGCGGTCCCCTCTGTCAGGACATGACCCACGGGGTTTGTGAACCTGTCCTGCTCGTTCCTCAAAAAGATTGCTACATCGGCAGGGTATGTTTCGAGTATCAGGTCAAACCAGCGTTTCAGGATTGTCCCGCGTTTACGGGTGAGAACGTCTTTGATGTCCACCGTCCGTCCATTATAGCACATATTGACCTGATATCGTTGTTTCTCATAATATACTTAAATAGTACATTTAAAGAAACAGGTTGTTAAGGGGGATGGGATAAACTATTGTATAAATGGCGCGGAGAAACTATAATGATTTTTTTGTAACAGGGTTCTCAGAGGAGGCTTCCGGGTGACGGCATGATCGATCCTGGCACGGTTATTCAGCACTTTACGTATGCGGGCATCTTCTGCCTTCTGATCCTCGGCGGGCTGGGGCTTCCCTTTCCGGAAGACGGGGTGCTTATCACGAGCGGGCTGCTCATTGCCCACGGCGTCATCAATCTTGTCCCTGCCGTCACGGTCATCTATCCGGCCTTGCTGATCGCTGATTTTATCCTCTATTCCATCGGCAGGAAATACGGAAGGATGATCGTTGAACATAAAAGGTTTTCCAGGATCGTTTCGCCTGCCACGCTTTCGAGGCTTGAAGAAAAATTCACGCGATGGGGCGCCCTGACGGTATTCCTGGGAAGGCACTTCGTCGGCTTCAGGGCACCCATATTCATCATCTCGGGAGTAATGCGCATCTCCCGTATAAAGTTCCTGATTGCCGACGGCCTCTCCGCGATCATTACGATTGCGATCACGCTGGGCCTTGGTTGCCTTGGCGGCAATATCCTCATGATCCTGAAGAGAGACATCAAGCGTGTCGATTCCATCCTGATCCTGGTCTTTGTCGTATCCTTTGCAGGCTGGATCATCCTGCGGTACTACAGGGACAGAAAAAGATCAAAGGGGCGATTGCATGCTGATGAATGATGAAGGAATAAAGTATGTGCTATAATAAAAGGCAGTGAATAGTGAAAGGTGAAAAACTTGTCCCTCGTTACTCGTTGCTTGTCACTGGTTTGAACCAGTATCGAGCGACGAGCGACCAGTATCGAGTATCTAGCAATGGAGGTGGCACACTATGATTACTATGTTGCTTTACGTGCTTTTAGGATTGGTCGCCGGGGCGTTAAGCGGGCTGATCGGCATCGGCGGCGGTGTGATCATTGTGCCCGCCCTGGTCTTCTTGTTCGGCTTCTCCCAGCATCATGCCCAAGGCACGACACTGGCCCTTCTGATCCCGCCTATCGGTATCCTCGCCGCATGGATGTACTACAGGCAGGGATACGTGGACCTGAAGATAGCAGGCCTGATCTGCCTTGGTTTCTTCTTCGGCAGCTTCCTCGGCGCCAAGATTGCAACAGGTCTGCCGAATATCATCCTGGAGCGGGTATTCGGGGTGGCGCTCCTCTTGATCGCGTTGAAGATGATATTTGTGAGATAGCCGAATAAAGGCAGTCGATAGTCGATAGTGAATAGTGAATAGCAAAAACCTTGTCCCTCGTTACTCGTTACTTGTCACTGGTTTGAACCAGCATCGAGCGACCAGTAACGAGCGACCAGTATCCAGTATCGAGCGACCAGTAACGAGTATCAAGTATCCGGCAAACGTACAGCATTATATGTGACAACGTATTACAATAATTAAACATTTTGTCCTTGACATTTAACACCAGCCTGAAGATAATGGACTTATCGGAGGGGGGTAATGCTCTCGTGGGTTGCAGACACGTGGGTAGAAAAAAGATCGGAAAATCCCAGCGGTATACCTTTTTACCTGATATCACAAAAAACCATTATGAAACTCGATTTCCCCGTTCAATAGCGGCATTGTAAGCCCTTTCCATTTTCAGCTTGTTGTTTAAAACAACCAAGTAAGCTTTGGGCCGCGAAAGGAGGTGAAATGAGATAGGGACACAGGCGGAATAGAGAGCCCGTTTACGTGGACACTCAGCCTTGCTGGTGACTGTGTATCCCAGGTTGCCGATAAGACCAGCACCAAAGAAGGGAGGGGAGTATGGCTACTAAAAGAAGGGCTTTATGTGTTGGAATCAACAATTTCAAAAATTACCCCAGCGCAGCCTTACAGGGTTGCGTAAATGATGCCAATGATATGTCGGCCGTATTGAAGAACTTTCTCGGTTTTAAATCAAGCGACATCACCATTCTGAAGGATTCTCAAGCAACCAAGGACAATATCATGAAGAATCTCAAAGATATGGTTGCCGGGGCCAAGGCAGGCAAATACGAGTACCTTGTCTTCAGCATGTCGAGCCATGGCACCCAGGTGCCTGATGTGAATGGAGACGAAGAAGCCGATCATGCCGATGAGGCTTTCTGTCCATACGATCTTAAGCAATCCGGTAATCAGTGGGACAAGAAGTACATCATCGTTGACGATGCATTGCACAATCTATTTGTTCAGCTTCCAGCCAATGTGCTCCTGGAGGTATATCTGGATACCTGTCATAGCGGCACAGGTTTAAAAGGCATCGATCTGCTGCTTGACCGTAAACCGCGTTACCTGCCGCCGCCATCGCTCAAGGCGTTCGAAAAAGTAGAAAACAAAAAGTCACGCGGGGTGGCCCGGTTGTTGCTGGATAAAGGGATTATTCATCACATCTTGTGGGCTGCCTGCCGGTCCGATCAGACGAGTTCTGATGCCAAAATTGCAGGTAGCTGGCATGGCGCCTTCACCTACTACTTCTGCAAGGAGATCAAGGCATGCAAAAACAAGCGCTCCAGGGAGGATTTGCTTAACAAGATCCGTAATGACCTCAAAGCCGGGAAATACAGCCAGATTCCCCAGTTGGAGTGCGAGGCAACCAAACGTTCAGCGGTTATCGGACGAAGCACGAAAGAAAAGGGTCAACCCTGACATTCGACAAAATGTAAAGATTGAACCTGTAGTAGGAGCAACAGGGACGTTGGTAACTTTGGTAACTAAAGAGGTATGCAGTCAGTTCACGAAATGGCTCTTCAGGCTGGCATTTCACACTTTGAGGCATGAGAGATAGGAGTGGATTATGAGTAAGTTACAGAAGTTACCAAAGTCCCTAATCCTACTACGGAATCATGATAACGATAAAAACCGATAATAAAAGACCTAACCCCAGGGATAGTACACTGTATTAGGGGAAGATAATCGCGTACCTCCCTCGAGAAAGGCGGCTCCAAGTGAGCCGCATGTTAGAAGACTAAAAATATCAAATGCATAGAATATACTATATTAAACAATCACTGGCACGTCTCAAAAATTTGATGAAGAAGTCAACCCTCACAAACATTGCTGCTGTCCTTGCAGATGTATTATTTATCGGGGTTACCTTGTTTTTATTTAAATATCATAGTGGACTTGACACGGGAATGGAGATTATCAATCTGAACAATAGCGAGGCAAAACGTATTGCTACGACACTCTTCTTTTCAAAGTTGGAATCTGTCGGCAAAATTTCATTGGCGCTTCTTGGTGTGCTTTGGGCCTTCATAATTTATACTGGAAATAGAATAAACATTCGCACGATGTCTCAGATCAATTTATTCATAGTAACCAATCTCTGTCTGCTTTTTTCATTTGGTTCATATTTTTGGGGATATGATTTTTTACTGAGTAGAATATTTTATCACTCAACTATTGACCTAGAAGCGCCAATTGTCAAATTCTATAGTATCGCTCAGTTAGTTTATTTTATCTCAGGGATATTTTGGTTTGTTATAACAATTCTTCTTTGTCATGAAAAAAATTTACTACAAAGGAGATAAATTATGAAAACTGTGAGGACACTAGCATGTTTATTTTTGTTTGTTTTTGTATTTCCTTCAGTCAATGTCGGTCAAGATCAAGCAAAATCACTAAAAAATGTTGAAAGTGTCTTGATGTGTGCCAGTAATAAAAGCAAGGTAACATTAGATGATACGGCAAGATCCCAAATTTTGCAGCAATATAGAAACGCATCATATGAGACCAAAAAAGCTGTTGATTCTACAACACCTGAATCTCTTAATAAAAAGCTGGGAGCTTATTTTGAAATCAAGAAGCTCTCGGGTATTCAAGCTAATTTATCTGACAAGGATGTGGCTGATTTCAATTGGAATTTTGTCCACGGATCTGACCTTGTTTCCGTTAGGATTATTTCTCCTATCGCAGCCAGAATTCAGAAGGTAACATCAAAAGATTTATCTATGTCTTATAATATTGCCTTAGAAGCAAATAAAGACATGGCTCTTGCTATCCCGATAAATGGTGAGTCATTTTCACTCCATGCTTCAACAGCAAAAGGAAATTTAATATGGACAGCAACAGGTGTTCCGTCTTCAAAAAAAATAACTTTTCCATCTTCACTATCAAAAGGCTGTGAAATATATGTTAATTCAGAGCCTGACAAAGCAATTGTGTACTTTAATGATAAAGAATATCACTGGCCTACCAATACCTCATCGGCAAGGGACCCTGGCAAATGGAAGGTCACGATTAAAAAAGGCAGCTTAGAATGGGTGCAGGAGAGGGTCTTGGAAAAAGGGGAAACCTGGATGATTAATGCTAAACTGAAATAAAGACAGAGACAACAAATATAATGAGGGACTCATAACGCAAGAACTAGGGGGACGTCCAAAGAAAAGCCTCTGGGGTCAAAGCCTCTGGGGTCAGGTCTTTTATTATCAGTTTTTATAAAGAAAGCAAAATCGACGTCCTTCAATATTTTTCATTACAATCTCATCGGCTGATAGCGATGTATCCACCGTGAGCAGACCGCCGCTTCGCTTACGTTCCTTGCGATGACAATACAAATAAGAAATCTGCCTCTTGCACTAAACTTGCAACAAACCGTTGGAAGCCCCTGGAAATTGTTGTTATCCAGCTTTCAGATATATTATGATAGCAGAATAAGGTAGGGTATAGACTACAGGGGATAAATGGCGAGTAAATGCCGCCCCACCATAGCGTAGACAAATTAAAGGAGGATGACAATGATTACAGCTAAAATAACGGATGGGAAGATCATTATCGAAGCAGACCTTGAGGAGCCGAAACCATCGTCATCCGGCAAGACGATGGTGATAGCATCCAGTAGGGGCAATAAGAAATTTGATGATGTCCTCTACAAAGGTAAACCGGTCACCATTGGTTTGAATGTTTATTATCACAAATAGGAGGTGGTCAGACGGCCGAATACCTGAGTTGATGATGGTAGAAGGTCATATGGCAATTACAGAAAATCAAAACAAAGGCAAAAACTAATAAAAGGAAAAAAATAAAGATGAAAAGATTAATCGGCTGTCTCATTCTGGTTTTGGCTTTCGTTATTACAGTTAGTGGCTCATACGCAGCAGAAAAAGCCCATTGTCCGGACGTGGACTTTGGATGCAACACAAGTGCTAAAAGCACAAAGGACGACGTTGGTTCCGTAAAAGTGGGGGAATGTTTTAAGGCGCTTCCTCTCCCTGGGTGTAAGGTTTGTCGTGATTCTTCTTATGGGGAGGCAGCGCAGGATTGCAATGAGAAATATCCTCAACAATGCAAGGATGGCTGCTGGGCATGCGACTACACGCACTGCGAACCACACTCTGGCGTTACATATTGCTATGATAAGGACGGGAACATCAAAATGATGAACACGTTATAACCTGCGGCATACGCCCTGATTAACAAAAGTGTTTACAATCAGTGAATCAATAAGGTTGAACACGTTTTGCTCCTCTGTTACCGCCGGTAAAGAATTTCATTGCATTTTTATGGCTTTTGGAGGAAGATTACAAATGGGGCGGATTCATGGGGGATCAATCAATTGATAATAGGTTCTGTGGCTGCGGGATCATTATTGAATCGTTGAAGGGCGTATCCTGTGCCTGAATATATACACGATATCTTTACCCGACCATGAATATAACCGATTTTGCCATCGTTATTATTCGTTTCTTTGGTCTCTGGCTTCTCTTTCATAGTGTTTTGATGATAGAGCAAACCATATCGGTAGCTCTATATGATATCTTTAAGCAAAACCCGGACTATCAACACTTTGCTGTTTTCTTAAACCTTTTGAATATGATTCTTTACATAGCAATGGGTATGATATTGGTATGGAAACCCCGGCTTATAGCTGACAGAGTGGTTCCACGAAAAGCGAGAGAAATAAATGTCAGGATAACCACAACAGGCCTCATGTTCCTTTGCTTTTCAACTGCCGGACTTGTCTTTCTTGTAGACGGTATTAGCGACCTGATTTATTTTTTCTCCAGATTAAAGTATAGCCGGGAGGACCCTGGCTACATTATTGGCAGGAATGGTCAACCGGGGTTTCTTGCTGCGGCATTCAGGACTATGATGGGACTCTGGCTTTTATTCGGGTTCAAGCGGATAACAAAAGGTCTTCGCTATGTGTGGTCAAGAGGCAGGACCATAGGAATCCGGGAACCGGACAAAGGGACCAACGAAAACGAGCAACAACATTGAATTTCTACATGATAAATCTTTGGGGGTCAAGTCTTTTATTATCAGTTTTTATAAAGAAAGTAAAAATCGATGCCCTTCAACATTTTCATTGCAATTCATCGGCTGATAGAGATATATCAATAAGTCGTTAGACGTGAGCAGACCGTCACATCGCCTCGCTCCTTGCAATGACAACAAAAGCAAGAGACTTGTCCCTCGTATCTCGCTCCTCGATGTACCTGACCAGCATCCAGTAACGAGTATCCAGCATCCAGTTCAGGCCTCACGGTTTTTATCATGTTACCGCCGGTAAAGAATTTCATTGCATTTTTATGACCTTTGGAGGAAGATCAAAGTAAGGGTGGGTTCATGGGGGATAAATCAATTGACAAGAGATTCTGTGGCGGTTGGATCGTTATTGAAGAACGTTCACTATACTTCATTCAGGAAAGGCAAGGGGAAAATCTGATACGTATCTCTGCAACAGGAAAGCATAGCTTTCTTCGGAAGGAGGAGCATCCATGAAAATGAAAAAAAGTTTGGCATGGTTATTTACAGTCGTTGCATTATGCTATTTTTTGAGCCTTAACGCCTGTGCACAGGACAACAAGTCGACGCAAATAAGGCATGAGCCAATTACGCAGCAATTGATAACTATGGTAGAGCATGATGCGGAAATAAAAAGAATGCTTATCGATTCAATTAATAAAGCAAAAGAGCATAATAAAGACAAAGCAACAAATCCGGCCCAGACGTTAGAAGAATATTATATTTTTATAGATTGGGCAGCAAAGGCAATGCCCTGGTCGATTTTGCCGAATCTTCCCTATTCAAAATTGTACGATCAAATCGATCAGAGTTTGGATTACTTCTATTTCATCAATGATCAACCGCTCCCCGCATTAAAGGATAAAGGATATTACAATAATTCACTGCAATACCATGAACCATACCGCACATGGTTGATCAATTTTGTAAAAGAATGGGGTATGTATTTAAGCAAAGAGGGGTCGTGGAAAGATGAATATTACAAAAAGGCTTTAGAAGATGAAAGGTTCGGATTGAATAAAGATTGGTATGAAGATCCGTCAAAATGGAAAACATTCAATGATTTTTTTGCAAGGAGCCTGAAGTCTCCTGATCGTCGCCCGATTGCATCTCCAGATGACCCGTCAATCGTATCTTCTCCTGCCGATTCGAGGCCTCAGGGCGTATGGAAAATAGACAAAAACTCTAACATTGTGCATAAGAAGGGCGTTGCAGTCAAATCCAATGTTTTGAAGTCCATAGCTGTGCTTATTGGTGAAAACAGCGCGTACAAAAATGTATTTGCCAATGGAACATTAACACATACATTTCTCGATGTATACGATTATCACCGCTATCACTTTCCGATTGGTGGAACAATAAAAGAAGTTCGTATTATTCAGAGCGATGATGCGGTTGGCGGTATTGTAACTTGGGATACCGGAACCAAGAGATATGTCCTTGACTCAAGCACCCCCGGCTGGCAAAATATTGAAACGCGTGGCTGTGTAATTATCGAAACCCAAAGGTATGGCCTGGTGGCATTGTTGCCCGTTGGAATGTCACAAGTATCCTCGGTTAATTTTGAAGATACTGTCAAGGTGGGCAACACGGTCAGGAAGGGGGATATACTCGGATATTTCTTGTTTGGCGGTTCTGATTTCATATTACTTTTTCAGGGCAAGGTTGGTTTTGAATTAACCGTCCCGCAAGAAAGCAAGAGTGCCTATAAACACATTTTGATGGGTGAAAAATACGGTAGGCTTACAATAAAAAGATGATCTGATTGGCAGATACGACAAAAGCCTTTCTGACTTCGACTTATGGTCCGGTAATTTTTCCACGTCCCCGGAGAGGACAGCATCGACAATCAAGGGCAACAGAGACGTTGGTAACTTTGGTAACTAACTTGCTGCCACCAGAGGTATGCAGTCAGTTAACGAAATGGCCCTTCAGGCTGGCATTTCACACTTTGAGGCATGAATGAGAGACAGGAGTGGATTATGAGTAAGTTACAGAAGTTACCAACGTCCCTAATCCGCCTATTAACCGGCCGCCGTGCCCGCGTGTATCCAGCCCCGCTTTTGCCGTTGTCATGCCCCTTGATTCGCTTTTCTATATTATTGGTGGAGCCTGTGCATAAGGTTTTATCGGAACATTCCAGGATGTAGACATAATTATTCATTGACACATTCCGGGCGTGCAGGTAAAGTGATGCTTAATAACCGAATAGGAGGATCAACCATGGCTATGAACGTTGAAATCAAAGATAACAAACTCTGCATCGAAATTGACCTGGAAAACCCAACGCCGTCGTCATCCGGTAAAACCCTTATACTTGCAAGCACACATGGGAATACCGTCACCACCGCCGAAGTGGATGGTAAGCCTGTTATTATCGGGCTGAACGCGTATATTAAACGCTGAGTTACTATGAAAATGTAGCTTGCAGTGCACCCATTCCCTGATCTGACTACCTTGGTATTCCTTTCAAACCCAACAAACTTTTTAGAGCCCCATTCAATGATGCGGACACCTTAGGGACGCTCTTTAGATTTGAGGTTGCGGTGGTCTCTGTGAATCCTTAACATCTTGCAATTGCATTTTTTGACCTTTGGAGGAAGATTAAAAAGGGTGGGATTATGGGGGATCGATCAGCCGATAAGAAATTCTTTGACTGTGGGATGGTTATTGAATTATTGTAGGACATCCCTTCTGCCTCTATAAATTGGCATATTAATAACTGGGTGGAAATACGGGACAAATTCGAGTGAAGAAAAGGAGTTCCACGAATGGAAAAGGATAGTCCACAATGCGTCAAATGCACCATTCTTCGATGTGGCTCTAAGGAAAAGAAAAAGAAGGCCCCAACGTCCTGTCCAACCGAAAAGTATTCGGAATTAGCTATTGAAACGATGGAGAAATACAGGCAGCCTGAAAACCAGGCAGTAATTCACGGGTGGCTTGGTCTGATGGGTAAAGTACTTAACCCGGAAAAGGCAAAAGAAAAGTGGTCCTGGACCAGAATTGACGAGATTATGGAATACGCAAGAATAAGGGGAATGACAAGATTGGGGATCGCGACATGCTACGCATTGATGCCCGAATCAAAGCTCTTGTCCGACATTCTTGAAGACAATGGTTTCAACGTAGTTTCCGTATCATGCCTTTGTGGAGAGATAAATCCACAGGATATGGGCATTCCAGGGGATATATTCTGTAACCCCATACTGCAGGCCGAAGTACTCAATAGGGAAAAAACTGATCTAAACATAATGATGGGACTTTGCGTTGGTCACGATATTCTGTTTTTGAGGTACAGTAGAGCCGAGACGACACCTCTCGTAGTAAAAGACCGTTCCACAGGGCACAATCCTGTTGCAGCCTTGTATCAGAGCCGGGGCTTTTTTAAGGACAGATTTTTCAAGAAATGAGACTGCATAGTATTGCGGCAACCGGTTTTACCGAGCTCTCTCACAATCAGACAGGAAAGAAAAAGAATACTTTTCTGCGGCCTTGAGCAAAGCGGGCGTGAGAAATATTAATTCCGTGAAATGTGAAAAGTGAAAGGTTAAAAAGGATCCCGGGAGGCGTTAGGCAATTAAACCCCTTACGACTTACGATAACCCGTATCCAGCATCGAGTGACCAGTGACGAGCATCCAGCGAATAGCATCCGGTCCTTCGCGCGGGAAGCTTACGTTGTTTTCCTGAAGAAAAAACGGCTGGCCTTGTATAGTGCAAGGATGCCGAAAACTACAACGAACGCAATACACAGGACGGGGATTACGATTGCGGAGATTGCTATGATGACCGCCCCTGCCAGTTCAAGCGTTGCGATCAGGGGGTTGCCCGCTCCTCCGGTCAGCAGCGATGATTTTGCACGGATGGCGCCGGTGGCGACATGAACAAAACCAGCAATCCCGCCGCCGGCAATGATTGCAAGTATCCATTTTAGGTGCGGAGGCATATCAACGATCACGGACGCCGCTGCAACGGTACCTGCAATAATCGAAACCGGTGAGGCAATGGCATCCAGCAGGTTATCAAGCCAGGGGATATAATAGGAGAGCACCTCAAGGACCGTCGCGGTGCCGAATGTGATTGTCGCATAATAACCCCCGATCCATTCGAAACCTGGCGTCAGGTGGAGGTACCCGTAGAGCGCGGCAAGGTTCATAACAAGCAGCGGGACAAATATCCTGAAACCGCACGCTGCGGAGAGCCCGATACCGGTCATTATCCCAAACAACGTCTCCAACGTATCTCCTGCCAGCAGTACAGGCGAAATCGCGACCTGCCTGCGAGTCTCCGCCCATTGCAATCTGCTTCCCCAATTTTCAGGCAATTCTTTCCATTTTACAACAGTTTTTTGATAAACAATGCCTAATACAACATCCTCTCGCAGGGCGTGCAGAATACACATCTCCGCGATGAAGTTACGAGTGTTCTGCTATGCGCCCTGCGCTATGCCGGTTCCGTATCCAGTATCGAGCGACCAGCGACGAGTATCTGCTCTAAATGGGGGTTTAGTATTTATTTTGTCTGAAGGTCTTTTCCAGCTGAATGAGGATGTTCCCAAACTCGATGGCGTGTTTTTCCATCTCTTCTGCCGCTTTTTCCGGGTCCCCGGAGAGGACAGCATCGACAATGGGGACATGCATACCTACAGGATGAAGGGGGCGGGGGTCGGCATCGATCGTTTCGACGAGTTTTTTCGATAATCCGACGACAGACCTTACCAGCGCCTCGAGGAAACGGTTCCCGCACATCTCTGCAAGGACAAAATGGACAACCGTCTTTCTGTCAACCTCTTCGGAGGCGGAGGCGGTGGGGATTTTTTCCGCTTCAAGGGCGTCTCTCAGCATCTGCGTGTATTCCGGCGTGACCCGTGTAGCTGCTAACCGCGCAACCTCCGGCTCGATAAGCCGCCTTACATGATGTAATTCCGGTATGGAGATCTTGCCGGTAAGGAAAAGGTCCAGAAAGGCGTTAACCAATTGCTGAAAGGAGAGGTCGATTATATATGCACCACCGGTGACGCCCTGGCGCGTCACAATGAAACCTGAATTTTCAAGGGTCCTCAAGGCTTCACGGATGGCTACGCGGCTTACGCAAAACTCTTCAGCGAGGTCGCGCTCCGGCGGCAGTTTGTCGCCTGTCTTAAAATGGCCAAGGAGTATCGACTGCTTTATCTGCTCCGTTACTTCATCAGAGATCCGTGACTGTCGTACAGGTTTGAATTTCGGCATTTTCTTTTTTTCCATCAAAAGATTATGATAAAAAATGAATTATTGCAATACTTTAAATAGCATAGTCGTTAAAAGTGCCTCGAATGTCGCAAGGAGAATTATTTTCTTGACAAAAAAGCTAAATATTGTAAATATTAATCCATTATACCATTTAAGAATGTAGAATTGGTTTTTAATAAGTAATAAGGGGTTATTAAGCAGGGAGGCACATTCCCGAAAGAAAAAATATCCATGGCAAAGAGAGGAATACTGGTTTCGATGTGAAAGCAGCTCAACACCTTGGCGCTGCGCCGGTGGCAATGCCACGGGCGGAGACTTATGATGGGGAGTGGCCGAAGGTGTGATTGAACCACATGGGGGGGCAAAAATAAGGATGGAAGGCCGGTGTTCATTACCGATAGCAGTAATTAAAAAATATTAAGGAGAAGCATATGTCAAAGAACGATATTTACTGGAATCCGGTACTTGAGACGTTGCCCGCAGAAAAACTTCAGATGCTGCAACTGAAGAAATTCAAGAGAATTATCGGCTGGGCATACAATAATTCTCCATTTTACAGAAAGCTTTATAAGGATGCCGGTTTTGAACCGGGAGACTTAAAGACCAGGGACGATATTAAGAAGATACCGAAAACAGATAAAGGGATGCTCCGTGAAGTCCAGTCAAGGGCGCCGTTTCCCTACGGCGATATCCTGGCGGTCCCATTAAATGAAGTGACCGAATTCCGGCAGACAAGCGGCACGACCGGCACCCCGGTCTACCAGGCCGATACCTGGCAGGACTGGGAATGGTGGTCGGAATGCTGGGCATACATCCTCTACGCGCAGGGGTACAGAGATACGGACAGGGTTTTCATCCCCTTCGGGTATAATATCTTCGTTGCCTTCTGGGCAGGACACTACGCAGCAGAGAAGCTCGGCTGCGAGGTGGTTCCCGGTGGCGTCCTTGATACAGAGGCCAGGATCTTAAAGATGCAGGAGTTGAAATGTTCCGCCTTCATGGCTACTCCCACGTATGTCCTCGGTATGGCCGATACGGCACGGAAGATGGGGATCGATCCGGTAAAGGACCTGTTCATCCGGCGGATAACCTGCGCGGGAGAACCCGGCGCCAGCATTCCCACAACAAAGAGGCGAATGGAGGACTCATGGGGGGCAAAGGTCTATGATCACATAGGCGCAACGGAGATCGGCGCCTGGTCTTATGAGTGCACATCACAGCCCGGAGGGCTTCACGTGAATGAAGGGTTTTTCCTTATCGAGATTGAAGATGTCGAGACGGGAGAGATTATCGAAGAGCCCGGAAGAAGCGGAAAGATGGTCGTCACGGCCCTGGACAGGATCGGGAAACCCTGCATCAGGTTTGATTCGAAAGATGTGATTCAGTGGGCAGACCATGGATGCGATTGCGGGCGTACGTTCAGGATTATCAAAGGCGGTGTAATCGGCAGGACAGACGACATCACAAAGGTAAAGGGCGTTCTCCTTGCCCCTACCGCTATAGAAGAGGTTGTGAGGAGCATGTCTGAGTTGGGTAATGATTATCAGGTCACCGTAAGTAAAAAAGGCGATATTGACGACATCCTTCTCGAGATCGAATTTAATACCGGATATGAAACGAAGAAAGAAGAGGTCCTGAGCAGACTGAAGGACTTCCTGCGTGTCAAGGTTAATCTTGGTTTCCGGATTGTGGTCCACCCCTTCGGGAGCCTTCCCCGGTACGAAGTAAAATCCAAGAGATTCAAAGACCTGAGGAAAGAAAAGGATGGAGGAGGGCACTAAGATGATGAGCAAGATCGAAGCGATTGACAGAAAGATCAAGGAAATGAAAAAGCTGGCCGAAGGGATCATGAAGGAAGGCAACGAGATAGAGGCGGTAAAAAGAAATACAAAAAGGATCCTCGCCAGTATTGCCATGCTTGAGTGTAATGTGTCGGATGTGAAAGAGGTAATGTAGGACAGAAGGGTGCGGTCGTCAGTCGATAGTGAATGGCAAAGCCAAAGAGACAATGCGGCAGAGCCTTTCGCGTCTCACGGGCGTTCCGCTATGCGCCCTGCGCTATGCTGATTCCGCATCCGGCCTCAAGCGGCCGGAAAAAACGCTTGACAAAATATCCAGGGCCGGCTATTGTTTATATATGAACTATTCATGGAGAAACCATAATCCGTCATGAAGCTTGAAAAGGAATTGGGGCTTAAAAAGGGAATACAGGTAAGGGAGCACGAAGCGCTTCTCAATATCTATTTTACCGGTGACATTTTAAAGAAACGCGCACGCGTCTTCTTCAAGGATCACGGCATAACCGACGTACAGTTCAATCTGATGGAAATCCTCTATCACCAGGCAGATGACGGGATCGGATTGACGCAGAGGGAGCTGAGCAGGATGCTGCTTGTGAATCGCTCAAACATTACTTCGCTCATAGACAGGATGGAAAAGGCAAAGCTTGTTACGCGTTTTGACGTTCCCGGGGACCGCCGGTATAATGCGATCCGTCTTACCCCCCGCGGGAAGGAAGTGCTGCTAAACGTCGAGGATAGCTATATGGAAGAGGTGAAAAGGATCATAGGCGCACTTTCGAAAAGCGAATCAGAACAGCTTGTCAAATCCCTGGAGAAGATAAGGCAGGGTTTGCGGAAAAAATGAAGGATATATTTTTTCATATAATAGTTCATATATTAACAATATATATATGGAGGATATAGACAGGGATGGAAAAGGAGGGCTCATGAAAGGGCTTGGATTCAGAGACTTATTTAGATCAAAACGCTTAAAGCATGCATGCGCAATCTTTCTGGTCATTATTTCCATCTGCTGCGTTCAGGATCTCTACGGAGATGAACCGGGTGCGCAGATGAAGGTGCCGGTGGACAAAGGGCGCATGAGGCACGATGTAGAGGTGCTCACGACCATACACCCACCGCGCAGCGCAAAGCACGTTTCCTCCCTCGATAAAAGCGCAGAATATATTCTGGCCGAGTTTGCCAAAACAGGGTGCAACGTAAGCGTGCAGAGTTTTACTCACGACCAAAAGGTATATAAGAACGTGATCTGCACCTTCGGGCCTCAGGACGGAGAAAGGGTGGTTGTCGGGGCGCATTATGACGTGTACGGCGACCAGCCTGGGGCAGACGACAACGCAAGCGGCGTTGCGGGCCTGATCGAATTGGCGCGTCTTGTGAATATCCAGAAGCCTGATCTCAGATACCGGACCGATTTTGTGGCATTCACCCTTGAAGAGCCGCAATTTTTTCGCACACGCCACATGGGCAGTTATATCTTCGCACAATCACTTTATGATACGGATGTTCATATCCGCGCCATGATAGCCCTGGAGATGATCGGATATTTTTCCGATAAACCAAGATCCCAGAGATACCCTGTGTTCTTCCTGAAATGGTTTTATCCGGACAAGGGCAACTATATTGCGGTCGTCGGGAAGTGGGGGCAGGGGAGTCTCGTCGCGCAGGTGAAGAAAAGTATCATGGAGACCTGCCGATTGGACGTTGAAGATCTGACGGCCCCTGCCGTTCTTCCCGGCATCGACTTTTCGGATCACCAAAGCTTCTGGCGCTTCGGATATAAAGCCGTGATGATAACCGACACGGCCTTTTACAGGAACCGAAATTATCATAGCGCTGCCGATACAATCGATACCCTTGATTTTGATAAAATGTCGGAGGTCGTAAAGGGGGTCTATCGGGCAGTCATTAATCTATCGAGGTAAAGCCTTGCAGCTTTTTATTGACCGACAGTGACGTACCCGTGGCAAGACGAGACAACCCGCAATTTTTATGGAGAATATGATATAATCATATCCGGAAGATTTACCATGGATATAACCGTTATCAATATATGCGACAACGTGTCATCCTTACAGGGAGCTGCTGCCCCTTGCTGCGGAAATTCCCAAGGGGCCCAGGTAAGCCCTCCGCGCATTGACCAGCCATTTGTGAACGGGGTAATTGAAACACCGGGCGGGCCGGTTCCCCGGATTGCAGCCTCGCTGACAAAGAAGGACCTTCTCGGGGCAATCAGGGTCAGATTCGGCATAAGGCGCATGCACTATACTGTCGATCCGGGACTCTACGCATCAGGGGACCCAGGGCCGAACGACCCTGTTTTCGTGACTGCCAATTACAAGCTGAGCTTTGACAGACTGAGAGAGGCTGTTTCAGGGCGCAACGGTTGGATCCTGGTCCTCGACACAAAGGGAATAAATGTGTGGTGTGCCGCAGGAAAGGGGACCTTCGGGACGGAAGAGCTCATCGGGCGCATAGCTTCAAGCAGCCTGGGAAAGGTTGTCAATCACCGCACCCTTATCCTTCCCCAGCTTTCAGGTCCCGGCGTGGCAGCCTTTGAGGTGAAGAGGCGGTCCGGATTCAAAGTGGTGTACGGGCCTGTTAAGGCATCGGATATTCCGGCGTTCCTTGACGCCGGCCTTGCGGCAACTCCGTCAATGAGGACAAAGACGTTTCCTGTTGTTGAACGGCTCGTCCTGGTACCCGTTGAGATAATCGGTGCTGCCAAGATAGCCCTGCTGGCTCTCGCCATTTTGTTCCTGGCAAGCCTTTTTCTCACCGGCACTTCTCTCGACATGGCCTTTCGATATAGTTACAACGCCATACTGGCGATGGTTATAGGCATAACGGCAGGCGCCTTCTGCACCCCCCTTCTCCTTCCATGGCTTCCCGGAAGATCATTCTCGATAAAGGGCCTTCTTCCCGGTGTCGCAGGCGCAATACTGTTTTTTGCAATCCAGGGTGATAACGGAACGCGCAACGGGACGCTTCAGGTCTATGCATGGCTTCTGCTGATCCCGGTATTGTCAACGTACCTGGCGATGAACTTTACCGGTTCTTCAACGTTTACTTCTCTTTCCGGGGTTAAGAAGGAGATGCGATGGGCCGTTCCCCTCCAGATTGCGGGGGCTGTATTCGGTTGTGTGCTGTGGTTCACCTCTTTTTTTGTCCATTGAGGCGGATTTGATGCAAACGCTTACCTATCTAAAGAATGTTGTAACCCTTGCACTCGTGCCTGAAAATTGTACGGGGTGCGGGAACTGCCTGCAAGTCTGTCCAAGGGCGGTCCTCGCTATGCCGAACGGCAAAGCCGAGATCATTAACAGGGATGCCTGCATAGAGTGTGGTGCATGTCAACAGAACTGCCCCTTCGGGGCAATAATAGTGAAGGCCGGTGTCGGTTGCGCCGCTGCCGTGATCAACTCGTTCCTTGGACGGAAAAGTGCCTGCTGCTGCACCTTGCCTTCGGACAACTCCCCGCCCACCGGTACCGGTTGTTGCTGATAGTGACGTACCTGTGAATATCACAAGAATTTGATTTCAGGTGCAGGCAAAATCCTGCCTACATCTAAAATGTTCGTGGAATATCTACGGCTTAATGGAACACTGGTTGCCGTTCTTGTCCCAGCATGAAACCCCGTAGTCACCCCGTTTGCCGTTACATGCCCAGCAGTTGCCCTGACACTGTGAATATTCGTTATTACAGTGTCTGGCCGGCTCCTTGCTTCCGCTGCACCAGTCACAGCTAAGTTCTTTCCATTTCCAGCGCATGCCCGCAGTAACGCTGCCCAATAAGGCCCCTTTCCCGTTATCTGCGTAACAGTAACCGTTTTATTTCGTCAACGCCAAAGCTGACAGACCGGACGCGGCCCGGCCCGTAGATCAAATTCACCGCAACAGAGAGAGATAGGGGACAAGCAACAACACTGTAACCTCTATTTATCTCTTGAAATCGAAGATTTTAAATGGTAATCAATAAATTTAGAATCTCTATGGGGGGGATCGAAATGCGGCCATATCGATTGCTTAATATCTCTTGCGTAGTTTTGTTGATAGCTGCGTTGGTTTTCCCGTTCACTTCTTTCGGGGGAGCAGACAGCCAAATACCAAAATATGAACCAAAGACAGCGTCATATAGGGACATCCAGCTATTGGCAAATGCCCTCTCTATGGTGCAAATGGCATCCAGGGAGGACGTAGATAAAAGGGCATTCCTTTACTCGGCGCTGGATGGGATGGCAAAGGCACTGGATAGATACAGTTACTTTGTGCCACCAGGTATGGCCGGGGTTTTCATGAATAGTATGAGGGACAGATACATCGGTATAGGTATTGATATTGCACGAACCGATGATGGAAATATCGAGGTTGTTTCAACGGTGCCAGGCGGTCCTGCCTCGAAGGCGGGTCTGAGACCGAAAGACATTATCGTAAGCATTGACGGGAAACAGATAACAAAGATGAAATTTATCGAGGCCTTGAAACTGCTGTCAGATATAGGTTTTTCGGTGGGGAGCAAGGTTAGATTGTCGGTTCGTCACAAGGACACCGATAATCTGTTGGATTTTACCGTGACAAGAGACTTCATACAGCTCAAGACAATTGAATGGAGGATCCTTGATAGTCATTACGGTTATGTAAGACTAACAGGTTTTTACAAGGATACCGTGACCGATTTTAAAAAGGCTATTTATGAGATGGAAGCGAAGGCCCCTGCGTTGAAAGGTCTGCTTATTGATCTGAGGAATAACCCTGGAGGAGATGCCGAATCCTCTTTCGAACTATCAAGGATGTTCCTTAATCCAGGAACGATAGTATCCTTTGAGAGCAACTTCCCTGGATACAATGTTAAGATTGCGGCGAACGGAGAACCGACCTATAAGCGACCCGTGGTGATCATCGTGAATGAGGGCAGTGCCAGCGCCTCGGAATTGTTTTCCGGAGCTATGCAGTTTAACAATAGGGCGAAGCTCATAGGCAGGAGGACGTATGGAAAAAACGCTGTTCAGAACTTTGTACCTATTTCGGACGATGCCGGCCTATATCTCACGATCGGACATTTTTTTCTGCCTGGCGGTGTCTCTATTGAGGGCAAGGGCTTAATTCCTGATCTTCCTATCGATCAGAATACAGGAGAGGAAGAATTGCTTAGTAAGGCGATTCAACTAATAAAAAAATGTGAATAAGGAGGGGGCATGCGTCTATTGAAATTCCTATGGCTTGTAGTTGTCTTGGTGGTATTCTTTGGATGTACGACTACAACCGGCGTCATTCAAAACAACAATTTTTCTGTGGAGAACAATTTTTCTGTGGGATTATTAGACAGCGATTGGCAAGTCGAGCGCCAAAAGGTATTTAGCGATGGCATAATCAAAAGACAAAATACTCCATGGGCCATAGGCTTCTCGCATACGAAAAGCAGCGGGTTTATTGGGGTGTATGCGTGGCAGCTAAGCGAAATAGACCAGGCCCGTTCCCTTGATGTTATCGCCGACAGTATTGTCGCCAACTCCGGGGGGCTGAAACTCTCGCAAAAGACCGTAAAAGTTGATGGGTACGATGCGATTGAGCTGGTTACATCAGGGACGTACATGAAGAAACAGATCCTTTTTAAGAAGGGCGACAGGGGGTATCTGCTCCGTTATTCAAATTCACCTACTTACTTTGATCAATATCTGAATGTGTTCGATAGTTTTGTTGGAACATTCAAGGTTCTTTAGCTTGTGCGAGCAGAAGGGTCAGACAAAGGAAAAGAAACGAGGCAAACACTTAAGACATGACCGATCATCGCAGCACCCATCATCATCACAATCATCATGAGCACGACCACGGCCAAAGCGCCCATCTCCATACGCACGGTACCATTGACCCGTCTATCATCTCAACGGAAAGGGGAATAAGGGCCATTAAGTGGTCATTCGCCGGCCTGTTCGCGACTGCCGTGCTTCAGATTATTGTTGTCATGTTTTCCGGAAGTGTGGCGCTTCTTGCCGATTCTATTCATAACATCGGTGACGCCGGCACCGCTGTCCCGCTGTGGGTTGCATTCCGGCTTGCACGCCGGAGGCCTAACAGACGTTTTACATACGGCTACGGACGCGTCGAAGACCTGGCAGGTGTGGCAATCGTGCTCACTATACTCTTAAGTGCCGTCATCGCGGGTTATGAGTCCATTGATCGTTTCTTTCACCCGCAGACGGTAAGCTACCTCTGGGCGGTAATCGCTGCATCGGTGGTCGGCTTCATCGGCAACGAAGCGGTAGCCAGGTTCCGCATCAGGGTCGGCAAAGAGATCGGAAGCGCCGCCCTCATTGCCGATGGACATCACGCACGCGTAGACGGGCTCACGAGTCTGGCCGTACTCTTTGGCGCGGTCGGCGTCTGGTTGGGTTATCCACTGGCGGACCCCATCGTCGGCCTGCTCATCACCGTGGCAATCCTCCGCATCGTATGGGAATCCGGAAAATCCATCTTTACCCGCATGCTTGACGGGATAGACCCGGAGATTATCGATGAGATCAGGCACGCGGTAAATCATACACCCGGAGTAAAGGACCTTTCTGAAGCGCGGGTAAGATGGCTGGGGCACAGGCTTCATGCAGAACTGAATATCGCCGTAAGCCCGGAGCTTTCCGTTGAAGAAGGTCATGAGATCGCAAAGGAGGTACGGCACCAGCTTTTGCATGAACTGCGGTACCTCGCCAATGCTACGATCCATGTTGACCCAGCCAACGCATCAGGGGAGGACTACCACCGTATTATTGAACATCAACATGACGACTTACCTGCTCATTCACACTGAGCAACAACACTCCCGTGTTCAGGGACGCTGGTGACCTTTATAACCTCGATAATCCTCAATCTGATAATATTATCTTGTCTTTTTAACAGGGTTTAGTATTATTACGTAAGATACCGATGTTATATGAGAGACCACAAAGAGGTACAGGAACAACACGCAGAAGAAATGGTAGAAATGCGCCGGCACATTACTGAACCGGAAAAATCGGAAGCAGAGTACAAACCGGAAGAAAAGGCACTGCGGGACAGCGCACGGCGATTCCGTTCCTTGGTGGAGACAGCCAGTGACTGGGTCTGGGAAATAGACCGGAACGGCTTCTATACCTATTCCAATTCAAAGGTCAAAGATCTCCTGGGGTATGAACCGGAGCAGGTTGTCGGGAGAAGGCCGTTCGATTTTATGCCCCCGCATGAGGCAGAGAGGATAGCCGTACTTTTTGGGGATATTGCGAAATTCCAAAAACCTTTTTCAGGATTGGAGAATGTAAACCTCCATAAGGATGGCAGGCAGATAGTGCTCGAGACCAGCGGTGTCCCGGTCTTTGACGAGGAAGGGGGGTTTTCAGGATATAAAGGTATTGACCGCGACATCACGGAACGCAAGCAGATGGAAGAGACGCTCCGACAAAGAGAGCAGGAATATCGCAGCATCTTCGAGAATTCCGTCATGGGTATTTTCCGGATCGGTCCGGATGCCCGTTATTTGAGTATCAATCCTGCCGGAGCAAAGATGCACGGTTACGGATCACCGGAGGAAATGATAGAGACCGTCACGGACATAACTCATCAAATATACGTTCATCCTGAGGACAGGAAACGGCTTAAAGAACTGGTAGACGGCAATGGTTCCGTTGAAGGCTTCGAAACAGAGCATTATACCAAAGACGGAGGCACGATATGGGTTTCCGTGAATGCACGTGCCGTTCGTGATGCGTCGGGCACCATCCTTTACTATGAAACCACTTCTCAGAACATTACCAGGCGCAAGAGGGCGGAAGAGGCGCTGAAGGAAAGTGAAGAAAAATACCGCAGTATCTTTGAAAATGCAGTAGAAAGTATCTTCCAGAGTACGCCGGAAGGCCGGTTTATAAGTCTAAACCCTGCGACGGCCCGCATGCACGGATACGATTCCCCCGAAGAGATGATAACGAGCATTACCAATATCGGCGAACAGCTATGGGTGAATCCTGAAGAAAGGAAGGTGTTTAATAGCCTCCTTCGCAACTCCGGGATTGTAAGGAATTTCGAATCGAGATTCTACAGGAAGGACGGAACTACGATATGGGTATCGCTCAGCGCCCTTACGGTGAAGGATACGGCAGGCAAGATACGTTATTATGAAGGCATCGCAGAGGACATCACTTCACGCAAGCTTGCCGAAGAAGAGCTGA